>DASRHG010000096.1:0-36895 GCA_035650655.1 Binatia bacterium | reverse complement strand
CGCTCCGCGACCTCGGCGGCGCGGACGACCCGCTCGTCCGCCGCGCGGCGGCGGTCGCGAGCCGCGTGATCGCGCCGGAGACGGCGACGCCATGAGCGCGCGCGTCGTCGCCATGCCGGCCCCGCGCGTCGCGGAGCTCGGCGGGCTCAAGCAGGCGTTCGAGCACTTCGCTGCGGCGACGGCCCGGCTCGAGCGCGAGTACGCGGGCCTCCAGGAGCGCGTCGCCGCGCTCACGAGCGAGCTCGAGGAGAAGAACCGGCTCCTCGCCGCGAGCCTCGAGCGCGAGCGGCGGCTCGAGGCCGAGGCGCTCCGCCAGAGCCGCCTCGCGGCGATGGGCGAGATGGCCGCCATGCTCGCGCACGAGGTCCGCAACCCCCTCGGCGCGATGGAGCTCTTCACGGGCCTCCTCCTCCAGGACCTGCGCGACCAGCCGGAGGCGCAGCGGCTCGCGCAGCAGATCGCGAGCGGGATCGTCGACCTGAACCACCTGGTGACGAACCTGCTCGAGTTCACCCGCAACCCGGCGCCCCGCCGCCTGGTCGTCGACTGCGCGGCGCTGGTCGAGGACGCGCTCCGCTACACGACGGACCTCCGTGCCGCGAGCCGCGTCACGGTCGAGCGTCGCTGGGCGCGCCCGCTCGTGCCGGCGCTCGGCGACCCGGACCTCCTCCGCCCCGTGCTCCTGAACCTCGTGCGGAACGCCGTCCAGGCGATGCCGGAGGGCGGGACGCTCACGGTGAGCGCGGCGGCCGACGAGACGCGCGCGCGGATCGCCGTCGCCGACACGGGCTGCGGCATCGCGCCGGAGGCGCGCGAAAAAATCTTCAAGCCCTTCTACACGACGCGGACGCGCGGCACGGGCCTCGGGCTCACCGTCGCGCGCGCCCTCCTCGCCGCGATGGACGGGGAGCTCCGGGTCGAGAGCGAGGTCGGCCGGGGGTCGACCTTCACGGTCGTCCTGCCGGCGCCCGAGGGCGGCGCGCGCGGCGATCGGGTGGAGTGAGGAGAGAGCGATGAACGAGACGCGACGGATCCTCGTGGTGGACGACGAGCCCGCCATGCGCGCGGGGTTGACCGAGGTGCTGGCGCGCGGCGGCTTCACGGTCGAGCAGGCGGCGACCGCCGAGGAGGCGCTCGCGCGGCTCCGGGACGGGGCAGGGGACGCCGTGGACCTCCTGGTGACGGACCTGAGGCTCCCCGGCATGAGCGGGCTCGAGCTCGTGCGCGAGGCGCGGCTCGCCGGCGCCGACGCGGGCGTCATCGTCATCACGGCGCACGGCACGGTGGAGGACGCGGTCGCGGCGATGAAGCTCGGCGCGTTCGACTTCCTGACGAAGCCGTTCTCGCCCGGCGACCTCCTCCACCTCGCGACCCGCGCGCTCGGCGAGCGGACGCGCGACGCGACCGGGACCGACGTGCGCGGCGGCGGCCGCGCGCGCGGGGCGGAGGCGAGCGCGCCCCGGCGGCGGACGATCGTGACGCGCGATCCGGGCATGCAGCGGATGCTCGAGATCGCCGAGAGCGTCGCCTCGTCGCGGGCGCCCGTCCTCGTGCAGGGCGAGAGCGGCACGGGCAAGGAGCTGCTCGCCCGCTACCTCCACGAGCACGGGAGCCGGCGCGGCCGGCCGTTCGTCGCCGTCAACTGCGCCGCGCTGCCGCGCGACCTCCTCGAGAGCGAGCTCTTCGGCCACGAGCGCGGCGCGTTCACGGGCGCGATCGGCCGGAAGATCGGCAAGTTCGAGCTCGCGAACGGCGGCACGATCCTCCTCGACGAGATCAGCGAGATGGAGCTCGGGCTCCAGGCGAAGCTGCTCCGCGTCCTCCAGGAGTACGAGATCGACCGCGTGGGCGGCACGGCGCCCGTGCCCGTCGACGTCCGCGTGGTGGCGACGACGAACCGCCTGCTCCGCGAGCTGGTCGACCGCGGGAAGTTCCGCGAGGACCTCTACTATCGCCTGACGGTCATCCCGCTCGCCCTGCCGCCGCTTCGCGAGCGGCGCGGCGACATCGATCTCCTCGCGACGCACTTCCTCGAGCGCTTCGGCGCGGGCCGGAAGCTCGTCCTCTCGCCGGCGGCGCGGGAGGCGCTGCGCAACCGGCCCTGGCCCGGGAACGTCCGCGAGCTCGAGAACGCGATCGAGCGGGCGGCGCTCCTCGCGCGCGCGCCCGTGCTCGAGCCGGCCGACTTCGAGGGCGAGAGCCGGGCGCCGCTCCAGATCGGCGGAAGCCTGGCGGGGCTCACGGTGCGCGAGATGGAGCGGCGGCTCATCGTCGACACCTTGAAGCGCACGAGGAACAACCGGACGCAGGCCGCGCGGCTCCTCGGCATCAGCATCCGCACGCTCCGGAACAAGCTCGCCGAGTACCGCCAGCGGGGCGACCTCGAGCCGGGCCTCCTGACGGGAAGTTGACCCGGCCGGCGCGCACGCGCCGCGCCCGCGGGACGGGGGATCGCGGAATGGAACTTGCTGAGGGGACGGCGTGATGGCGAGCATCCTCTTCGACCCGACCATGCGGGGCCTCGCCGACGCGCTCACGCTGCACGCGCGGCGGCACGAGGTCCTCGCGTCGAACCTGGCGAACGTCGAGACGCCCGGCTTCAAGGCGCAGGAGCTCGACTTCGAGCGCGCGCTCCGCGACGCCTTCGCCGCCGAGCGCACGGAAAACGATCCCGCGGACGCGCCGGCCGTCGTCGAGGACGCGAGCGCCCCGGCCCGGCCCGACGGGAACAGCGTCGACCTCGATCTTGAGATGGCGAAGCTCGCCGCGAACGACGGCCGCTACGTGGCGCTCGCGAAGATCCTCGATCTCCGCATCCGGCTCCTCCGCGCGGCCATAGAAGGGACACGCTGATGAACCTCGGAAGCTCGTTCGACATCTCCGCCACCGGGCTCCGCGCCGAGCGGCTGCGGCTCGACACGATCGCGTCGAACCTCGCGAACGCCTCGACGACGCGGACGCCGGAGGGCGGCCCCTACCGCCGGCGCGACGTCGTCCTCGTCTCGCAGGCGCTCGAGAGCGACTTCGCCGCGACCATCGAGGAGCTGTCCGACCGCGGCGTCCGTCAGGGCGTCGCCGTCGCGGACGTGATCGAGGACGCCTCGCCGCCGCGGATGGTGTTCGACCCCGGGCATCCCGACGCGAACCGTGACGGCTTCGTCGCCTACCCCAACGTGAACCCGGTGACGGAGATGGTCGACCTCATGACCGCGACGCGCGCCTACGAGGCGAACGTCCAGGCGGTGAACGCGGCGAAGCGGATGGCGGACGCCGCGCTGTCGATCGGCGGCTGACGATGGACGTCACGCGGATCGGCGGAGGACTCCCGGAGCTCGCGCCGGCGCGCCCGGAGGGGGCGGCGGCGGGCGGCGGCGCGCGCTCGTTCGGGCAGGTGCTCGAGGACTCCCTCGCCCAGGTGCAGAGCCTCCAGCAGGAGGCCGACACGGCGATCCAGTCGCTCGCGACGGGGGGCCAGGCGACGCTCCACGACACGATGCTCGCGGTGCAGAAGGCGGACCTCTCGTTCCGGCTCATGATGCAGGTGCGGAACAAGATCGTCGAGGCGTACCAGGAAGTGCTCCGGATGCAGGTGTGAGGCAGGGCGATGGGGCGGCTCCAGCAGATCGTGGCGCAGGTCTGGGCGTTCTTCATGGCGCAGCCGCCCGCGCGGCGCGCGACGCTCCTCGTCGTCGGCGTCGGCTCGACCGCCGCGATCCTCGGGCTCGCGTGGTGGGTCCAGCGGCCCCTCATGCGCCCGCTCTTCACGAACCTCTCCGAGAGCGACGCGGCGGCCATCGTGCAGGAGCTGCGCGCGCAGAAGGTCGAGTACCAGCTCGACGACGGCGGGCGGGCGGTGCTCGTGCCGGCGGAGAAGCTCTACGACCTCCGCCTCGCGCTCGCGAGCCGCGGGCTCCCGGCGGGCGGCGGCGTCGGCTTCGAGGTGTTCGACAAGCAGAGCCTCGGCCAGACCGACTTCCTCCAGCACCTGAACTACCAGCGCGCGCTCCAGGGCGAGCTCGCGCGGACGATCTCGCAGCTCGGCGGCGTCGAGTCCGCGCGCGTCCACCTCGCGATCCCGGAGCGCTCGCTCTTCGTGTCGCGCGACCGCCGGCCCTCGGCGTCCGTCGTCGTGAAGCTCGCGAGCGGCCGCACGCTCGCCCGCTCGCAGATCGACGGCATCGTGCACCTCGTCGCCGCGAGCGTCGAGGGGATGGACGCCGACTCGGTCACGGTGGTCGACGAGAGCGGGCACGTCCTCACGCAGGATCGGCGCGGGGTGGACGCGACCGGCGCGTCGAGCGCCGCGCTCGAGTACCAGCAGGCGATCGAGCGGGACCTCGGCGAGCGCGTCGAGTCGATGCTCGCCGCCGTCGTCGGCCGCGACAGGGCCATCGCGCGGGTCGCGGCGACGCTCGACTTCTCCCGCGTCGAGCGGACGGAGGAGACCTACGATCCGGACAAGACGGCGCTCAAGTCGACGCACACGACCCGCGAGCAGAACGCCGGTGCGCGGCCCGCGGGCGGCGTCGCGGGGGCGCAGGCGAACCTGACGAACGAGAAGCCGCAGCCCGCGGAGCCGGGCGAGGGCCCGAAGTCCGAGCGCCGCGACGAGGCGCAGAACTTCGAGGTCTCGAAGGTCGTGTCGCGGACGGTCGGGGCGGCCGGCAGCGTGAAGCAGCTCTCGGTGGCGGTGCTGATCGATGGGACGTACGCGGAGCAGGGGGGGAAGAAGGTCTTCACGCCGCGCCCGCAGGAGGAGCTCGACCGCCTGAAGGAGCTCGTGAAGAGCGCCGTCGGCTTCAACGAGCAGCGGGGCGACAAGGTCGAGATCGCGAGCGTGCAGTTCCAGACCGAGGAGCTGCCCGCGTCGGAGGGCATCCTGGGGACGGTCGCGCGCTGGGCGCCGTCGGTCCTCTGGAAGCTCGTCGGCGTCGTGCTCGCGTTCGCCGGCCTCTTCTGGGTGCTGCCCGGCGTGATGCGGACGCTCGCGGCGCGCGGCGCGTTCGCCGGCCGCCTGACGGGGCCCGACGCGGCGCGCGCGCTCACGCAGGAGAACCTCGCGCTCGCGCAGCAGAACCCGGAGCGCGCGGCGCAGCTCGTCCGCGAGTGGCTGAACGAGGCCACCGGCGAGACGGTGGGGTGAGCGGGTGGCCGAGACGGCGCTCACGCCGCGTCCGCCGCGGCCGCCGGCGCTCCCCGGGGCGCCGCGCGGGCTCGAGAAGGCCGCGATCCTCCTCCTGACGCTCGGTCCCGACGCGACCGCCCGCATCTTCAAGCACCTGAACGACGCCGAGGTGCGCCAGCTGGCGGCCGCGATCGCCGACCTCCGCTCGATCCCGCGCGAGGTGGCCGCCGCGGTCCACGAGGAGGCGTGGCGGCGGCTCACGGACCGCGACGGCTTCCTCGTCGACGGCGAGCAGTTCGCGCGCCAGATCCTCGCCGCGACGACGGGCAAGAGCGCGCAGGACGCCGAGGCGCTGCGCGAGATCGAGCGCGGCCAGGAGCAGCTCGCGCGGCGGCTCGAGAAGACGCCGCCGCCCGTGCTCGCGCAGGTGCTCGCGAACGAGCATCCCCAGGTGATCGCGCTCACGCTCGCGAACCTCCCGCCGAAGCAGGCGGCCGACGTGCTCGCCCAGCTCCCGGAGGCGGTCCAGCCGGAGATCGTGCACCGCATCACCGACCTCCAGAGCGTCCGCGAGGAGGTCCTCGCCGACGTCGCGAGCGTCCTCCAGAACCAGGTGCAGGGCTTCGGGGTCGTCTCGCAGACGGCGACCGGGCTCGGCCGGGCGAAGATCGCGGCGGAGATCATGAACGTCGCCGACAAGGCGGTCGAGGCGCGCGTGCTCACGCAGCTCGAGGCCGACGCGCCCGAGGTTGCGGAGACGATCCGCCAGCTCATGTTCACGTTCGAGGACATGGTGCGGCTCGAGAACCGCGACATCCAGATCGTGCTGAAGGAGGTCGCCCGCGAGGACCTGATGCTCGCGCTCAAGACGGCGAGCCCCGCGATGCGCGAGAAGATCTTCAAGAACATCTCGGCGCGCGCGGCGGAGATCCTCGAGGAGGACATGAGCGCCATGGGCGCCGTGAAGCTCCGGGACGTCGAGCGCGCGCAGATGAACATCGTCGCCGTCGTGCGCCGGCTCGAGGCCGAGCAGAAGATCACGATCGCCGCGGGAGGCGACGATGTCGTCGTCTAGCTTCGCGCCGCTGGTCGAGGCGCCCGCGGCGCCGGGGCACACCGTCTTCCGCCCGCTGGGGGAGTTTGATCCGACGGCCGCGCCGCCGCCGCCCGCCCCGGCGGCGTCGGCGGCTCCCGGCCCCGAGGCCCCGCGCGGCGAGACGAGCGACGAGGCCCGCCGTGCGTTCCAGGCCGGCTACGAGCTCGGGCGCGAGGAGGTGCGCAGCCAGGTCGAGTCGATCGGCGAGTCGCTCGTGAAGTCGCTCGAGGAGCTGGCGGCGTTCCGGACCCGGCTCCGCGAGCGCTACGAGCGGGAGCTCCTCGAGCTCGCGCTCGGCGTCGCGCGGAAGGTCGTGCAGCAGGAGCTCGCGGAGCGGCCGGAGATCTGGCTCGGGATGATCCGCGCCGCCGTGCGGCGCGTCGTCGACCGCGAGCGGATCGCGATCCGCGTGCCGCCCCGGCTCGCGACGTTCCTGCGCGACGCGCTCCCGGAGCTCCGCGCGGCGCTCGACGCCGTGAAGGAGCTCGACCTCGTCGAGGACCCGAGCCTCGGCGAGGGCGGGTGCGTCATCGAGAGCCGCTTCGGGGAGGTCGACATCGGCGTCGAGACGCAGCTCGCGGCGACGGAGCAGGCGCTCGTGCGGTCGGAGGAGTAGCGTGGACGAGACCGCCGCCCTGCGCGCCCAGATGGCCGCCGCCCACGCGGCCGACCTCGACTTCTCGCGCGCCTTCCGCCAGCTCGCCGACCTGAACCCCGTCCGCGTCTCGGGACGCGTCACCGACGTGATCGGCCTCGTCGTCGAGGCGAGCGGCCCCGGCGCGCCCGTCGGCTCGCTCTGCACGATCGACGGCGCGCGGCCGATCCCCGCCGAGGTCGTGGGCTTCCGGACGGGACGCGTGCTCCTCATGCCGCTCGGCGATCTGGCCGGCGTCGCGCCCGGGAGCCGCGTCGTGCTCGTCCGGGAGCGCCCGCTCGTCGAGGTCGGCGACGCGATGCTCGGCCGCGTGCTCGACGGCCTCGGCCGCCCGCTCGACGGGCGCGGCCCGGTCGAGGCCGACGCCGAGTACCCGCTCTACGGCCACCGCCTGAACCCCCTCGACCGCCGCCCGATCCGCGAGCCGCTCGACCTCGGCATCCGCGCGATCAACGCGCTCCTCACGTGCGGGCGCGGGCAGCGCCTCGGCATCTTCGCGGGCTCGGGCGTCGGGAAGAGCGCGCTCCTCGGCATGATGGCGCGCTACACGCGCGCGGACGTGAACGTGATCGCGCTCGTCGGCGAGCGCGGCCGGGAGGTGCGCGAGTTCGTCGAACGCGACCTGGGCGACGGGCTCGGGCACTCCGTCGTCGTCGCCGCCACCTCCGACCAGCCGCCGCTCGTCCGCATCCGCGGCGCCTTCCTCGCGACCACGATCGCGGAGCACTTCCGGGACCAGGGGAAGGACGTCCTCCTCATGATGGACTCGCTCACGCGCGTCGCGATGGCGCAGCGCGAGGTTGGGCTCTCGGTCGGCGAGCCGCCGTCGGCGCGCGGCTACACCCCGTCGGTCTTCGCGCTCCTGCCGCGGCTCCTCGAGCGTGCCGGCCAAGGACCGGACGGGAGCATCACGGGGCTCTACACGGTCCTCGTCGAGGGCGACGACATGAACGAGCCGATCGCGGACACCGCACGCTCGCTCCTCGACGGGCACGTCGTCCTCTCCCGCCGCCTCGCGAGCGAGGGCCACTACCCGGCGATCGACGTGCTCGCGTCCGTCTCGCGCGTGATGATCGACATCATGAAGCCCGCGCACCTCGAGTGCGCGCGGCGCGTCCGCGCGTGGCTCGCGACCCACCGGGACGCCGAGGACCTGATCAACATCGGCGCGTACACGGCGGGCGCGAGCGCCGCGATCGACGAGGCGATCGGGAAGCTGCCGGCGATCGCGGCCTTCCTCCGCCAGCCGCTCGACGAGCCGGCGACGCTCGCGGAGGCGGCCGAGGCGCTCGCGGCGCTCGCGGCGTGAGGCCATGGCGGACCGCTTTCGGCTGACGCGCATCCTCCGCCTGCGGACCCAGCTCCGCGAGCGCGCGCAGGAGGAGATGGCCGCGACGCGGACGGCCCTGGCGGGCGTCCGCGACGCCATCGTCCGCTCGCGCACGCGGCAGGTCGAGAACCGCCGCGCCGAGGCGGTCGTCGCGGCCGTCGGCATGACGGGCGCGGACCTCGCCCGCTTCCGCGCCTGGGACGTCGGCGAGCGGCGGCGCGAGGAGCGGCTCGTCGCGGAGGCCGCGCGGCTCGCGCACGAGCTCGTGCGGTTGCGGGACGTCCTCGTCGCGCGGCGGCGCGAGGAGCGGCAGCTCGAGGTGCTGCGCGCGCGCGCGCGCGAGCGGGCGGAGGCGGCGGAGGAGCGCGCGGCGGCCGTCGCCCTCGACGACCTCGCGCGGCGACGGCAGGCGGAACGGAGGTAGGCGGCGATGCGCTTCATTCGCGCGATGGTGTTCGCCAGTCTCGGCTTCAAGCTGCTCGTGCTCGGGCTCTGGTGGGGGGGCGGCCCGCTCCTCGCCGCGCTCGCCGCGACCGAGACGGCGCCCGCCGATCCCGGGATCCCGGCCGAGCTGTACGACAAGAGCCGCGGCTTCCGCGAGCTGCTCGAGGCCGCGCGGCGGCGCGGCGAGGACCTCGACCGCCGCGAGGAGGCGGTCCGCGCGCGCGAGGCGGCCTTGAAGGCGCTCGAGCAGCTCGTCGGCAGCGAGACGGCGAAGCTCGAAGCGCTGGGCGCGCCCGCCGGCAGGCCCGGCGCGGGCGGCCCGTGCGGCGTCGAGGTGACGAAGATCTACCAGAGCATGAAGCCGGAGGAGGCGGGGCCGATCCTCGACCGACTCGACGACGACACCGTGCGCGCGGTGTTCGGCTGCATGAAGGAGAAGCAGATCGGCGCGATCCTCGCCGCGATGAACCGCGAGCGCGCGGTCGCGCTCACGAAGCTCCTCGCGACGGGCAAACCGTCGCCCGGCGCCCCGTGATCCCGCGCGCGGCGACGGCCGCGCGCGGAACGTTTCTTCCCCCCCGGCGGGAATTGCCGGGGCCGCCGGCGCTCCGCGTCGCGGCGGCGACGCTCGTCCGTGGCACCTCGCTTGCTGCCCACGGTCGCGATGCCCGTCGCTCCGATTCCCGATCTCCTTCCCGCGGCGACCCCGGTGGGCGGGGCCTCGGCCGCCGCCGGCGGCGAGGCCGGCGGCGACTTCGCGGGGGATCTGGCGCTCGTCGCGCTCGTCCCGGGCGGCGCGGGCGACCCCGGGACGGCGGACGGCGACGGCGCACCGGTGGCGGGAGGCTCGGCGGACCAGGGCGCAGCGAGCCTCGTCGCGGCGGCGGTCGCGGCCGCGCTCGCGGCGCTCATCGCCGCGCCGACGGCCGCGGCGGCGCCGGTGGCGAGCGTGGCTTCGGCCGGCGTCGGCCCGACGGCCGGCGCCCCGGCGGTGGCGGCGGCCGTCCCGAGCGTCGCGCACGGCGGCGCTCCCGCGGCGCTCCCGTTCGCCGGGACGGCAGCCGCGGGCGCGACGACGAAGCCCGCGCCGGAGGGGGCCGCGCGAGCCGCGGCGCCGGCGCCCGCGCCGCCGTCGGGCACCCCGGCGACGAGCGACGCGACACCGGCGGCGGGAGCGGCGGCGGCTCTGCCCGCCGCGTCCGTCGTGGCGCCGGCGCCGCGGACGGTGGCGCCCGCGGGCGGCTCCGCGGCCGGCGCGACGCCGCTGCCGGCGAGCGCGGCGGTGGAGGTGGCCGCGCCCGCCGCGCCCGCCGCGCCGGAGGCGCCGGAGGCGCCGGTCGCGCCAGAAGCGCCGGAGGCGCCGGTCGCGAGCGCCGCCGGCACCGCGTCCGAGCCCGCACCGCGCGCGGCCGACGCCGCGCCGCTCGTGCCCGCCAGGACCGCGCCGCCGGCGCCGAGCGCTGCGGGCGCGCCCGCGTCCGCCGCACCCGCGCCCGCGGCGCCCGGGTCCGCGGCACCGGGGTCCGCGGCGCCCGTGCCCGCCGCCGCCGACGCGCCGCCGTCCAAAGCCTCCGTGGCGCCCACGCGCGCGTCCGCGGCGCGCGCGTCGACGACCGCCGGGCTCGAGGCCGAAGGCGCCGGCGCGACGGCGGACGACGAGGTTGCGGGCGGGGACGGAGACCCCCCCGCGGCGAAGCACGGCGGTGACGCCGCGCGGGAGGCCGTGCGGCTCGAGGCGGCGCCTGCGGACGGATGGACGGGCAGGGTGCCCGGCGAGCGCGCGCACGAGGAACGGGGGAGAGAGCTCGGGAGCAGAGAGATCGGTGGTGGGGTGGTGGATGCCGGGATCCGTGGCGTTGGTCATGGCGAGACCTCCGAGCCAGGGAAGACCGGCGACGTTCGTGATCCCTCTGCCCCGAGCCCTCTCCCTCCGCCCGCGTCGCGCGACGCCGCGCCGGCCGCGCGCGCGCCCGTGCCGCACGAGACGGCGTCGACGGCGCACGCGGTCGAGCGGCTCGTGCGGCTCGACGAGCTCCGGCGGCCCGTCGTCCGCGACGCGGGAGAGATGCGGCTCGACCTCGCGACGGAGGGACTCGGGCGGGTCGAGGTGCGCGTCGCGGTCCGCGACGACGCCGTGCACGCGAGCCTCTGGGCGAGCCAGGGGAGCGCGCGCGACGCGCTCGCGGCGCACCGCGGGTCGCTCGAGGCGGCGCTCGGGCGCTCGAACCTCCGCCTCGAAGGGTTCACGGTGGGGCTCGGCGGCCACCACCGTCGCGAGCACGACGACGTCCGCGACGGCGGGCGCGCGCGGTCCGGCGCGCTCCGCACGGCCCCCGTCCTCGCCGCGCCGACGCCCATCTCCGCGCAGGCCGCCCGCGGCCGCGGTCTCAGCCTCCGCGCATGACGACGACCCCGGTCGAGAACGCGTCGGCGCACACGGCGGCGCTCGAGACGGCGACGGCGCAGAACCAGACCGTCAGCCAGCAGCAGTTCCTGACGCTCTTCGTCGCGCAGCTCCGCAACCAGGATCCGCTCAACCCGCAGGATCCGTCCGAGATGACCTCGCAGCTCGCGCAGTTCTCGAGCCTCGAGCAGCTGACGGGCGTGAACACCCGGCTCGACGCGCTCGCCGGCACGCTGAAGCAGTCGACGACGAGCGCGCTCCTCGGGATGATCGGGAAGTCGGTCGCGTTCGACGGCGGCAAGATCGGCGTCCAGAAGGGGCAGGCGCCCGAGGTCGCGTACACCCTCGACGCCGCCGCCGACCGGGTCACGGTGACGGTCCGGGACGCGAACGGGAAGACGGTGCGGAGCGTCGCCCTCGGCGCGCAAGGCGTCGGCGCGCACACGTTCCGCTTCGACGGCCGCGACGCGAACGGGCTCGTCGTGCCGGACGGGACGTACACGGTCGAGGTCTCGGCCGTGCGCAACAAGACGGCGACGCCCGTCGCGCTCGAGGCGACGGCGAAGGTCGAGGGCGTCGACCTCTCCGGCGACGTGCCCGCCCTCCTCGTGGGCGGCCGGCGCGTCGGCCTCGACGAGATCCACCAGGTGAAGGACAGCTGAGGAGGAACGCATGGCACTGTTCGGAGCACTCTCGACCGGTCGCAGCGGGCTCGACACGAGCGGTGCGGACCTGTCGGTCATCGGCAACAACATCGCGAACGTGAGCACGATCGGCTTCAAGGGAAGCCGGGCCGAGTTCGCCGACCTCCTCTCCGCGAACGCGGGCGGCGAGACCGGGAAGATCGGCCTCGGGGCGCGCGTCGGCGCGGTGCGAACGCTCTTCACGCAGGGCGCGATCGAGTCGACGGGCCGCGCCCTCGACCTCGCGATCCAGGGCGAGGGCTTCTTCGTCCTCCGCGAGGGACAGGCGAAGCTCTTCACGCGGGCCGGCAACTTCCAGGAGAGCCCGACGGGCGAGATCACGGACCTCCTCGGGCATCCGCTCCAGGGGACGCCGCTCAACGCGGACGGCACCAACGCGGGCGGCGTGACGGACGTCGTCGTCGCCGGCCTCTCCTCGCAGGCGAAGGCGACCAGCCGGGCGACGCTGGTCGCGAACCTCCAGGCGGACGCGCCGGTCCCGTCGCCCTTCGACGAGGTGACGCCCGACTTCCAGAGCGCGTTCTCGGATCAGAGCAACTACTTCACGAACATCCAGATCTTCGACTCCCTCGGGAAGTCGCACAACCTGACGCTCTTCTTCAGCCGCGTCGGCGCGAACACGTGGGAGGTGCACGCGGGCGTCGACGCCGGCGAGACGGGCGGCACGCCCGGCGACCTCCAGCTGCTCGACCTGAACGGCGGGACGGCCGGCCTCGCCGCGACGGTCACCTTCGACAGCGGCGGCAAGGTGGCGTCGACGAACCCGGCGACGATCAGCGGGAGCGTCACGTTCTCCGGTGCCGCGGCGCAGCCGATCACGCTCGACCTGTCGGGCCTCACGCAGTTCGCGAGCCCGTCGGCGACCGGCTTCGTCAACCAGGACGGCTTCGGCGCGGGCGGCCTGACGGCGCTCGACGTCGACGCGAAGGGCATTCTCTCGGCCACCTTCGACAATGGCCAGACGCGCCCGCTCTTCCAGCTCGCGATCGCGAAGTTCACCGCCCCGGAAGGGCTCACGCCGATCGGCAACCAGCTCTACCGGGAGTCGATCTCGTCGGGTCCGCCCGCCGTCGCGACCGCGCAGACGTCGGGCAACGGCTCGGTCGTGTCGTCGTCGCTCGAGCAGTCGAACGTCGCCATCGCGCAGGAGTTCATCAGCCTGATCTCCGCGCAGCGCGCCTTCCAGGCGAACTCCCGCGTCATCACCGCGAGCGACACGCTGCTGAACGACCTGATCAACATCATCCGGTGAGACTCGACCCGAGACCTCGTCTCGGGGTCGGGCCGGACGCGAGCGGGCGGCGGCGGGCTCGCGCGGCCGGGGCGCCGCGGCCGGCGGAGCCGGTGCGGCAGACGGGGGACGGCCGCGGAGCGCTCGGCGCACGGCGTGCGTGACGGGCACGCGATGCCCGTCGGGCGGGCGGGAAGCGCGGCACGGTCGGGCGAGGCCGACTGCCGGTCGTGGGTCCGTGTGCGCGGCCGCCCGCTCGCGCCGTGACCCGCAGACTGACCCGCGACGCGACCGCGAGCGTGGTCACGAATCTGCCCGCGCGCGGACCTCGCGAGCCAAACGATTGACCCCGGCGCGCGCCCTGCCGCCGCGAAGGGCGCGGGTTTTCGCTGGCATCGCCGTTGCTGGATCCGCGGACCGCCGCGCGACGCGGCGCCGCGAGGAGGCACGATGGCCGACGAAACCCCCGCAGCAGAGGGCGAAGCGAAAGCGGCGGGCGCCGAGGAGGCGAAGTCCGAGGCGGCCGGCAAGGGAAAGGGGAAGCTCCTCGTCATCATCGTCGGCGTCGTCGTCCTGCTCGCGGGGGGCGCGGGCGCGGCGTGGTTCCTGGGCTTCCTCGGCCACGGCAAGAGCGCCGAGGCGAAGCAGGAGGTGAAGGACGCGCCGCCGACGGTCGGCGCGCTCCTGGCGCTCGACCCGTTCGTCGCGAACCTCGCCGACGAGGACGGCAAGCGGTACCTGAAGGCGACGCTCCAGCTGGAGTTCTTCGAGGCGAAGGTGCCCGAGGAGGTCAACCAGCGGATGCCGCAGATCCGCGACCTCCTCCTGACGCTCTTCACCTCGAAGCTCTTCACGGAGATCCGCACGCCGAGCGGCAAGGCCGTCCTGCGCGACGAGATCATCAACCGCCTGAACAAGGTCATGAACAAGGACGTCGTGAAGGCGGTCTACTTCACGGAGTTCATCGTCCAGTGAGCCAGATCCTCTCACAGGACGAGGTCGACGCGCTCCTGAAGGGCGTGTCCGACGGCGCCGTCCCGACCGGCGAAGGCGAGGCCGCGCCGCGCGGCGTCCAGACGCTCGATCTCACCAGCCAGGAACGGAACCTCCGCGGCCGGCTCCCGGGGCTCGACCTGATCGTCGAGCGCTTCGGCAAGGCGCTCCGCGCCTCTCTCGCGACGTTCTTCGGGCAGCTCCCGAACGTCGCCGTCGGCGCGCTCGAGCTCATCAAGTTCGGGACCTTCATGGCGAAGCTGCCGCAGC
Source organism: Binatia bacterium (assembly GCA_035650655.1). Classification (GTDB taxonomy): domain Bacteria; phylum Desulfobacterota; class Binatia; order DP-6; family DP-6; genus DASRHG01. The sequence continues at coordinate 22,643 of DASRHG010000096.1, read as the reverse complement.
CGGTGAGCCTCCAGCTCTTCCGCATGGCGCCGCTGCGCGGGCAGGGGATGTTCGTCGCGGCGCCCTCGCTCGTCGGGGCGCTCCTCCAGGTCTTCTTCGGCGGGAAGCCGAGCCGCAGGACGCCCGTCGCCGCGCGCGAGTACTCCGCGATCGAGCTGCGCGTGCTCGAGCGGCTCGCCACGCGCGTGTTGCAGGACTTCCAGGAGGCGTGGCGCCCCGTCGCGCCGCTCGAGGTGGCGCTCCTGCGCTCGGAGTCGAACCCGCGCTTCGCCATGATCGCGGCGCCGCCCGACCTCTCGCTCGTCCTCGAGATGCGGATCGAGGTGGAGGCGGCGGACGACGCGGCCTTCACGCTCCTCATCCCGAACGCGGCGCTCGACCCGGTCCGCCAGCGGTTCCAGCTCGCGCTCGACGAGGCGCCGGACGGGCCGCGCGCGTCGTGGAACGAGCGCTGGCGGCAGCTGATCGCCGGCGCGGAGCTCGAGGTGAAGGCGGAGCTCGGACGGTGCGAGCTGCCGCTCCGTCAGGTGCTCGCGCTCAAGGCGGGCGACTTGATTGCGCTCGCGACGGGGCGCGACGGCCCGGTCGTCGTGCACGTCGAGGGGCGGCCCCGCTTTCTCGCGGCGCCGGGCGTGTCGGGTGGGAACAACGCGGTCCGCGTGACCGCGCGGCTGTGAGAGGGAGGACGCGATGGCGGACGAGGGAGCGACGGAGACGGCGGCGGGGACGGAGGCGACGGCGGCGGAAGCGCCGCGCAACTTCGACCTCCTGCTCGACATCCCGCTCGAGATCACCGTCGAGATCGGACGCACGCGGCTCGCGATCCGCGACCTCCTGGCGCTCGGCGCGGGCTCCGTCGTCGAGCTGACGAAGCTCGCCGGCGAGCCGCTCGACGTGCTGATCAACGGCAAGCCGGTCGCGCGCGGCGAGGCCGTCATGGTGAACGACAAGTTCGGCGTGCGGCTCACCGAGATCGCGAGCCCGTCCGAGCGGATCGCGGGGCTCAAGTGACGACGCTCCTCGTCTGGACCGCGGCGATCTCGCTCGTCGCCGCCGGGATCGCGGTGCTGCGCGCGAAGCGCGCCGCGGCGAGCGGCGGCGAGGCGATCAAGCTCGTCACGAGCCGCTACCTTGGGGGCAAGCGGTTCCTGACCATCGTCGAGGTCGACGGCGAGCGGCTCCTCCTCGGGCTCGCGGGCGACCAGGTCTCGCTCGTCGCGCGCTTGAAGGGGACGGACGCGTGATGCACTCGGCGGCCCTCCTGCCCGCCGTGTCGCTCCAGATCGGCGGCGGCGGCGAGCACGTCTCGAGCTCGCTCCAGATCGTCGCGCTGCTCACGCTCCTCTCGCTCGCCCCGGCGATCCTCATCATGCTCACCGGCTTCGTGCGCATCGTGATCGTCCTCTCGTTCCTCCGCCAGGCGGTCGGCACGCAGCAGATGCCGCCGAACCAGGTCATCGTCTCGCTGGCGCTCTTCCTCACCTTCTTCGTCATGCTGCCGACGCTCCGGGAGATCAACGAGCAGGCGATCGGCCCGTATCAGCGGAGCGAGATCTCCGACGCCGAGGCGCTCAGCCGCGCCTACGAGCCGCTCAGCCAGTTCATGCTCCGGCAGACGCGCGAGAAGGACCTGGCCCTCTTCGTCGACGCGACCGCGACGCCGCGCCCGGACTCGCCGAGCGCGCTGCCGCCGCAGGCGCTCGTGCCGGCCTTCCTCATCTCCGAGCTGAAGACCGCCTTCGAGATGGGGTTCCTCATCTACATCCCGTTCCTGATCCTCGACATGGTCGTCGCGTCCGTCCTCACCTCGATGGGCATGATCACGCTGCCGCCCGTCCTCATCTCGCTGCCGTTCAAGCTGATGCTGTTCGTGCTCGTCGACGGCTGGAACGTGCTCACCGGCTCGCTCGTGCAGAGCTTCCGCTGACGAAGGAGGACCGCCCCCATGAACGTCGAGACGGTGATCGGGATCGGCCGGAGCGGCCTCGAGATGACGCTCGTGCTCGCGGGGCCGGTGCTCCTCTTCGGCCTCGTCGCGGGCCTCTGCGTGAGCGTCTTCCAGGCGATGACGCAGATCAACGAGGTGACGCTCACCTTCATCCCGAAGATCGCCGCGACGGCGGCCGCGCTCCTCATCTTCGGGCCGTGGATGCTCTCGCGGTTGATCGGCTTCACGACGACGCTCTTCCAGAGCCTGCCGACGTACGTGCGGTGACGATGCCCATCCCGGACCCGACCACGTTCCTCCTGGTGCTCGCGCGCATCGCCGGCCTCGTGCTGGCGGCGCCCGTCTTCGGGCACCTCCTCGTGCCGGTCCGCGTGCGGATCGGTCTCGCGATGACGTTCGCCGTGGCGCTCGCACCCGCGGTCGCGCCGGGCACGCCGGACTTCGCCTCCTCGTGGATGCTCGCGCGCGCGCTCGCCGTCGAGTCGGCGACGGGGGTGCTCCTCGGCCTCGTCGCGCAGCTCGTCTTCGCCGGCGTGCAGCTGGGCGGGCAGCTCGCGGGCATCCAGATGGGGTTCGGCGTCGTCAACCTGATCGACCCGCAGACGCACGCGCAGGTGACCGTCGTCTCGGAGTGGCAGAACCTGCTGGCGCTCCTCGTCTTCCTGGCGCTCGACGTCCACCACCTCCTCGTCTCGGCGCTCCTCGAGAGCTTCCGGACGGTTCCGCCCGGGGCGATCGCGATCTCGGCCGGCGGGATCGAGGGCGCGATCCGGCTCGCGGGGGACGTCTTCGTCCTCGGCGTCCGCATCGCGGCCCCGATCATGATCGCGCTGCTCCTCTCGAACGCGACGCTCGGGCTCCTCGCCCGCACGGTGCCGCAGCTGAACGTGTTCGTGGTCGGCTTCTCGCTGAACGTCGGCGTCGGGCTCGTCATGCTCGGCGTGTCGCTGCCGTTCACGTACCGCCTGCTCGCCGGTCGCTTCGGCGACCTCGCGCCGACGCTCGGCGGCCTCATGCAGGGACTCGCGCATGGCTGACGGCGCCGCCGATCGCACCGAGCGCGCGACCCCGAAACGGCGCGAGGAGGCGCGCAAGCACGGCCAGGTGGTCCGCTCGGGCGACCTGAGCCCGATCGCGGAGATCCTCTGCGCCCTCCTCCTCGTCTCGTGGGGCGGGCCCCACCTCCTCGAGCAGAGCCGGACGATCCTCCGCGACTGGCTCCAGCAGGCGGGGCCGCTCGCCGCGAACCACGAGGGCCTCGGCGCGGTGGCGCCGCTCGTCGGCCGGACGCTCGTGCAGACGGGGACGCTTCTCGTCCCGTTCTTCTTCGCGATGGCGCTCGCCGGCGGCGGTGCCGTGCTCGCGCAGGTCGGCTGGTCGCCGAACCCGGCGCTCCTCCTGCCGGACGCGAACCGCGTGAACCCCGCGAGCGGCTTCCGCCGGCTCTTTTCGGCCGACGGCGCGATGAGCCTCCTCAAGGCCGCGCTCAAGATCGGCGTCGCCCTCGCGCTCGCGTACCGCGTCGTGCGGGGCGTGAGCGCGGACGCCGTCGCGGCGCCCCGGATGGGCCTCGAGCAGATCCTCGCCTTCACCGGATACGGATTCCGGCGCCTCTTCCTCGTCCTCGCCCTCGCCCTCGCCGTGCTCGGGTTCCTCGACTGGCTCTGGCAGCGCTGGCGGTACGAGCAGAGCCTCCGGATGAGCCGGCAGGAGGTCCGGGAGGAGCACCGCGAGCAGGAGGGCGATCCGCAGGTGAAGGCCCGCTTCCGGCGCGCGCACCGCGAGATCGCGAAGCGCCGGATGCTCACCGAGGTGAAGCGCGCCGACGTCGTGCTGACGAACCCCGTGCACGTCGCGGTGGCGCTCCGCTATCGCGCCGCGGAGAACGCGGCGCCGCAGGTCGTCGCGAAGGGCGCCGGCGAGCTGGCGCAGAAGATCAAGGAGGCGGCCCGCGCGGCCGGCGTCCCCATCGTCGAGCGGCGGGCCCTCGCGCGTGCGCTCTTCAAGTCGGTGAAGCTCGGCGCGGAGATCCCGCCGAACCTCTACCGCGCCGTCGCCGAGATCCTCGCCTACATCTACTCGCTGCGCGGCGCGCGCGCCGCGGAGGCGCGCTAGCCCATGGCCACCGCCGTCGCCCGCCGGGCGCTCGCGGCCGCGCCCGCGCCGGCCGCGCCCGTCGCCGCCGCCGCGTCCCCGACGGGCGAGCTCGTCGTCCCGATCGCGCTCGTCCTCGTCGTCGTCATCATGGTGCTTCCGCTGCCCGCGTTCCTGATCGACCTCCTGCTCGCGGTCTCCATCTCGCTCTCGCTCATCATCCTGATGGTCGGGATGTACGCGCAGAAGCCGCTCGACTTCTCGACCTTCCCCTCGGTCCTCCTCGTCGTCACGCTCTTCCGCCTGGCGCTCAACGTCGCCTCGACGCGCCTCATCCTCCTCCACGGCCACGAGGGGCCGACGGCCGCCGGCCACGTGATCCGCGCCTTCGGGGCGTTCGTCGTCGGCGGCAGCTACGTGGTCGGGCTCGTCGTCTTCCTGATCCTCGTCGTCATCAACTTCGCGGTCATCACGAAGGGCGCGGGACGCATCGCCGAGGTGGCGGCGCGCTTCACCCTCGACGCGATGCCCGGCAAGCAGCTCGCGATCGACGCCGACCTCAACAGCGGCCTCATCACCGAGAAGGAGGCGCGCGCGCGGCGGGCGGCGATCGAGGAGGAGGCGGACTTCTACGGCGCGATGGACGGCGCCTCGAAGTTCGTGCGCGGCGACGCCGTCGCGGGGCTCGTCATCACCGCGATCAACATCGTCGGCGGCTTCTTCATCGGCGTCGTCCAGCAGGGCGTCGACTGGCAGACGGCGGCGCAGACCTACACGATCCTCACGATCGGCGACGGCCTCGTCTCGCAGCTGCCGGCCCTCCTCATCTCGACCGCCGCCGGCATCATCGTGACACGCGCCGCGTCGGGGGCGGACCTCGGCAGCGAGGTCACGGGGCAGCTCCTCGCGAGCCCGAAGGTCCTCTGGCTCGTGACGGGCATCCTCGGCGCCTTCGCGCTCCTCCCGGGGCTGCCCTTCCTGCCGTTCGTCGCGCTGGCTGGCGCGACCGGCGGGCTCGCGGCGAGCGGCGGGCTCGGCGGCGCGCCGGAGACGCCGGCGGAGGCCGCGGCGGCGAAGCCCGCGCGCGACGACCGCCCCGAGGCGCTCCTCCCGCTCGACCTGATGGAGCTCGAGGTCGGCTTCGAGCTCGTCCCGCTCGTCGAGGGCACGGCGGGGATGGGCGACCTCGTGGAGCGCATCCGGACGCTCCGCCGCCAGCTCGCGCTCGAGATGGGCTTCATCGTCCCGCCCATCCACATCCGCGACAACCTCCGGATCAAGCCGAACGAGTACGTGATCCTGGTGAAGGGCATCGAGGTGGCGCGCGGGGAGATCCGCACGGGCGCGAGCCTCGCGATCAACCCCGGGACGGTGACCGCGACGGTGCCCGGCATCCCGACGCGCGAGCCGGCGTTCGGGCTCGACGCGCTCTGGGTCACCGCCCAGGAGCGCGAGCGGGCGCAGCTCGCGGGCTACACGGTCGTCGACGGCGGGACCGTGGTCATCACGCATCTCACGGAGGTGATCCGCCGCCACGCGCACGAGCTGCTCGGACGGCAGGAGGTGCAGCAGCTCCTCGACGCGCTCGCGCGGACGCGGCCGAAGGTCGTCGAGGAGCTCGTGCCGCAGCAGCTCTCCGTCGGCGGCGTGCAGAAGGTGCTCCAGAACCTGCTGCGCGAGGGCGTCTCGATCCGCGACCTCGCGACGATCCTCGAGACGCTCGCGGATCACGCCGGGCGGACGAAGGACCCGGACACGCTCACGGAGCACGCGCGCCAGGCGCTCGGGCGCGCGATCACGAAGCGGTACCTCGGGCCCGACGGCACGCTCGCCCTCGTCACGCTCGCGGCGACCGTCGAGCGTCTCCTGCTCGACGGCCTCTCGCGCGGCGACGACGGGACCGCGCTCGCGCTCGAGCCCGCGTACGCGCAGCGGCTCATCGGCCGCCTCGGCCAGTGGACGGAGCGCTTCGCGGCGCAGCACCTCTCGCCCGTGCTGCTCTGCTCCGCGCCGCTGCGGATGCACCTCCGGCGGATGGTCGAGCGGGTGCTGCCCGGGCTCGCGATCCTGTCGCCCGGCGAGATCGGAGCCAGCGTGCGCATCCGGTCACTGGGAGTGGTGACGCTCGATGAGAATTAGACGGTTCACGGGAGCGACGATGCAGCAGACGCTGCAGCAGGTGAAGGCGGCGCTCGGGCCGGAGGCCGTGATCCTCGACACGGCGGAGGTCCCGGGCGGCGTGAGCGTCACGGCCGCCGTCGACGTCGACGCCGACGGGCCGCCGTCCGGCGGCGCGCACGACCGCGAGATGCTCGGCGAGGTGCGCCGCCTCCTCGGCGTCGTCCGCGAGCTGGTCGACGACCACCGGCGCGGCCTCGGGTCGGATCTCCTGCGTCTCCATCGGACGCTCGCCCGGCAGGGGGTCGACGGCGTCATCGCCGCCGCCCTCGTGCGCGAGACGGCGGAGCGGCTCGAGGGCGACGCGGCGCTCGACGCGGCGCTCGCGAAGGCCCTCGACGACCGCGTCGCACCGGCCGACGGCCGCGTCCGCCTCTTCGTCGGGCCCCCGGGCGACGGCAAGACCACGAGCCTCGTCAAGCTCGCCGCGCAGGCACGCCAGGCGGGGCGGCGCGTCGCGCTCGTCGGCACCGACACCTACCGCGTCGGCGCGTCGGCCGAGCTCGCGACGTACGGCCGCGCGCTCGGGCTACCCGTCGCCGTCGCCGCGGACGCCGCGGAGCTCGGGCGCGTGCTCGCGACGACGGCCGAGGCGGACCTCGTCCTCGTCGACACGCCGGGGGCGGGGCCGGGCCAGGAGGCCGAGCTGGCGGAGCTCCGGGCGCTCGCGACGGCGGCGGGCCGCGAGGCGCGCTGCACGCTCGTCGCGAGCGCGGCGGCCGGCAGCTGGGCCGCGCGCGAGACGTGGGAGGCGTTCGCCCCGCTCGGCCCCGACGCGTGCGTGCTCACCAAGCTCGACCTCGCGCCCGGCGGCCCGATGCTCGGGCTCCTCTGGAACCGCGGCGTGCCCGTCTCGCACCTCGCGGCGGGCCGGCGCATCCCCGACGACCTCGAAGCAGCGACTCCCGACCGGCTGGCCCGATGCCTGCTGGCCGCGTGACGCCTCACGGAGGATCGACAGTCATGTCCGAGACCGGGCTCCGCATCATCGCGATCGCGAGCGGCAAGGGCGGCGTGGGGAAGACGAACTTCGCGGCGAACCTCGCGGTCGCGCTCGCACGCCAGGGCCAGCGCGTCTGCATCCTCGACGCGGACCTCGGCCTCGCGAACCTGGACGTGCTCTTCGGGCTCTCGCCGACCGCGACGCTCCTCCACGTGCTCCGCGGCGAGCGGCGGCTTGCCGAGGTGATGGTGGAGGGACCGGAAGGCGTCCGCGTCATCCCGGCGGCGAGCGGCGTCGAGGAGCTCACGCACCTCGGCGCGGCCGAGCGCCTGCGCCTCCTCGACGAGGTGGACGGTCTCGACGGCGCGCTCGACGTGCTGCTCGTCGACACGGCCGCCGGCATCTCGGGGAACGTCCTCTACTTCACGGCGGCCGCCGCCGAGGCGCTCGTCGTCATCACGCCGGAGCCGACCTCGCTCACGGACGCGTACGCGCTCGTCAAGGTGCTCGCGCAGCGCTACGGGCGCCGCGACTTCCTGGTCGCCGTCAACATGGCGGCCGGCGCCGCCGACGCGGAGAAGGCGTTCGGCCGCCTCGCGCGCGTGACGGAGCGGTTCCTCCGCGTCCGGCTCGAGTACCAGGGCTACGTGCCCTGGGACGACGCGGTCGGGCGCTCGGTCCGCCAGCAGGTGCCGGTCCTGCTCGGCGCGCCGGGCAGCCCCGCGAGCCTCGCGCTCGCCGACCTCGCGCGCCGCGTGAGCGCGCGGCCGCCCGCCGGGCCCTCGGGCGGCGTGCAGTTCTTCTTCCGGCGCCTCGTCGAGCGTGCCGGCGCGGGGGACGGCGCCCCGCTCGAGGCGGCGCGATGAGCGCGGCGCACGGATCCTACGGTGCCGCGCGCGGCCGCAAGCGGGCGGTCGGGGCGACCGCGCACCCGCCGGTCGTCGGCAACCGCGAGGAGGTGCTCCGCCGCCACCTGCCGCTCGTCCGCCGCGTCGTGCAGCGGCTCGCCGCGCGGAAGCCCCCGCACATCGAGCTCGACGACCTCGTCTCGTGGGGCATCGTCGGCCTCCTCGACGCGATGACGAAGTACGACCCGAGGAAGGAGGCGTCGTTCTCGACCTACGCGCAGTTCCGGATCCGGGGCGCGATCCTCGACCACCTGCGCTCGCTCGACTGGGTGCCGCGGAGCGTCCGGCAGAAGGCGAGCCTCATCGAGAAGGTGTCGCATCAGCTCGAGGGCGCCCTCGGCCGGCCGCCGAACGAGGAGGAGGTCGCCGAGAAGCTCGGCGTGTCGCTCGACGGCTACCAGGAGCTGCTCACGCGCGTCGGCGAGATGAGCATCTTCAGCCTGGAGGACCTCGGCTTCGGGAGCGGCGAGGAGCGCCTCAACATCGAGCAGCGGCTCGAGGCGGGCGAGGTGGACCCGCTCGCCGCGCTGCTCGGGCAGGAGCGGGTCGAGCTGGTGGCGGAGGCGATCGGCCGCCTCCCCGAGCGCGAGAAGATCGTCGTGACGCTCTACTACCACGAGGAGCTCACGATGAAGGAGGTGGGCGCGGTCCTCGGGCTCACCGAGTCGCGCGTCTCGCAGCTCCACTCGCAGGCGATGCTCCGGCTGAAGGGCTGGCTCCGGCGCCACTTCGCGCGGCCGGCCGCCGAGGAGGAGGACCGTCCATGATCGACCTCGCCACGATCCACCCGACGCCGCCCCTCGACTCGCCGGGCACGGGCCCGGTCGAGCGGGCCGGCGACCGCCGCCGCGAGCGGCGGCGCGGCCGGGACGACGGCACCGCGCCGGCGGGCGGCGAAGACGCCGAGGAGCCCGAAGACCGCGCGCCCGACGGGCCGGGGGCACCGCCCGCCGGCCGGATCGACGTGCGCGTGTGAAGGAGGAGGATCCGCGATGGAACATCTGATGCTCGCATCGACGGCCGCCGACCTGCTCGCCGTGGCGGCGCTCGGCTGGCTCGTCATCCGCGCGTCGCGCGCGCGGACGGAATCGCTCGACGACCAGCGCGCGACGCTCGAGGCGCTGCGCGGCGACCTCTCGCAGCTCGTCGCCGACGCCGAGGAGCGGGCGCAGGCGCTCGACGAGGCGCTCGCCGCGCGCGAGAAGCGGCTGCGCGCGCTGCTCCACGACCTCGGCCGCCTCGAGCCCGGGCGGGACGGGGCGCGGGCGGGCCGGGCGCGCGACGAGCGCGCCCCGGAGCCCGCCGGCGCGCGGGCGGCGGAGCGCGGCGCCGAGCGCGCCGCACCGCGCCTCGACCCGGCCGAGGCGCGGCTCCTGCGCGACCTCGAGGTCCGCTTCGCCGCGCGCGGGCGGCGGGCGTAGGCAGATGCTGCCGCGGACGGAAGCGTCTGCCCGGCGGCGTGCCGGCGGGAGCCGTCGGCGCCCGGGCGGCGAGCCGGTGGCACCCCCCTTGCTCCCGAGGACGCAGGTATGAACCGCGCGGTCTTCTCGAGCCTCTCCGGTGCGCTCGCGGCGCTCGACCGGCTCGACGCGGTCGCGCAGAACCTCGCGAACGTGAACACGGTCGGCTACAAGGGCACCCGGGTCGTCTTCGAGGTGCGGCCGCCGGAGGAGACGTCGCCCGGGACCCACGACCCGATCGTGCGGGACACCTCCGCGCAGGTCGTCGAGGCGGGCACCGTGCGGGACTTCACGCAGGGGCCCGTGCGCGCGTCCGGGAACCCGCTCGACGTCGCCGTCACCGGGGACGGCTTCTTCGTCGTCGCGACGGCGCGGGGCGAGCGCTACACGCGGCAGGGGAACTTCACCCTCGACCGCGACGGCTACCTCGTCACCGCGGCGGGCGACCGCGTGCAGGGCGACGGCGGCGACATCCGCATCGGCAGCGGCGAGGTGACGATCGGCACGGACGGCGCGGTGACCGTCGACGGGGCGCAGGTCGGGCGCGTGAAGCTCGTCGGCTTCGGCGACCACCCGAACCTCGTCCCCGAGGGTGCCTCGCTCTACGCGCCGGGCCCGAACGAGGCGCCGGTGGCGATCCCCGCGGAGCAGGTCAGCCTCCAGCCCGAGGCGATCGAAGGTGCGAACGTCGACGCCGTCTCCAGCATGATCGAGCTGGTCGACGTGACCCGCGGGTTCGAAACGTACATGCGCGCCGTCGAACGGCTCGACCAGCTCGCCGCGCGCGCCATCAACGAGGTCGGGAGGGTCTGATGATCCGTGCGCTCTACACCGCGGCGACGGGCATGAACGCCCAGCAGCTCCAGATCGACGTCGTCGCGAACAACCTCGCGAACGTGAACACCGCCGGGTTCAAGAAGAGCCGCGCGGACTTCGAGGACCTGCTCTACCAGACGCTCAAGGCGCCCGGGACGCCGAGCACGACGAACACCCAGACGCCGACGGGCATCCAGGTGGGCCTCGGCGCGAAGCCCGCCGCGATCCAGCGCATCAACACGCAGGGCGACTACAACCAGACCGGGAACGTCTTCGACCTCGCGATCGAGGGCCCCGGCTTCTTCCAGGTGACGCTGCCCGACGGCACGCTCGCCTACACGCGCGACGGCGCCTTCAAGCTCGACAACGCCGGGAAGATGGTGACGTCCGACGGGATGCCGCTCGAGCCGGCGATCACCATCCCGCCGAACGCCGAGGACGTGACGGTCGGGCAGGACGGGAGCGTGAGCTACATCACGCCCGGGCAGTCGGCGCCCTCGACCGTCGGCAACATCACGATCGCGCGCTTCACGAACCCGTCGGGGCTGCGGTCGCTCGGGAAGAACCTCCTCCAGGAGACCGACACCTCGGGCGCGCCGCAGGTGGGGACGCCGGGGCAGGAGGGCCGCGGCACGCTGCTCCAGGGGTTCCTCGAGAACTCCAACGTGAGCGTCGTCGAGGAGCTGGTCGCGCTCATCACCGGCCAGCGCGCGTACGAGGTGACGTCGAAGGCGATCCAGAGCGCCGACGACATGCTGCGGACGGCCAATGCGATCGTCCAGTAGGCGCCTCGGTGCGGCGCTCGTCCTCGCCGCCGCGACCGCCGCGGGGGCGACGGGGCGGATCACGGTCGCGCGCGAGGCGACCGTCGCGGGCGCGACCGTCCGGCTCGGCGACATCGCGTCGCTCGAGGGCGACCTCGTCCCCGGGGTCGCGGCCCTCCCGCTCGGCCCCGCCCCGGGCGCGGGCGAGAGCCGCCGTCTGGACGGCGCGGCCATCCTCCGCGCGCTCCAGCGCGGCGGCGTCGACCTCGACGCGGTCACGTACTCGATCCCGGCGGCCGTGCAGGTCCGCCGCGCGGCGCAGGAGGTCGACGAGGCGGCGGTCCGCACGATCGTCGAGCGGTTCCTCGCCGACACCGCCGGGGCCGAGGGCGGCGACGTCGTGCTCCGCACGATCGAGCTTCCGGCCCCGATCCGCATCCCGGCCGGCGACTACACGAGCCGCGTCGTGGCGCCCGCGGGCAGCGAGCTCATGGGCCGGGTCCGCCTGCGGATCGACTTCGTGCAGGAGGACCGAACGGTCAAGAGCGCGTGGGTGACGGCCGACGTCGGGGTCTTCGGCCCCGTCGTCGTCGCGCGGCGTCCGATCGCGCGCGGCGAGACGATCGCCGCCGACGACCTGACGCTCGACCGCCGGGACCTCTCCCAGGTCCCGCACGGCGCCGCGATGCGGATCGAGGACGCGGCGCAGATGATCGCGAAGCTGCCGGTGAGCCCCTTCACGCCGATCCGGCGCGACCAGCTCGAGGCGCCGTCGGCGGTGCACCGCGGCGACGTCGTCCTCCTCGTCGCCGAGCGCGGCGGGCTCCGGATCACGGTGCCGGGGGAGGTCCGCGAGGACGCCGGGCTCGGCCAGCAGGTCCACGTCGTGAACCGCGCGACGCGGAAGGACCTGGTCGGCCGCGTCGTCGACCCGAGCACCGTCGTGGTGGAGTTCTGATGCGCCGGCTCGCGCTCGCCGCCGTCCTCCTCGCCGCCGGCTGCGCCGGCCCGCGGCTCCTCCCGCCGCCGCCGCCGGTCGCGATCGAGCGGCCGCCGGCGCCGCCGCCCGGCTCGCTCTGGCATCCGGAGCTGGCGGGGAACTACCCGCTGATCGACGTCCGCGCCCACTTCCCGGGGGACCTGCTCACGGTCGTCGTCGCGGAGTCGTCGACCGGGAAGAAGAACGCGACGACGGAGACGAAGGCGACCTCGTCGATCCTCGCCAGCGTGAAGGCGTTCTTCGGCGTGCCCGCGGCTCTGATCGGCTTCCTGCCCTCGGACTTCTCGCCCGAGCAGATCGTGCAGGCCGACACGTCGCGCAGCTCGACCGGCGACGCGTCGACGAGCCGCGACGGCACGCTCGCGGCGAGCATCACGGTGCGCGTCGTCTCGGTCGACCCGAACGGGAACCTCTACGTCCAGGGCGACAAGATCGTCGGCGTGAACCGCGAGGACCAGCACATCCTCCTCACGGGCACCGTCCGCCCCGAGGACATCGCCTCCGACAACACGGTCCTCTCCTCGCGCCTCGCCGACGCGCGCATCGAGTACTACGGGCGGGGCACGGTCGGCGACAAGCAGGGCGTGCCGCTCGTGCACCGGGCGTTCGACTGGATATGGCCGTTTTGAGGGCGACTCGTCCGGGGGCCCGTCCGGCGCTCGCGGGCGCTCCGCGCCCGCGGCGCTCCTCCGCCGCCCCCGGACCGCGTCGGCCGAGACGGCCGCTTGCGCGGCCGGCCTCCGCGGCGGTGATCTCGGCCGTCGCGCTCGTGGGGCTGCTCGCGGCGCCGGCGTCGGGCGCGCGCATCAAGGACATCGCGCAGATCGAGGGGGTCCGGTCGAACCAGCTGACGGGCTACGGGCTCGTCACGGGGCTCAACGGGACGGGCGACAGCCAGCAGGCCATCTTCACCGTGCAGAGCGTGCTCAACATGCTCCACCGGAGGGGGCTCAACCTGAACGTCAACCCGCGGCAGCTCCAGATCAAGAACGTCGCCTCGGTCGCGGTCACGGCGACGCTGCCGGCGTTCGCGCGGCAGGGGAACCGGATCGACGTGCAGCTCGGGTCGCTCGGCGACGCGAAGAGCCTCCAGGGCGGGACGCTCCTCCTGACGCCGCTCTTCGGCGCCGACGGGCAGGTGTACGCCGTCGCCCAGGGGCCGGTCTCCATCGGCGGCGGGTTCTCCGCCCGCGCCGCGGGCGCGAGCGCGCAGAAGAGCCATCCGACGGCCGCGGTCGTGCCGGGCGGGGCGCTGGTCGAGCGCGAGGTGCCGGTCGCGCTCGGCGCGAACGGCGTGCTCCTGCTGGCGCTCCGCGACCCCGACTTCACGACCGCGGGGCGCGTCGCCGCGGCGGTCAACGAGGAGCTGCACCGGTTCGCGGCCCGGCCGGTGGACGCCGGGACCGTGTCGGTCGCGCTCCTCGGCCGGACGCCGGAGGAGGCCGTCTCGACGGCGACCGTGATCGAAGGCGTCGAGGTCCAGCCCGACACGACCGCGCGCGTCGTGCTGAACGAGCGGACGGGAACCGTGATCATCGGCCAGGACGTCCACGTGATGCCGGTCGCGATCGCGCACGGGAGCCTCAACGTCACGGTGAAGACGGACTTCGGCGTGTCGCAGCCCGCGCCGCTCTCGCAGGGCCAGACCGTCGTCGTGCCGGACAGCACGATCAAGGTGGAGGAGGGCGCGAAGCAGAACCTGATGGTTCTCCGGCCGGGCGTCAGCTTGGGCGACCTCGTCGCGGGCCTGAACGCGCTCGGCGTGACGCCGCAGGACCTGATCGCGATCCTCCAGGCCGTGCAGGCCGCCGGCGCGCTGCAGGCCGAGCTGGAGCTGATGTGACCGCCACCCTCTCCTCCGGGGCGGCCGCGGCCGCCGCCCTCCTGCCCGCGGGCGCGTCGGACCCGCGGCTCGACGCGCTCCGGCGCATGCCCGAGGCGGCCGCCCGGAAGGCCGCCGCCGAGCAGGTCGAGTCGCTCTTCATGGTCCAGCTCCTCCGCGCCATGCGCAAGACGATCCCCGAGAGCGATTTCCTGCCCCGCTCGCCGGAGCGCACGGTCTACGAGGGGGCGTTCGACGAGCGGGTCGCCGCGCAGCTCGCCGCCGGCGATCCGATCGGGCTCGTCCGGGCCCTCGCCGGGCCCGAGGGCCCCGCCTCAAGTTCCGACGGGAGTCGGCCGATAACGGCAGTGGAAAGGAAGGACGGGCGGACTCCATGAAGGTGAACGATCGAAACCGGGGCGTGCTCGACCCCCGGGTGAGCGAGTTGGGCGGGATCGCGCCGGACGGCGGGGCAGGCGCGCCGGGAGGGGTCGGGGAGGCGGATCAGGTGAGCGTCTCCGAGACGGCCCGCGAGCTCGCGCGGCTGAAGGCCGAGGTCGGCGACCCGAACGCCGTCGACGAGTACCGGGTGGCGACGCTCCGCGCGCTCACGGCGGAGGGACGCTGGGCGCCGGACCTCCGCGCGACGGCGGAGGCGCTCCTCCGGCACGTCGTGAGCGACCTCGTGGCCTGACGCGGCGCGGGCCGGGGCGGGGACGCGGGGGAAGGGAGGAGCGCGATGGAGCAGGTCGAGAGCCTCTGTACCGTGCTCGGCGACGAAACGCGCGTCTGCGACGCGCTGGCGGGGGTGCTGCGTGACGAGCAGCGGGCGGTCGTGGAGCTCCGGCCCGACGCGATCCTCTCCTGCGCGCTCGAGCGCCTGGCGCTCCAAGGCGAGCTCGAGCAGCTGACCGGTCGGCGCCGCGCGCTCGTGCGCGACCTCGCGGGGCGTTTCGGCGGCGATCGCGCGGCGGGGTCCGTCACGGCGCTCCTGCCGCTCCTTCCGCCCGACCCGCGGTCGAAGGTCCGGACGCGCGTGCACGCGCTGCGCCGCGCCCTCCTCGAGACGCGCAGCCTCGAGCGCCAGAACGATCTCCTGATCGGCGCGAGCCTCGATCACGTCGGCGAGACGATTCGCGCGCTCGCCCCCCTCGTCCCGAGCGCCCGCTACGACGGCGGTGCGCGGCTCGCGGCGCCGGCGAGCGTCGAGCAGGTGGACCGCCGGGTCTAGCCGTGGCGCTTTCTCCCGTCCTCTCGATCGCGGAGCGGGCGCTCCTCGCGAACGACACGGCGCTCGAAGTCGTCGGCAACAACATCTCGAACGTCAACACGCCCGGGTACTCCCGCCAGGTGCCGGACTTCCGCGCCGGCGAGCCGGTCGTCGACGTCAGCGGGAAGCTCGTCGGGACCGGCGGCGAGATCCGGGCGATCGACCGCATCGTCGAGCCGCTGCTCGAGAAGCGGCTCGCCGGGGCGGAGACGAGCAAGCAGCAGCAGGGGGCGCTCAGCGACCAGCTCTCCGCGCTGGCGGGCGTCCTGAACGACCTCCAGGACCCGTCGCTCAGCTCGACGCTGTCGAGCTTCTTCGACGCCCTCGACGCGCTCGCGAACAACCCCGCCGGCCTGGCCGAGCGCCAGGCCGTCCTCGGCCGCGCGCAGGCGGTCGCCGCCGAGCTGAACCGCCGGAGCGCCTCGGTCGCCACGCTCCAGCGCAACGCCGACGACGGCATCGTCGCCGACGTCGGGACGGCGAACGACCTCCTCCAGCAGATCGCCGCCCTGAACGTCTCGATCGCGTCCGCGGAGACGGGGGGCCAGAAGGCGAACGACCTTCGCGACGCGCGGCAGCAGGCGATCGTGAAGCTCGCCGGCCTGGTCGCCATCCAGACGCAGGAGGACGCGCGCGGCGGCGTGTCGATCTCGACCAGCAACGGCATCGGCCTCGTCACGGCCGGCACGCTCGTCCACCGATTCGCGGTCGACGACGGCGCGCAGGGGCTGGACGGCCTCCTCCTCCACACCCCGGGTCTCGTGGACGACGCGGGCAACTTCCTCGACGTCGCGGGCACGTTCGCCGGGGGCGCGATCGCGGGCCTCCTCGCCGCGCGCGACCAGAGCTTTCCCGCCGCGTCCACCGCGCTCGACACCTTCGCGACGACGTTCCGCGACGCGGTGAACGGGATCCAGCAGGCGGGCTTCGACCTCGACGGCAGCTCCACGGCGGCGGTGCCCCTCTTCGGCGGCACGGGCGCGCGCGACCTCGTCGTCCTGCTCGATCCCGCCGCCGACCCGAGCGCGCCGCGCAGGCTCGCGGCCGGTACGACGACGAATCCCGGCGACAACACGAACGCGCTCGCGCTCGCCGACCTGCGGACGACGGCGCTCGCCGCGCTCGGCGGCGTCACGCTCTCGGACTACCTCGGCATCGAGCAGGGACGCGTCGGCGAGGACGCGTCGCGGGCCTCGGACGCCGCGGAGGTCGCGAACCTCCTCCAGCGGCAGCTCGAGAACCAGCGCCAGGCCGTTTCGGGCGTCAACCTGAACGAGGAGCTGACGAACCTGATCCGGTACCAGAACGCGTTCCAGGCCGCGTCGCAGGTGGTCCGCGTCGCGAACGCCGTGCTCCAGGACCTCGTGAGCATCCTCCGATGATCGCGCGTGTGAGCAACTCGCAGGCCTTCACGCTGCTGAGCCAGCGAGCGGGCGAGCTCGAGCTGAGCCTCCGCCGGCTCCAGGAGGAGATCGCGACCGGGCGCCGGATCACGAGCCCGGACCAGGACCCGGCGGGGGCGAACGAGATCATCCGCTCGCAGTCGAACCTCGCCGCCCTCGCCCAGTACCGGAGCACGAGCACGTTCGGCGTGACGGTGCTCGGCGCCGTGGACCAGGCGCTCTCCGAGGCGCAGAACCTCATGGTCCGCGCCGAGGAGGTTGCCACCCAGCAGGCCTCCGGGCTCCTCTCCGACGCCGAGCGCGTCGCCGCGCGCGAAGAGGTGCACGGCATCCTCCAGGCGCTCACCTCGCTCGGCAACACCGAGTTCGCGGGCCGGCGGATCTTCGCCGGGCTCGCCCTCAACGCGGCGCCGCCGTTCGCCGACCCGGACAGCCCCGGCTACGACCCGGCGAACGCGTACAGCGGGTCCACCGTCGAGTTCGAGGTGAAGATCGGCGGCGGCGCGAACGAGCGCGTGCGCATCACCACCCGGGGCGACCAGGTCTTCACCGACGCGCTGGTCGGCGTCGCCGCGCTCGAGAACGCCCTCGCGACGAACGGCGACGTCCGCGCGACGATTGCCGGCCTCGCGCAGGGGCGCGAGACGCTCTCGGCGGAGCGCGCGAGCGTCGGCGCTCGGCAGGCGCAGCTCGTCGACCGCGCGAGCCAGGTCGCCGACGCGAAAGCCGCCGAGGAGTCGAACCTCGCCCGCGCCCAGGACGCGGACCTGACCCTCGTCCTCTCGCAGCTGGCGCAGGCCCAGACGGCGCTCCAGGCGACCCTCCAGGCGGGCGCCAAGGTGATCCAGACGAGCCTCGCAAATCTCCTCAATCTATGATGGCCTAAAGCCCGGGACGGTCCCGGCCGACAATCGAGCAGGGGACAGGGAGCGTCCCCGAGCATGCTGGTCCTGACACGGAAGTTGGGCGAGGTGATCCGGGTCGGCGATTCCATCACGGTCCGGATCCTCGAGGTGAAGGGGAACCAGGTCCGCCTGGGCGTCGAGGCCCCGGCGGACGTGCGGATCTACCGCGAGGAAGTGTACCGGGCGATCCGCAAGGAGAACGAGGAAGCGGCGCTCCGCGAGCCCGGAAGCGTCGACGAGGCGAGCGCAGCGTGGCAGAGCCAGCGAGAAAAGCCGTAGACGCCGGCGACCAGATCCCCGTCCACTCCCGTCGCTTCGGCGACTACGAGGTCCCCGCCGATCGCCTCCTCCACTTCCCGGAGGGCCTGATCGGCTTCCCGCACGCCCGCCGCTTCGCGCTGCTCGACGGGACGCGGCCGGACGCGCCCTTCCGGCGGCTCCTCTGCGTCGACGAGCCCGAGCTCGGCTTCGTCGTGTGCGACCCGGAGGCGCTCTGGCCCGGGTACGGCAGCGCGCTGCCCCCGTACGAGGGCGGCCGGGAGCATCTGGCGGTGCTCGCGCTGGTCACGATCCCGAAGAACCCGGTCGAGATGACGGCGAATCTGATGGCGCCGCTCGTGGTCGACTGCCGCACCCGCGTCGGGCGCCAGGTGGTCCTCGACACCGGCCGCTTCTCGACCCGCCATCCCGTCCTGCCGCCCGCGGACGCCGGCGCGACGGCGGGCGGCGGGGGGACGCGATGAACGTGCCCGGCGGGGACCGCGCGCACGGGCTCCGGGTGGTCGGGCCGGGAGGAACCCGGCTCGCCTTCGAGAAGACGGAGCTTCTCCTCGACGACAAGCGGCTCGGCGTCGCGCTCCTCCGGACCGCGATCGGCATCCTCGCGCCGCCGCTCGCCGTCGTGACGGTGCTCGTCGCGACCGCGCGGCCCGAAGCGCTCGCGGGCGCGCTCGAGGTGCCGCTCGTCGTCGCCTGCGCCGGGCTCTTCGTCGTGGGCGCGGTCGTGCTCTTCCGCGCGCTCGGCGCGCTCGACGGCCTCGAGCGCCGCCTCCTGCCGATGCGTCGCCAGGGCGGTCCGCTCGGTCTCCCGCCCGACCAGGCCTAGCGCGCGCGCCGCGCGAGGCGGGCGCGTGCCCGCACGAGCGCGGCCTGGAGGCGGAGCTGCGGGTCGTCGCCGTGGGCCGCCGCCGCGTCGGCGAGACGTTCGGCGTGGTCCGCGTCGGGCGTGGGCGGCTCGTCGAGCGCGCCCAGCGCCTCGTGGCGCATGGCCTCGATCTCGGTCATCTCGAGCGCGAGGGCGGCGGAGAGCTGCTGCTCGGGCGTCGCCGCGGGCGGCAGGGCCTCCGCCGCCGCGAGCCGCTCCTCGACGTCGGCGAGCGCCTCCTCCCATCCGTCGAGGCGCGTCTGCCACTGCACGGGTCCCGCCGCGTGCTGGCGGGCGGCGGCGATCGTGCGGGCGTGCTCCTCCTCCTCGCGCGCGAGCGCCGTCCAGAACGCGCACCGCGCCGGATTCGCGCGGTTGGCGGCCGCGAACCCGCGATAGATCGCCGCCGCGCGCCGCTCGAGCGCCTCGCATCGCGCCAGCAACTCGTCGAGCCGCATACGGCGGACCCAGCAAGACCGTTGCCAGGCGACGCGCGCGCACGGTGCCGTCGTGTTCCCGGGCCTGCGACGGCGCGGAGCACGGCGCTCCCAGGGGCGGGAATGCAGGGCGCCGACGCGCGCGCCGCGCCCGGCACGCTTTCTGCTCCGCGGCCCGGGATCGCCGGACGATGACGAGCACCGAGAGCCTGCGCCAAGAGCACGCGCTCATCGCTCGGGTGCTGGACGGCCTCGAGGAGATCGCCCGACGACTCGAGGCGGACCGCCCCGTACCGCTCGTGCTGCTCGAGGCCGCGGTCGACTTCCTGGGCGCGTTCGTCGACGGCTGTCACCAGGCGAAGGAGGACGACGTGCTCCTTCCGCGGCTCGCCGCACGGATGCCGGCGGCGACGGACCCGGTCGATCCGCTCGGCACCGAGCACCGCGAAGGGACGCGACGGTTCGACGCGCTCCGGACCGCCGTGCGGCGTGGCCGGGGCCGCGCCGTCCCCGAGCTCGCCCGCGCGCTCCGCGACTACGTGGCGTTCCTGCGCACCCACTTCGCGCGGGAGGACGCGGTGCTCTTCCCGCTCGTCGAGCGCGTCCTGCCGGAAGCCGAGGAGCGCCTCGTCGTGGAGGACTTCGAGCGCGTGGACCGTCGCACGCTCGGGCCCGACGCCCGCGCCGCCCTCCTCGAGCTGGGCGAGGCGCTCCTGCGCGCGTGCCGGAACGAAGCCGGCGAGCCGCAGCGCCGCGCGGTCGCGCGGGACGTCATGCGCGCCGTTCCCCGGCTCGCGCCCGAGCAGAGCCTCGCGAGCGCCGCGCTCGTCATGGAGGCGCTTCAGGTGCGCGAGCTGCCCGTCGTCGCCGGCGGGCGGCTGGTCGGTCTCCTCGCCGACCGCGACCTCCGCCCGCACGCAGGCCACTGGGAGTGGACGCGCGTCGAGACCGCCATGACGCGCGACCCGGTCACCGTCGCGCCCGACGCCGCCGTACCGGAGGTCGCGCGGCTGCTCCTGGCGCACGGCTTCAACGCCGTGCCGGTCGTCGATGACGGCGTGCCGCTCGGGGTCGTGTCGCGCGCCGACCTGCTGCGCGTCCTCACCGACGACGGCGCGCTCGGATGAGCGGACGGCCCGTCAGTCGGCGCCCGGCGTTCATGCCCGTTCGTCCGAGCACTCGCCGTGCCACGACCTCGGGACGGTGTGCGCGCGTCCCGGATGACGAATCTGCGAAACCCGTCCCAGGGCTGGGAAGCGCCGGGGAAAGGTCGCGCCCGCAACGTGGCGGTTTCGCTCGGCGGGCTCGTGGCATGGGCGCTGCACCTGGGAGCGAGCATGAAGGCGCTGTGCACGGCGGCAGCGGCGGTCCTGTCGCTCTCCGGGCTCGCGGAGGCGGGGAACGTCTCGGTCCTCATGGGCGGCGGGTCGCGCCGGACGGACTGCCTCGCCGGCATGCTGGCGACCGGCACCCCGTTTCCGGCGCGACGCGCCGTCGCGCTCGGCACGGTGTGCTCGCCGGGCGAATCGTGTGACCAGGGCACGGCAAAGAGCGCGTGTACGTTCGCCGTCTCCGTCTGCACGGCGCTCGAGGACCGCGCGCCGCTCCGGTGCCGCGCGCCCGAGATCCGCAGCGTCACGGTGAAGCGCGGCCGCGGCGCCCGGATCGACTTGGGACCGCTCCGCGCGGCGATCGCGCGGCTCGCCCTGCCGAGCGGCGCGCCGCAGTGCACGGACACGGTCATGCTGACGGTGCCGCTCCGCGGGCCGGACCGGCGCGGCGAGATGCGCCGGGGGTCGGCGACCGTCGTCCTGCGCAGCCGCGGACGCGGCCGGGTCGACCGCGACCGCTTCGAGCTCGTGTGCCTGCCGGGCGGTGCGCCTGGCGGCACGGACGGGGGCGGTGGCGGTGGCGGTGGCGGCGGGGGTGGGGGCGGGATCGTCCTCAGCCGGACGCCCGGACCGGGGCTCGAGGCAGCCATCACGAGCGCGACGGTCGCGGCCGACGGTACGGTCGGCGTGACCTTCACGCTGACGGACGACGCCGGGCTCGCCGTGAAGCCCGTCACGGCGGCGACGACGAACCCGTCCGAGGCGCGCGTCCGCTTCACGATCGCGCGCCTCGACGTCGTCGACCAGACGAGCAACGGCTTCACGACGCGCTTCACGCGCTACCGGAACTACCTCCTGAAGAAGGTGCAGAGCTCGATCACCGGCCACGCCGCGGATCAGCCCCAGTACGACGCCGGCGGCACGCTCGCGATGGTCGACGAGCGCAGCGGCACGTTCACCTACACGCTCCAGACGAAGCTCCCGGCCGGCTTTCCCGCGACCGCGACGCACACGATCGGCGCGCAGATCGAGCGGACGTATCAGGGCGCGGCGCTCGTCCAGAACCCGATCTTCGACTTCGTGCCGGCGGGCGGTGTCCCGACGACGACCCGGCAGGTGGCGACGACGGCCGAGTGCAACGGCTGCCACGGGACCCTCGCGGTGCACGGCGGCGGCCGGCGCGAGGTCCGGCTCTGCCAGCTCTGCCACACCGATCAGGCGGCCGATCCCGACACGGACAACTCGATCGACCTCGAGGTCATGATCCACAAGATCCACCGCGGCAAGGACCTCCCGAGCCTCGCCGGCGCGATCGGCAACGAGTACGCGATCATCGGCTTCGGCGGCGCGAAGACGACCTTCGGCGAGCGCGTGCGGATGTGCCTCGGCGGCACGCACGCGCGCGCCGAGTGCACGGTCGACGCCGACTGCCCGGGCGGCACCTGCGTCGACGGCATCGGCTCGACCATCAAGACGGTCGGGGTCGGCTTCCCACAGGACCTCCGCAACTGCACGAAGTGCCACGCCGCCGGCGCGGACGCCGCGAACTACAAGGAGAAGCCGTCCGCCGCCGCGTGCACGTCGTGCCACGACGACGTGAACCCGAGCGAGGCGACGACGGCCGCCGGGCCCCCGGGCGCGGGCCACGTCGCCCAGGCGCAGCCCGATGCCTTCTGCGCGGTCTGCCACACCGCGGCGGCGACCGAGTTCAGCCTCTCGGTCCCCGGCGCGCACACGATCCCGGCGCGCTCGACGCAGCTCCCGGGCCTCACCGCCGAGATCCTGTCCGCGAGCGGCACGCCGGGCGGCGCGCTCACGGTCAAGTTCCGGCTGAAGACGGGCGACGGCACGGTCGTGACGAGCCTCGCGCCCCCGGTCGACCGGCTCACGTTCACCATGAGCGGCCCGACGACCGACTTCGGCGCGAAGCCGATCTCGGTGAACGCGCTCACCGCGGCGAATGGCAGCTGCAACGGCGCGCCGTGCACGACGGCGACCCCGGACGCCGACGGCGCGTTCACGTTCGTCAGCACGGGCGCGGCGAACCTCCTGCCCGCCGACGCGGCCCACAGCTGGCGCGTCGGGCTGGAGGCCCGGCGGAAGACGACGATCCAGGGCAAGGTCTGCACGGCGGACGAGGACTGCGGCGGCGCCGCGGGGTCGTGCGCGAGCGGGCACTGCAAGGTCGACGTCGACGAGGCGGCCCAGAACCCCGTCCTC
>DASRHG010000095.1:0-3837 GCA_035650655.1 Binatia bacterium | reverse complement strand
CTGATCGACGGCACCGTGCAGTACGAGCGCCTCGGCAAGGATCGCCGCCGCGTGCGCGTCGTCCCGGCGCCGACGCCGCAGGCGTAGCCGTTCCCCTCGCGCATGGCCGAGGTGGTGATCGCCGGCGCGGGCCCGGCGGGCGCCGCGCTCGGCTACCTCCTGGCAGGGCGCGGCGTCGGAGTGACGCTCGTCGAGCGCCACACCGACTTCGCGCGCGAGTTCCGCGGCGAAGGGCTCATGCCGAGCGGCGTCGACGCGCTCGCGCAGATGGGGCTCGCGCACGCCGTCGCGTGCCTGTCCCAGACGACGATCGAGACCCTCGTCGTCTACCTCGGCGGACGGCGCCTCCTCCGCCTCGCCCTCGCCGACCTCGGCATCGAGGGCCCGCGCATCGTCTCCCAGCCGGCGCTGCTCGAGACGCTCGTCGCCGAAGCGGCCCGCTTCCCCGGCTTCCGCCTGGAGCGCGGCACGACCGTGCGCGACCTCGTCCTCGCATCCGGGCGCGTGGTCGGGGTCCGCGTCGAGTCGGCCGCGGGGGCGCGGGAGGTCCGCGCCGACCTCGTCCTCGGCACCGACGGCCGCGCCTCCGTCCTCCGGCACCGCGCGGGCCTCCACGAGGTCCGCACGCCCCAGGCCTTCGACCTCGTGTGGTGCAAGCTGCCGCTGCCCGCCTGGTGGTCGCCGCGGACGACGCACGCGTACCTGGGCGGCGGCCACGCGGCCCTCGCGTTCCCGTCCTGGGACGGGCGGCTCCAGGTGGGGTGGATCATCCAGAAGGGGTCCTTCGGAGAGCTGCGCCGGCTGGGCCTCGAGGGCTGGCTCGGCGTCATGGCGGCGCACGTGGCGCCCGACTTCGCCGCGCACCTCCGCGCGGCGCGCACGGAGGCGACGCACCCCTTTCTCCTCGACGTCGTGTGCGACCGCCTCGTGCGCTGGACGGCCCCGGGGCTCCTCCTCCTGGGCGACGCCGCGCATCCGATGTCGCCCGTCGGCGCGCAGGGCATCAACATCGCGCTCCGCGATGCCGTCGTCGCGGCGAACCGGCTCGTGCCCGCGCTCGTACCCGGTGCGGCGCCCGACGTGATCGACGCGGCCGCGCGGCAGGTGCAGGACGAGCGCCTGCCCGAAGTGGCGGCGATCCAGGAGCTCCAGCAGGCGCCGCCGCGCGTCCTCTTCGACGCGAGCCTCGCCGGCCGCGTGATCCTGCGCGCCGTTCTCCCGCTCCTCGTGCGTCTCGGCCTCGCGCGGCGGCTCTTCGGCACGGTCGTCCGCCGCTTCGCCCACGGCGTGGCCGACGTCCGCCTCGCGGTCTGATCGGGGCCCCCGCCGGGCGCGCAGCGTCGCTCGGCTTCACCCAGCGGGGCGCGCGCGGAATCCGGGACGGCGGATGGACGCGTCCTGGCTCGACCTGGCGATCCAGACGCGCCGCCGGCGGCGCGCCCTCGCCGCGGCGTCGACGCGACCGGGCGTCCGCCTGCGTCGCGGGGCTCCTCGGCGTCCGGCTCGCGGGCGAGCATCCGGGCCTCGTGGCGCGTCTCGTCGTCCTCCAGTGCGGCTCGTGGGCCGAGCAGGTGCGGTGGTCGCGCGCGTCGACCCGACGCGCGGAACCTCCTTTCCACCCCCCGTCGTCGAGCAGCTCGCCATGGCGTTCGGCAAGCGCGCGAACATGGCGCGTGTGGTACGCGAGCGCGTTCCGCGGGGCAACGGCGCCCGCGCCGTTCCTCGGGCCCGCGCTCGCCGTGATCGACGCCGCGCCTGCAACTGATTCGCGGCGCTGCTCTTCCGCTTCCTCGGCGCCCGAACGCGGCCTTGGAGGCTTCGGCGGCGTTCCGGTACGATGCCCGCGGCATCATGAAGTTCGTCGACGAGGTGCGCATCGAGGTCGAGGCCGGCGACGGCGGGGACGGCTGCGTCGCCTTCCGGCGGGAGAAGTACGTCCCGCGCGGCGGCCCGAGCGGGGGCGACGGCGGCGACGGGGGCGACGTCGTGCTCGCCGTCGACCCCGGGCTCGCGACGCTCGTCGACCTCTCCTACCCGCAGCACCTCCGCGCCGGCCGCGGCGAGCACGGGCGCGGCAAGGACCAGCACGGCGCCCGCGGCGCCGACCTCGTCCTCCGCGTCCCGCCCGGCACGCTCGTCCACGACGCCGGCACGGGCGAGCTGCTCGCGGACCTCCGCGCGCCCGGCGAGCGCGCGGTCGTCGCGCGCGGCGGCCACGGGGGACGCGGGAACATCCACTTCCGGACGCCGACCAACCGCGCGCCGCGCCGCGCGGAGCCCGGCACGCCCGGCGAGCGCCGGACGCTGCGGCTCGAGCTCCGCGTGCTCGCCGACGCCGGGCTCCTCGGCTTCCCGAACGTCGGGAAGTCGACGCTCGTGCGCGCCGTCTCCGCGGCGCGCCCCCGCGTCGCCGACTACCCCTTCACGACCCTCGTTCCGCATCTCGGCGTCGTCCGCGTCGACGACGAGACGAGCTTCGTCCTCGCCGACGTCCCCGGGCTCATCGAGGGTGCGCACGCCGGCCACGGCCTCGGCACGCGCTTCCTCCGCCACCTCGCGCGGACGGCCGTCCTCGTCCACCTCCTCGACGTCTCGGGCCTCGGCGGACGCGACCCGCTCGCCGACTTCGACGCGCTCAACCGCGAGCTCGCGCTCGCGAGCCCCGCGCTCGCGGCGAAGCCGCAGATCGTCGTCGCGGGGAAGGCGGACCTCGCCGAGACGCGCGCCCGCCTGCGCGCCGCCCGCGCCGCCTTCGCGGCGCGCGGCATCGCGCTGCACGCCGTGTCGGGCGCGACGGGCGAAGGGACGCGGGACCTCGTGCGCGTCGTCGCCGACGCGGTGCGTGCGAGCCGCGCGGCGGGGCGCGCGGAGCCGGCCGAGGGGGCCCCGCCGTGAACCACGCGCTCGGCTCGCAGCGCACGCACAAGGCGGCGCTCCTCCCCCGGGTGCGCCGCGTGGTCGTGAAGATCGGCAGCAACGTGCTCGCCGGTCCCGCGGGGCTCCGCCGCCCGCGGGTCCGCGCGCTCAGCGCCGAGATCGCGGCGCTCGTGTCGGGCGGCCGCCAGGTCGTCGTCGTGAGCTCCGGGGCGGTCGCGTCCGGCGCGCCGCGCCTCGGGAGGCTCGACCGGACGCGCATCGAGTGGCGGCAGGCGGCGGCCGCCGTCGGACAGATCGGCCTCATGGTGGCGTACGAGCGCGCGTTCGGCGCGCACGACCGGCGCGTCGCCCAGGTGCTGCTCACGCACGCCGACCTCGCCGACCGCCGCCGGTACCTGAACGCGCGCCACACGCTCCGCGCGCTGCTCGATCTGGGCGTCGTGCCGATCGTCAACGAGAACGACACGGTCGCCGTCGAGGAGCTGCGCTTCGGCGACAACGACAACCTCTCGGCGCTCACGGCCGCGCTCGTCGAGGCGGACCTCCTGGTGATCCTGAGCGACGTCGCGGGTCTCTACACGGCCGACCCGAACCGCCATCCCGAGGCGACGCTCGTGTCGCTCGCGCGCCCGGGTCAGGCCGTCGTCGAGCAGGCGGCGGGTCCCGCGCGCTCGGGCGTCGGGACGGGCGGCATGGCGTCCAAAATCGCCGCCGCGGAGAAGGCGGCCGCGGCCGGGATCCCCACCGTGATCGCCGACGGCACGCACGAGGGCGTCCTCGGCGCCGTCTTCGACGCGGCGACGGAGATCGGGACGCTCATCCTCGCCGAGGGCGACCGCCTCGCGCACCGCAAGCACTGGATCGCGTACACGCTGAAGCCGGCGGGCACGGTGGTCGTCGACGAGGGCGCCGAGCGCGCGCTCGCGCGCGGCGGACGGAGCCTCCTCCCGTCCGGCGTCC
>DASRHG010000094.1:0-17726 GCA_035650655.1 Binatia bacterium | reverse complement strand
TGACGGGACACAACCTGACCACCGGCGAACGGTCCGACGGACAGTGACGGAGGGGAACATGCGCATCGGGATCCTCATCCTCGTCGGCGTGCTCGCGTACGCGGTGCCCGCTACAGCGAGCGACGTGATCACGCCACTCGTCGAATACGCCTCGAATCAGGTCGTGCAGTGCGACGTGCTGAACGTCACCTCCAAGCCGCTGGACTTCCACGTGCGCGCCATGGTGGTCGGCGGCGGGGGCGGTGAGAGTGAGTGCATCGACGTCGCTCCGGGCGACGTCTGCTCGACGAACGCCGCCTCCCCCGGGGGCGGGAAGAACTTGGCATACTGCCAGGTGTCGGGCACCACGATCAAAAAGATTCGGGCCACGCTCCGCAACCTCGATACCGGCGAGCGCGTCGACGCTCGGTGACGGCGTCGGGGCGGCCGGCGTCGCGGCTCGACGCCTCCTCCTCCGCCTCGGCGCGGGACGGCAGCAGCAGCCGCTCGACGACCGTCGTGACGTGGCGCTTCACCGCCGCGGCGAACTCGCGCTCCGTCGGATTCGCCGCGGGCCAGGCCGGTGCGACGACGTGGACGGCGGTGAAGAAGAACGTCACGGCGCCGACGACGGTCAGCATGAGCGGCGTCGGCGCGTCGACCGGGCGGAAAGCGCCGGCCCGCTGGCCGTCGCGGACGAACTCGACCACCACGGCGAACAGCGGCGCGAGGGCCGACCCGAGGGCGGCGGCCGGCGGCGCGTCCTCGTCGAGCGCCTGCCGGAGCAGCATCCGCGCGTGCATCGGCCGGTCCGCGACGAGGTCCACGTAGACCGAGACCAGCTCGCGCAGGCGCTCGGCGTGGGGGACCGGCCGCCCGAGCGTCCGCGCGATCTCCCGCCCGACGTCGCGCACGCTCTCCTCGAGGACCGCCTGGTAGAGCTCCTCCTTTCCGGCGAAGTGATGGAAGAGCGACGCCTTGCGGATGCCGACCGCCGCCGCGATCTCCCGCAGCCGCGCGCCCTCGTAGCCGCGCTCGGCGAACACGCGCTCCGCCGCGCGCAGGATCCTCGCTCGAGTCGTCGGCTCCGTCCTCACCGGGCGGCCCGGCGGACGTCGGGGTGCACGCGGCCGAGGTCCTCGTACGCGAGCACCTCGACCAGCAGGACCGCGCGACGGGCGGACCCAACCGTCCGCCGATAACGCACGAGCCGCCCCGTGCGTCGCTCGAAGCGCGCCCGCAGGTCGACCGGCGGCGTGTCGCCGATCGCGCGCACCTCGGTGAGGCGGAGATCGCGACGCAGCAGCTCGAAGAGCCCGGCCATCGAGTAGTCGTCGTGGGCGGCGCCGTCGGACGGAGCGCCGCCGCGGGCCGTCTCGACGACCGTGTCGCCCGAGACGAGGACGTCGTAGACCGCGGCCTCGGCGCGCGGCGCCCGCACGCGAACCACGAGCCGATACGACTCCGCGCCGCGCGCTCGCCACCGGCGCTCCGCCGCCTCGAGCCGACGGGCCGTCAGGGGCGCCATCGGAGGCGGCGTCGCGCACGCGGCGAGGAGAACGAGCACCGCCGCCCGCCCCGCCGCACGCCGCCACCGCCCCGCGGGGTCTCCGTCCGCTCGCGCCTCGCCCGTCATGCGCCGTCCCTACTCGAGGGCGTGCAGGATCTCCTCCTCGTGCGCGGCCCAGTCCCGGCCGTAGACGGCCGTCTCGTCCTCACCGAGGTCGAGCTCGCGGACGAGGACGCGCGCGCGCGACAGGATGAACCACACGAGCGGGAGAACCCCACCGAAGAGGAACACGACGCCGCCGATCACGCGGAGCCAGGTGAGCGTCGCGAAGACGGGCCCGGTCACGAACTCGTTCGTCCGCGCGTACCAGAAGCCGTGCGTGAGGACGGCCGCGAGCTGGTACAGCCCGACGGGGAAGAGGTCGAGCGTCATCATCAGCACGAGGCCCGCCTGGAGCGACCAGAAGCTCCGCTGGACGAGCTTCTCGCTCCACGCCGCGCGGGGGAACAGGTGCTGGCAGCAGAAGAGCACGCCCGCCAGGGCCACGTTGCCCTTCACGCCGAACATCGCCGCGTGCGCGTGATTCCCCGTGAGGTACGTGCCGTGCTCGTAGTAGTTCACGATCGGCAGGTTGATCAGCGAGCCGAAGACGCCCGCGCCGACGATGTTCCAGAAGTTGCATGCGAGGATGAAGAGCCAGACGCCCTCCATGACGAATTTCTGCTTCCCCTCGGCGCGGTGCACCCCGGCCCGGATCTTCTCGTTCCGCATCCGCCACGCGTCGAGCGTCATGAGGAGCAGGGGGAGCACCTGCATCGTCGAGAAGACGCTGCCGAGCGCGATGATGCCCGTCGGCTTCGCGATCCAGTAGAAGTTGTGGGAGATGCCGACGATCGCCGTGACGAGGAACATCATGACGGCGAGGAAGATCACGCGCTCCGCCATCGCGCGGTTCATGAGGCCCATCTGCACGAGCATGTAGCCGACGATGCAGGTCGTGAAGACCTCGAACGTGACCTCGACCCACATGTGCACCGTCATCCACCGCCAGTAGTCCGCGATGGCGAAGTTCCCCCGCGTGGTCGCCCCGAGCCCGAAGAAGAGGAACAGCACCATGATGCCGCTGCCATAGAAGAGCCACGCGGGCACCGACCACATCGTCTGCTTCGCGATCCACGGCCGCACGCCGCGGAAGATGATGGCGATCCAGAGCACGAAGGCCGCGAGCATGAGGACGTGCCAGAACCGCCCGAGCTCCAGGAACTCCCAGCCCTGGCTCCCGAACCAGTACGCCGCCCCGTCGCTCAGGTAGCCCATCTGCCCGACGTAGATGCCGAACAGCGCGCCCGCGCCGACGACGACGCAGAGCGCGAAGAGCAGGTTCACGAGGAACCGCTGGCCCGCCGGAACGCGCCCGAGCCGCGGCAGGAAGAAGATCGTGTAGCCGACCCAGCACATGAAGAACCAGTAGATCTGGAGGATCGTGTGCCACGCCCGGACGACGGTGAACGGCATGGCGAGCCCGAGCACCTTCACCATCGCCGTGCCCGGCCCTCCGCTCACGAAGTCCTCGGCGCTCAGGATGCCGGCCAGCACCTGCACGAGGAACAGGACGACGGCGAAGGCGAAGAACTTGTACGTCGCCCGCTGCGTGGGACGGACGAACTCGTAGCCCTTCTCGAGCTCGGTCGTGGTGAGGGTGCCGCCCTCGGCGCCGTTGAACGGGTCGCCGGGCAGGGCCTTCATCTGGCCGTACACGTAGAGCACGAGCATCGAGCCCGCGAAGAGCACGAGGATCGAGAGGAAGCTCCACACGACGGTCGGCATCGTGGGCACGTTGCCCGCGTCGGGATCGTACGGCCAGTTGTGCGTGTAGCTCCACGTCTCGCCCGGCCGCGTGGCCCCGGCGACCCAGCCGCCCCAGAAGAAGTAGGCCGCGAGCGCCGCGATGTCGTCTGGGTCCGTGATGTAGCGGTCGAGCCGGAATCTCGCCGGATACGTCGGATCGGTGAACACGCGGCCGTAGTGCGTCTTCAGGTCCTCGTACGCCCGAACCTGCGCGGGGTTGATGCGGATGACGCCGGCCTTCTCGTCCCACCCGTTCTCCTTGATCTCGCGTGCGACGCGGACGCCGATCGCATCGCGGTCGGCCTGGGTGAGCGGGCGCTCGCGCTCGACCTGTCGCTCGTAGAACGACCGCATCGAGACGACCGTGCGATGCAGCGCCTCCGCCGTGAAGTCGGGGCCGCGTTCCGCCCCGTCGCCCCAGAACGAGCCCCAGGACATGAGGCCGCGCAGGTGGAACAGCTCCTGGCCGCGGAGGATTTGGCCGAGCGGGATCACCTCGGTACCGGTCGCGGACGACACGAAGGGGGCGCGCGGCGGGGCGCTCGTGTACGTCCACGTCCCGAGCGCGACGAGCCCCGCGACGCTGACGCCGGACACGACGGCGAACTGCACCCACCAGTTGGGCTTCGCCAGCAGCCACTTCCCGAGATTCCTGCGGAGCGCGTGCTTCTGCATACGGCAGCTCCCCTCCCGGGCCTCCGCGCCCGCCCTTCTACCCGGCGTACGCCGTCGGGACGTCCGCGGCGCCGTTGAAGAACCGCTGGAGGCTCTCGTTGTACCGATAGAACGCGTCGATCTCGAGCTGATCGGGGCCGGTGACGCACATCGGGTCGTCGGGGAAGGTGAGGTAGTTGAGCGTGTGGGCGAGATCGGGCCCGCCGTGCGCGCGGATGTTCTCGATCATCTCGCGCCAGGTGGCGAGCGGCGCCCGCAGGACGAAGTGGCCGGGCGACGCGTCCTCCAGGCGCGCGAGCTGCCGCACCGAACGGACTCGGTAGCCTTCGAACACGATCTCGTAGAGATCGCCGCCGCGCGCTCCGTCGACCTGCACGACCATCGTGCAGTCGACGGAGCCGAGCGCGCGGTACGTGGCCTCGTCGCCTTCCATCCGGCGCGCGAGGGCCCGGAACCACTTCGTCGAGGGAAAGATCGTGGCCGCCATCGTCATCTCCTCCGGCGCTACGCCGCGAGATCCTCCAGGCGAATCTCCTTCGGAATGGTGAGCCGCGGCTCGCGGTCGAGCCCGGCGATCTCGAGCCGGCGGAGGTACTCGCGCACCTGCTTGGCGTAGATGAACGCCATGCGGGCCATGCCGAGCTCGATGTTCGCGAGGCCCCCGCCGGCGAGGATCGCGCGCGGCTCGGCGGTCTGCGGCTCGAGCGTCAGCGTGAAGATGGCCTGCTCGCCGAGGTCGAGGATCGCGTGGACCTGCTCCGTGCGCTCGGGGTGCCGCTCGAGAAAGTACTTCAAGTGCTTCACGCCGTACGCCACGTGGCGCGCCTCGTCCTGCATGCAGAGCCGGAAGATCGTCTTCTCGACCTCGCTCGGGGCGAGGAACTCCCCCTGGCGGAAGAGGGTCAGGACGAAGCCCTCGCCGAAGACGTGCATGAGGGCGCTGGCGGTCGTGTAGTCGGGCGCCTCGAGGATCGCGGACAGGAGGGCCTCCTGGCCGGGCGACGCCATCAGCAGGCCGCCGCCGTTCGCGAGCGCACGCTTGCGGAAGACGTCCAGGTGCCGCGCCTCGTCCATGATCTGCGTCGCGAGGAAGAGCTTCACCTCGTGGAAGTCGTGGTTGATCCGGCAGAGCCACTTGGCCGGCATGTCGCCGGCGACGAACTCGACCTCCGTCAAGCCGGTGCACATCTGGCAGACGGCGCGCTCGAGGTCGTCCGGCAGCTTCTGGAGCTTGTGCCAGGGGACGTCGGTCACCGAGTTCCACTGCCGAACCACGGCCTCGTCGTAGAGGAGCGCCGCGTTCTCCGCCCACACCTCGGCCATGTCGTTCACCGTGTACATGCCGAGCGCGGGCGTCCCGGGGGGCACGTGGCACCCGCGCGGCGCCATGCTCCCGTGCTCGGAGCCGTGCTCCGGAACGCGCCCGTAGTGCCCGGTCTCGACGTCGCGGAGCCGGATGCCCGTCGGTCCCGGCGTCGCCTCGTGTCCCCAGCCCGCCGGGTTCGCGTCCATCCACTCGAGGTCGAAGTTCCCGCGCGCCATCTCCCGCAACCGATCGAGCCCCGTCTCGACTGCCGGCGTGTACTTGCGCATCGGCCCTCCCTTCGGTGCCCGACCCTATCGACCGGTCGGACGGGCGCCGCCATGACGCCGGTCAGCGCGCGGGATGATCGACGTCAGCCGGGCCCCGGCTCAGGCGACGGCGTATCCCCAGAGCTGGACGATCGGCTCCACGCGGCCGAGCCGGTAGACGCGGTACTTGAGGAGCGCGTCGAGCCCGTCGCACGCGCGCTCGAGGTTCGTCGCCTCCCCGGGAAAGTTCCCCCACCCCTGCGGGTTCTTCACCGCGAGGATCCAGGCGAGGGCGGACTCGATCGCGTCGCGCACGTCGAGCTCCGGGAGGACGCGCTGCGCCAGCATGAGCGCGCGCGCCGCGTCCATCGTGTGGTCGACGTTGCGTCCGTCCCACGATCCGTCGGCGTGCTGCGCGCGCGCGAGCCATTCGGCCGCGCGCCGCGCCGCCCGGTGCACGGCGCCGGGCGGCGACGCCGGCGAGAGCGCGCCCGCGAGGCTGTCCTCCAGGATGTGCGCCGTCATCTCGACGGGGCTCCCCGAGGCCACGATCTCCGTGGGCGAGCGGAACTCCGGCTCGCGGAAGGCGCCGTCGCGATCCTGGCCCGCGAGGACGAAGCGGAGCGCGGCGGCGCGGGCCGCGTCCACTTCCGGCACGCGCGGGCAGGCGCCGGCGCGCGCGATGTGGAGGAAGCTGAGCGGATGGCTCGTGGCGTCGAGACGCGTCCACGTGGGCGCGTCGGCCCACGACCCGTCGGGCGCCTGCCGCGCGAGGAAGAAGTCGACCGCGCGGCCGACGGCGTCGACGAGACGGGCGTCGGCCACGACGCGCACGGCCCGGGCGCACGTGATCGCCGCGAACGCCGAGACCCACGCGCCGCCCGGACCGTCGTCGAGCGCGCTCGTCCAACCCCCGTCGGCGTGCTGCGCCTCCGCGAGCGCGAGGAACTCGGCCAGGTCGTGGGCGACCCGGTCGAGCTGCAGGAGCACGCGAAGCGCGTGCGCCGTGAGCTCGAGGTCCCGCGTGCCGGTCCGGATGCTCCACTCGGACCGCCGCGCGAGGAGATGCCGCGTCTCGGTGCCGATCGTCTCGTCCAGCGTCGGTGCGGTGCTCATCGTGTTTCTCCTCATCGTGCCTCCCGCCCGGAATCCCGCGGCTTGTAGCCCGCGCCGGGACGGCGAACATGACGGAGGTCAGCTCTGAGCCGGAGAAACGTCAGGACGCCGTCAGCCGCGGCGGTTCGCGAGCCGGGCGAGGCGGGAGAGGTCCGTGACGACGAGATCGTGCCGGCCGACCTCTATCAGCCGCTTCTGCTTGAGCCGGGCGAGGAGCCGGATCGCCGTCTCGGTCGACACGCCGATCATCTCGGCCAGCTCGCGCCGCGAGTACGCGAGCGCGACGCGCGCACGGCCGTTCCGCGGGACCTCGCCCGACGCGCGCACGAGCTGGACGAGGAGCTCCGCGAGCCGGCCCTGCGCGCGCATGAGGGCGAACTCGCGGGCCTTGCGCCGCGCGGCGCCGAGCGCGCGGCTGAGCGCGCCGACGAGCTGGACGCCGACCTCGGGATGGCGGTGGAGGAACGCGACGAGCCGGTCGCGTGCGATCCAGCTCACCTGGCAGTCGGTGAGCGCCTCGGCCGACACGGAGTACGTGTCGTCCGCGGCGAGCGGCAGCTCGCTCAGCACCTCGCCCGGAGCGGCGACCGCGAGGATGTGCTCGCGCCCGAGCCCGTCCGACTGGTAGAGCTTCACGCTCCCGAGGCAGAGGAGATAAAGCGCGCCGGCGGGCGCGCCCTCGTGGAACAGGACCTGCCGGCATCTGTAGATGCCGCTCACGCTGCACGCCCGGAAGTCGTCGAGCGCGGGCCCGCGGAGGTCGCGGACGATGCAGCCCGCGAACGTCGGGCACTGCTCGCACGCGACCTTGCGCATGCCGGAGGCAAGCAAGCCCGGTGCCCCCGCGCGCGATCGGCCGCCGCCCCGGCGGATCCGCGGATCTGGGGCGCTTGGCCCGCTTCCGATCCCACCCGCGGGAACGCGCCGCCAGGGACCGCGCCGGAGGCCGACGGCGTACCACCCCGTGGTCACGAGGCCCGGCCGCGCCTCCGCCTCGATGCCGACGCGCCACGCGGGGCCGAGGTCGAGCTGCGCGGCGACCATGAGGCCGATGCCGCCGAGCGCGAGCACGGCGCCGACCGCGACGCGCGCGGCGGACGGAGCATCGGGCGTGCGAGTAGTGCGGAAGCCCCTGTCCGTCAACGACTTTTCGCTCCGCGGTCGGGGTTGACATGGAGTCGAAGAAAAGGCGAAACAGGATGCGATGTCCAGCGCGGCGGCCCTCCTCGATCGGCTCGGCAGACCGGGGGGCCTGCGGCTCGGGACGGCGCACGCGGCCGGGGCCGAGCGGCTGCCGACGGGGCTCGCGCCGCTCGACGCCGTGCTCGGCGGCGGGCTTCCCCGCGGCCGGATCGCGGAGCTGGTCGGGCCGCCGAGCGCGGGCCGGACGGGGCTCGCGTGCGCGATGGCCGCGGCCGCGACGCGCGCCGGCGAGACGATCGCCTGGGTCGACCCGGCGGACGCGCTCGACCCCGAGGGCGCAGCCGGTGCGGGCGTCGTCCTCGACCGCACGCTCTGGATCCGTCCCCACCGCCCCGGGGACGAGCGGCGCGCGGCCGAGCTCGTGCTCCGCGCGGGCGGCTTCGGGCTCGTCGTCCTCGACCTGGACGAGCGTGCGAGCCGCGAGCCGCCCGACACCGCGGCCGTCTCCCGCCTCGCGCGCGCGGCCGAGGGGACGCGGACGACGCTCCTCGTCGTCGCGCCCCGGCCCGCGGCGGGGAGCTTCGCGGCGCTCCGGCTCGCGGTCGAGGCGGCGCGCGTCCGCTGGAGCGGCGGGCCCGGCCGGCTCGTCGTACTCGACGGCGTCGAGGCCGCCGTGCGCGTGGTGCGGAGCCGCGTCGGGCGGCCCGCGGAGGCGCGCGTCGTGAGGCAGGCCGGTGCGTGAGCCGGGAGTCGCATCGTGCCGCGCATCGCCTGTCTCTTCGTTCCCGATCTTCCCGTCGCGGCCGCCTGCCGCGCGGACCCGGGCCTCGCCGGCCTCCCGCTCGTCCTGACCGAGCGGGACGGCGCGCACGCACCCGTCGTCGCCGCTTCTCCGGCGGCCCGCGCGCGCGGCATCCGTCCCGGCCGGCACACCGTCGCGCAGGCGCGCGCCGCGGAGGCGGCGCTCGTCGTCCGGCTCCGCGACGCCGCGGCCGAGCGCTCCGCCGCGGGCGCGCTCGCGGAGGTCGCCGCCTCGCTCGCGAGTCGCGTCGAGCCGATGCCCGACGGGACCGTCTTCCTCGACGCGTCGGGCGCGGTGCACCTCGTCGGCAGCGAGGCCGGGCTCGCGGCGGCGCTCGTCGCACGCGCGGCGCGCGTCGGGCTCGCGGCGCGCGTCGGCGTCGGCGCGAGCATGACCGTCGCGCGGCTCGCGGCCGTTCACGGCGACGGCGCCGAGGTCGTGCCGGCGGGGACGGAGCGCGGCTTCCTCGCCGCGCTCCCGCTCGCCTGCCTCGACGCGCCGCCCGACGTCGCCGCGACGCTCGCGCGCTGGGGCATCCACCGGCTCGGCGACCTCGCCCGGCTCCCGGAGGCCGAGGTGGGGACGCGGCTCGGCGCCGCCGGCGCCGCGCTCGTCCGCGCGGCGCGCGGCGAGGACGCGCGGCCGCTCGCGCCGCGGGCGCTCGAGGCGGCGGTCGAGGAGGCGTGCGCGCTCGAGTACGCGCTCGACACGCTCGAGCCGCTCCTCTTCGTGCTCCGCGGCCTCGTCGAGCGCGCGCTCGCGCGGCTCGGTCTCGCCGGCGTCGGTGGCGCCCGGCTCGGCGTCGGGCTCGGGCTCGACGACGGCAGCCGCGATGCGCGCGAGGTCGTCCTCGCCGCGCCGACGCGCGACGCGAAGACGATCCTCACCTGTCTCCGCAGCGCGCTCGAAGCGCGGCCGCCGCGCGCCGCCGTCGAGCGCGTGGCGCTCACGGTCGTCCCCGATCGCGTCCGCGCGATGCAGCTCGGCCTCTTCACGCCGCCCGGCCCCGCGCCCGAGCGCCTGGCGACGACGCTCGCGCAGCTGGCGGCGCTCTGCGGCCCGGAGCGCGTCGGCGCGCCCGTCGTCGTCGACACGCACCGGCCCGGCGCGGCCGCCGTCGCACCGTTCGCCGTGCCGCCGCCCGCCCCGCCCGCGCCGCCGCCGGCGGGCGCCGTCTGCCCGCTCGTCATCCGCGCGCTCCGGCCGCCGCGGCCGGTCGAGGTGTTCGCGGACCGGGACGTGCCGGCGTTCGTGCGCGGCCCCGGCTTCGCGGGGCGCGTCGTCCACGCGGCGGGGCCCTGGCGCGTCGTCGGCGAGTGGTGGAGCGACGCGCCGCTCGCGCGCGACTACTGGGACCTCGAGCTGTCCGACGGCGGCATCTACCGCTGCTACCGCGAGCTCGGCGGCGCGGGCCGGTGGCTTGCCGACGGAGTCTACGACTGATGCACGGCGGGCGTCGGCGTGAAGCGAACGGGCATCGTCGTCAACCCCGAGAGGAAGTACGACCGGATGCGCGCCGTCCGGCCGGCGAGCTCCATGTCGGGCATGCGGAGCACCTCCTCGAACACGACGCGCAGCTCGAGCCGCGCGAGCCACGCGCCGAGGCAGAAATGCTGTCCCTCGCCGAACGCGAGGTGGTCGTTCGGCTTCCGGCGGACGTCGAAGCGGTCGGGATCCGCGAACACGTCCTCGTCGCAGTTCGCGGCCGGGTACCACATGACGACCTTGTCGCCCTCCCGGATGCGCTGGCCGCGGATCTCCGTGTCGGCGGTCGCGGTGCGGCGGAAGTGGACGACCGGCGACACCCAGCGGAGCATCTCCTCGACGGCGGTCGGGATGAGCCGCGGGTCGTCGAGCAGGAGCCGGCGCTCGGCCGGGTGCTCGATGAGTGCCAGGAGACCGCCCGAGATCGTGTTCCGCGTCGTCTCGTTCCCGGCGATGACGAGGAGGAGGAAGAAGCCGTCGAGGAGGCGCTGGTCCTCGATCTTCTCGCCGTCGACCTCGCCCGTCGCCATGACGCTCATGAGATCGCCGCGCGGGTGCCGGCGCCGCTCCTCGGCGAGCGCCTGGCCGTACGCGAAAAGCTCGCCGAAGACGGGGATCTGCGCCTCGGGCGGGATCGAGAAGTCCGTCAGCGTGTTCGTCCAGTCGAAGACGCGCTTCCGATCGGCCTGCGGCACGCCGAGGAGATTGCAGAGGACGACGAGGGGGACCTCGGCGGCGACCGATTCGACGAACTCGCACGCGCCGAGCGGCGTTACGCGGTCGAGCGTGCGCGTCACGATGTCGTGGATCTCCGGCTCCATCTTCTTCACCGCCGCGGGCGTGAAGAAGCTCGCGACGAGCTTCCGGTAGACGTTGTGCTGCGGCGGATCCATTCCGATCATGTTGCTGACGATCGCCGACGTCGCCTGGTTGAACTCGACGCCCGGCGGATAGCTGATCTGGTGCCCGCCGCGCGCGGAGGAGAAGAGCTGCGGGTTGCGCGACACCATCGACACGTCGTCGTACTTGGTGAGCGCCCAGAAGCCGGGCTCCCACGGCTCGGGCTCGGGGTTCCAGTAGACGGGCGCCTCACGCCGGAGCCGCGCGAAGAGCTCGTGCGGAACGCCGCGCTCGAAGAGGAGCGGGTCCTTCAGGTTGACGTCGAGCGTCGCCATGGGCGGACCATGACACCGTCGGCGGGCGGCGTCGAGAGTTTCCGGGCATGAGCGACTACGTCGAGCTGCGCTGCCGGAGCGCGTTCAGCTTCCTCGAGGGCGCGTCGCTCCCCGAGGACCTGGCCGAGCACGCGGCCGCCCTCGGCTACGACGCGCTCGCGCTCGCCGACGTCCGCGGCGTCTACGGCGCGCCGCGCTTCTTCCAGGCGGCGAAACGCGCCGGGGTCCGCGCGCTCGTCGGGGCCCAAGTGCCGGTCGCGGGCGCGGGGCGCCTCCACCTCCTCGTCGAGGATCGGACGGGCCACCGGAACCTCTGCCGGCTCCTCACGGCCGCGGCGGCGGGGCGGCCGAAGGGCGCGGCGGAGGCGGCCTGGGCGGAGGTGGAGGAGCACGCGGCCGGCCTCTTCTGTCTCGCGGGCGGCGCCGACGGGCCGCTCGCGGAGCCCGCCGCCGCGGCCGGGAACCTCGACCGCCTGCGCGGCATCTTCGGACCGCGCCTGGCCGTCGACGTCCACCGCCACGCCGAGCGCGCGGGCGAGCGCCTCGCCCGTCGCCTGGTCGACCTCGCCGGCGCCTGCCGGGTCCCCGTCGTCGCGACGAACGACGTCCGTCACGCGCGCCCGAACGGCCGCGCGCTCCTCGACGTCCTCACCTGCATCCGCGGGAAGACGACGCTCGACACGGCCGGCCGCCGTCTCCTCGCGAACGCCGAGCGCCATCTGAAGACGCCGGCCGAGATGGCGGCGCTCTTCGCCGACCGCCCGGCGTGGATCCGCGAGAGCCGGCGGATCGCCGAGCGCTGCGCCTTCACGCTGGCTGACCTCGGCTACCGCTTCCCGGAGTTCCCGCTCCCGCCCGGCGCGACGCCGATCGGCCACCTCCGCGCGCTCGCCGAGCGCGGCGCGCGCGAGCGCTGGGGCGCGCCCCTCTCGGCGAAGGTCCGCCGCCAGCTCGAGCACGAGCTCGCCGTCATCGAGAAGCTCGACCTCGCCGGCTACTTCCTGATCGTCTGGGACATCGTCCGCTTCTGCCGCGAGCGCGGCTTCCTCTGCCAGGGCCGCGGCTCGGCGGCGAACAGCGCCGTCTGCTACGCGCTCGGCATCACCGCGGTCGACGCCGTCGGCATGGAGCTCCTCTTCGAGCGCTTCCTCTCCGAGGAGCGCGGCGAGTGGCCCGACATCGACCTCGACCTGCCGTCGGGCGACCACCGGGAGGAGGTGATCCAGTACGTCTACCGCCGCTACGGCGCGCGCGGCGCCGGCATGACGGCGACCGTCATCAGCTACCGCACGCGGAGCGCCGTCCGCGAAGCGGGGAAGGCGCTCGGCCTCTCGCTCGACCAGGTGGACCGCCTGGCGAAGCTGCTCCGCGCCCACGGCTGGCACGACGGGCACGACGAGCTCGCGGCGCAGCTCCGGAACGGCGGCGTCGACCCCGGCGCGCCGCGCATCGCGCTCCTCGTGGACCTCGTGCAGCAGATGCAGGGCCTCCCGCGCCACGTCGGGCAGCACACGGGCGGCATGGTGATCGCGGCGGGGCGGCTCGACGACGTCGTGCCGCTCGAGCCGGCGGCGATGCCGGGGCGCACCGTCATCCAGTGGGACAAGGACGACTGCGCGGACCTGGGGCTCATCAAGGTCGACCTCCTCGGCCTCGGCATGATGGCCGCGCTCGAGGAGGCGATCCCGCTCGTCCGCGCGCACGAGGGCGTCGAGCTCGACCTCGCGAAGCTCCCGCCCGACGACCCCGCCGTCTACGACATGCTCCGCCGCGCCGACACGATCGGCGTCTTCCAGGTGGAGAGCCGCGCGCAGATGGCGACGCTCCCGCGCATGCGCCCGGAGCGCTTCTACGACCTCGTCGTCGAGGTCGCGATCATCCGGCCCGGCCCCATCGTCGGAAAGATGGTGAACCCGTATCTCCGCCGCCGCGCCGGCCGCGAGCCGGTCACCTACCCGCACCCGTCGCTCGAGCCGATCCTCGCGCGCACGCTCGGCGTGCCGCTCTTCCAGGAGCAGCTCCTCCGGATCGCGATGACCGCCGCCGGCTTCACGGGCGGCGAGGCCGAGGAGCTTCGCCGCGCGATGGGCTTCAAGCGCTCGGTCGAGCGCATGCGGGCGATCGAGCGGCGGCTCCGCGACGGCATGACGGCGCATGGCATCCCGCCCGCCGCGCAGGAGGAGATCGTCCAGGGCATCACGTCGTTCGCGCTGTACGGGTTCCCGGAGTCGCACGCGGCGAGCTTCGCGCTCCTCGCCTACGCCTCCGCGTACCTGAAGGCGCACCACCCCGCGGCGTTCACGTGCGCGCTCCTCAACTGCTGGCCGATGGGCTTCTACCACCCGGCGACGGTCGTGAAGGACGCGCAGCGCCACGGCGTCGAGGTGCGGCCGATCGACGTCGCGCACTCCGACTGGCCGTGCACGCTCGAGGACCGGGGACGGGCGCTCCGTCTCGGCCTCCGCTACGTCGCGGGGCTCCGCGAGGAGGCGGGCCGGCGGCTCGTCGCCGCGCGGCCGTTCGCGTCGGTCGCGGAGGCCGCGCAGGCGGGACGGCTCCGGACGAACGAGGTCGAGGCGCTCGCGCACGCGGGCGCGTTCGCGTCGCTCGGGCTCGGGCGGCGCGAGGCGCTCTGGCAGGCGGCGGCCGCCGAACGCGATCCTTCGAGCCTCCTCGCCCGCGTCCGGCCGGCGCGCGCGGCGGCGCCGCTCCCGCCGATGACGCCGTACGAGGAGACGGCCGCCGACTACGCGGCGACGACGCTGACGCCCGGCCCGCACGTGATGGCCCATCTCCGCGACACCCTCGCGGCGCAGGGCGTCCTCGCCGCGCGCGACCTCGACCGCGTCCCGCACGGCGCGCCCGTCCGGGTCGCCGGACACGTGATCGTCCGTCAGCGGCCGGGGACGGCGAAGGGCTTCTGCTTTCTCACGCTCGAGGACGAGACCGGGACCGCGAGCGCGGTCGTCACGCCCGCGCTCTACGAGCGGGTCCGCGTCGTGCTGAACACCTCGCCGCTCCTCGAGGTCGCCGGGCGGCTCGAGCGCGTCGACGGCGTGACGCACGTCCGTGCAGCGCGCTTCCGGCGGATCGAGGCACCGGCCGGGCTCCCCGACGGGCACGACTACTGGTGAGGCGTGGCGGCCCCGCCCGGCGCCGCGACCTCGCGTGACCGTCCTGCCCGCGACGATGAGCATCGCGGGCGCCGTCGGACGACGAGATCGGAGCGCCGCCGCCGCGTCAGCGGCCGCGCGGACGCGGACCGGCACGCACCGCGAAGATCCGGGCCAGCTCGGCGGGCGGCACGACCTCCAGCTGATCGTACCGGCAGCCTCCCAGGAGAGGTCCTTGCCCGCGCTCCAGCGGCTCTGCGCGCCCGGCAGCCGACCGAGCCACCGGTCGCCCCGGCCCACTCCCTCCAGGGATGCGACGCGAGCGCGTTCGCGCCGAGCGGCGCCAGCTCCCGCACGAGGCGGCGACGGGCCTCCATCGAGAACGACGAGGTCACCCCCACGTGCTGCAGCACGCCGGCGCCGTCGTAGAGGCCGAGCAGCAGCGAGCCGACGAGCGTTCCCGGACCGTTCTTGTGCCAGCGAAAGCCGGCCACCACGCAGTCCGCCGTGCGCTCGTGCTTCACCTCCACCATCACGCGCTTGCCCGGCTGGTACGTCGTGCTCTCGTGCTTCGCGACCACGCCGTCGAGCCCCGCGCCCTCGAAGCGGTGGAACCAGTCCTCCGCGACCGACCGCTCTCGGGTGCACGGCGTGAGATGGACGCGACCGGACCTCCGCGCGAGCGCCTGCTCCAGCAGCCGACGCCGCTCCGCCTGCGGGCGCGAGCGCAGGTCGCGTCCGTCGCGCGCGAGCAGATCGAACGCGACGAAGGACGCCGGCGTCTCCGCGGCGAGCTTCCGCACGCGGGAGTCCGCGGGGTGGAGACGCAGCTGGAGCGCGTCGAAGTCGAGCCCGTGCCCGGCTGCGATGACGATCTCGCCGTCGACGACGCACCGGGCGGGCAGCGACGCGCGCAGCTCCGCGTGCAGCTCGGGGAAGTACCGGTCGAGCGGCCGCGCGTCGCGGCTCTGGACGTAGAACCGGTCGCGGTCGCGGAACACGATCGCCCGGAAGCCGTCCCACTTGGGCTCGAAGAGCCAGCCGTCGCCCGCGGGAAGCTCCGCGGCGAGCTGCGCGAGCATCGGCTCGATCGGCGGCTCGATCGGGAAGCCCGCCGGGGTCTCGCGCCCGGCCCTCATCGGCCCGTCGCGCGGCGGGCCGCGATTCGCCGTTCGGCGGACGTCCAGCCGGCGTCGAACGGATGTCCGGGTCCGTCGAGATCGATCACGAGCGGCGCGTGGTCCGAGGGCGCGGGCTTGCCCTTGCGCGCCTCCCGATCGATCTCGGCCCACG
Organism: Binatia bacterium; assembly: GCA_035650655.1. Lineage (GTDB taxonomy): Bacteria > Desulfobacterota > Binatia > DP-6 > DP-6 > DASRHG01. The sequence goes on along the minus strand of DASRHG010000094.1, from coordinate 2,015 downwards.
TCGTGCGCTCCGCCACTGCGCGCGTGACCAGCAGGTGGTCGATCCGCATGCCGACGTTCCGGTGGAAGTTCCCGGCGCGGTAGTCCCACCAGGTGTAGCGTCCGGGCTCGGGATGGTGCCGGCGATAGGCGTCGACCAGGCCCCACCGGCAGAGCCGCGCGAACGCCTCCCGCTCGGCCGGGGAGACGTGCGTCCCACCGTGGCACGCCGCCGGATCCCAGACGTCCGCGTCCTCGGGCGCGACGTTGAAGTCTCCGCCGATGACGAGCGGCTCCGCGGGATCCGCGCTCTCCGCAAGCCAGGACGCGAGCCGGTCGTACCAGGCGAGCTTCGCGCGGTAGAACGGCGAGCCCACGCTGCGTCCGTTCGGCGCGTACACGGACACGACCCGAACGCCGCCGCACACCGCGCCGATCATGCGCGCCTCGGCGAGCGGCTCGTCGTCGGGAACGTCCGGCGTCGCGGCGGGGCGCAGCGGCGCCCCGAAATGCGTCACCACCCCCTCGATCTCGCAGCGGCTGGCGATCGCGACGCCGTTCCAGCGCCCTTCGCCGTGGTGCGCAAGCGCGTATCCGGCGGCGCGGAACGCGTCGACCGGCGCATCGGCGTCGGCGAGCTTCGTCTCCTGCATCAGCAGCACGTCGGGCCGCGCCCGGTCGATCCACCACATGACCTTCTCGAGACGCGCCTTCAGCGAGTTGACGTTCCACGTCGCGATCCGCATCCGTGCCCCGGCCGGGAGTATGCGACGGGAACCCGCACGGGGCCAGCGCGCCTCTCCTGCACCCGATGTGACGCGGGGAGCGCCGACGCTCGCCGAATCGGGCGGGCGATCGCGTCCGTGAATCGCCGGACGGGAGCGTGCGGCCTCCCCGTCCTGCCGAACGCCGGGACGCCGGCAGCGCCCGCATCATCGAGCACGCGGGCGCGAAGGCGATCGCCACCTCGAGCGCCGCGGTCGCGTGGTCGCACGGCTATCCCGACGGCCAGGCGATCCCGCGCGAGGCGCTCCTCGCGACGGTCCGCGAGATCGTCCGCGTCGTCGGCGTCCCGGTGTCGGCCGACGTCGAAGCCGGCTACGCGCCCGACGCGGACGCCGCCGGCGCTTTCGCCGCGCGCGTCGTCGAAGCGGGGGCCGTCGGCGTGATCGTCGAGCACGGCACCGGCGCGCCCGACCTCCTCGCGGCGAAGATCGAGCGGATGAAGACCGCGGCCGCGAAGGCGGGCGGCGCTCTCCGGGTGAACGCGCGCGTCGACGTGTACCTGCGCCGGCTCGCCGAGGGCCCGGCGGCGTACGACGAGACCCCGGCCCGCGCACGGCGGGAGGCGGGCGCCCGCCCCGACCCGCTCGACGACGGCGCGCTCCGGAACCCGGAGCCGAACGGGCTCATGCGTCGGGAGCGCGCTCGAGCGCCGCCTCGGTACCTAGCAGTGAAGTAGCCGGCGAACATCCGTTCGCGGCCCTCGAACCCCGGCAGGGTGACGGACACAGAGAGGGCGTGTCCGCCGAGCATCTCGACTCGCCCTCGAGGGACTCGAGCATGAAGCGGATGAGACTCGTCCTGCTGGGTGGCCTCGCGCTCTTCCTGGCGCTGCCGAGCGCTCGGATCTACACCGCGACGGCGCCCTGGATCACGCAGCTCCAGCTCGACGGGAGCAACATCGTCGGCATGAGCGGCAAGGGCATCCCCGGCCAGGTGGTGAGCCCGACGCTCCAGCAGGCGACGTACGCTCCCGGCGCGCCGGGCGACAGCACGAACCCCTGGAAGTTCTGCTCCTGCGTGAACAACTGCACCCCGTACCAGCTGACGCCCTTCCCGATCACGGTCGACGGCTACGGCAACTGGTCGGTGAAGGGCCTGAACATCCGGGTCTTCCCGACCTTCCCGACCAACGGGTGCCCGGGCGCGGTCATGTCGGCGATCGACCTCGTCGGCGGCGGCGGGCCCTACCACGTCGCGAAGAACAACTCGGGCAATCCGGGGTGGATCAACGTCGTCCCGAAGAACTCGGTC
>DASRHG010000093.1:0-10974 GCA_035650655.1 Binatia bacterium | reverse complement strand
GGCGTCCGCGCGCTCGGGCTCGAGACGTCGGTCCGGTTCCACGGGCTCGTCGAGCGCGCGCGCATCGACGAGATCTACCGCGACACCGACGTCCTCGTCCTTCCCTCGATCTGGCCCGAGAACCATCCCGTCACCATCACGGAGGCGATGGCGTCCCGCACGGCCGTCGTCGCGTCGCGCATCGGCGGCATCCCCGAGCTGGTCGCGGACGGAGGGAGCGGCGACCTGTTCACGCCGGGCGATCCTCGCGAGCTCGCGGCGAGGATGCTCGCGTTCGCCCGCGATCCGCTGCGCGCGCGCCGGCTCGGCGAGGCCGGCTTCCGGCGCATCGCCGACGACACGCTCGCGAACCAGGTCGAGCGGCTGGAGGCGGTGTACCGCGCCGCGGCGGCGCCGCGGCCGTCGCCGCGGGAGGCGCCCCGGGTCTTCGCGTGCGCCGGCCGGCGGATCGACGTCGCCTGCGGCTGGGCGATGAACGCGCTCGCGCGGCAGGGCGATCCGCGCTGGCGCTTCGTGCTGGCCGACTGGCTCGACGACGACGCGCTCCGCGACGCCCTGGCGCTCTGGGTCGTCGACCGCGGCGCGGGCGTCGAGACGGTCGTGCGCGGCCTCCGTCTGGGCGTGCCGCTCGTCGTCCCGGAAGAGGCGCCGGAGCTGAGCGCCCTCGCGACGGACGAGCGCTGCGGCCTCACCTACCGCGACGCGTTCGAGGCGGTGCGCTGCCTCGAGGCGCTCGCGGAGGACGCGGCGGCGCGGCACGCCCTCGGCGCGCGAGGCCGGCGCCTCGTGGCGCGGCTCACCGGGGCCCCCGCCGCGTCTCCGGGCTGAGCTCGAGCCGCGCGCGTCGCTTGCGCCCGGCACCGGATCGCTGCTTACATCCCGGAGCCGGCGACGGCGCGAATGGCAGGTGACTCCAGCCACACGGGCGACGCCTTCTTCTCGGGCCCGTTCGACCGCGACGAGGTGGCGCGGCTCGCGTCCGCCGTCGACGCCTCGCTCGCGCGGCACGCGCGCGCGACGCCGGCGCCGGCGGGCGGACCCCACGCGCCGGCCGCGTGGAGCGCCGTCGCGCGGGCGCGCGCCGCCCTCGCGGTCCTCGAGGCGTCGTCGGCGCCTCTCTTCGACGCCTCCCGCGGCTCGCCGGCCGCGCGCGCCGTGAAGCGCGTCCTCAACCTGCCCCTCGCGCTCCTCGCCCGGCCCCAGCGCCACTTCAACGCCGCGGCGCGCGCCGCCCTCGCGACGTGCTGCGACGCGCTCGACGAGCTCGCGCGCGCCGACGCCGCCCTCCGCGACGCGCTCGTCGTCCGGGACCGCCGGCTCGCCGGCCCGCCCGAGGAGCGCGAGCACGCCGCGCCGACCCGCGAGCGGGGCGGAGCCCGCGACCGCGAGCCCTCCGGCGGGGCGTGACGCGCCGACCGATGTCCGGCCGCGTCTTCCAGGTCGTCGAGCACCTCCGCGACGGCGACGGCGTGAGCCTCGTCGCGCGCCGCTTCGTGCCGCTCCTCGCCCCGCTCGGCGGCGAGGGCCCGATCCTCGTCCGTCGCGCGGACGCCGCCGTCCGTGGCGAGACGGCGCCGGTCGACGCGGTCGCCTGGCGGGCGGACGACGTCGCCGTCGTCCACGTCTCCGGTCACTCCGCGCTCGAGCCGCTCGTCTCCCGCCTCCCGGCCCGCGTCGCGCTCTACTTCCACAACATCACGCCGCCCGAGTTCTTCGGGCCGGGGGGCGGCCTCGCCGAGTACACGCGCCGGGGCTGGGCCCAGCTCCCGCGCCTCGCGCGCGCCGCCGACGCGTGGTTCGCGCCCTCGGCCTACAACCTCCGCGCGCTCGAGGCGGCGAGCGGGACGACCCGTCCGTCGCACGTGATCCCGCCGCCCTGCGACCCGGCGGCCGAGCGCGCGGCGCCGCTCGACGCGCTCCGGCTCGCCGCGCTCCGCGCGCGCGGCGAGACGAACTTCCTCACCGTGGGCCGGCTCGCGCCGAACAAGCGCCTCGAGCGCGTGATGGACGCGTTCGACTGGTACCACGGGCGGATCGACCGGCGGAGCCGGCTCCACCTGATCGGCGACGCGACGCTCGACCCCGACTACGTCCGCCGGCTCCTCGCGCACCGCGAGGCGCTCGGGGCGCGCGCCGCGATCGAGGTCACGGGGAAGGTGAGCGACGAGACGCTGCACGCCCACTTCGCGGGGGCCCACGTCTACCTGACGCTCTCCGAGCACGAGGGGTTCTGCCTCCCGCCCGTCGTCGCCCTGGCGCACGACGTGCCGGTCTTCGCGCGCGCGGCGGCCGCCCTCCCCGAGACGCTCGGCGAGGGCGCGGTGCTCCTCCACGCGGACGATCCGCCGCGGACGGCCGAGGTCGTGCACGCGATCCTCGCCGACGAGGGGCTGCGCCGCCGGCTCGTCGCCGCCGGCCGGCGCGCGCTCGTCCGCTTCGCGCCCGCCACGGTCGCCGCCGCGTGGGCCGCGGCGCTGGGCGCGCTCCGCGCGACGCCGCGGCGCGCAGCCGCCGCGAGCCGCGTCGGGTAGCCGGGTGCGGACGCTCCGCCGCCTCCGCTGGCTCCTCGCCGACCTCACCCGCGTCGTCCGCGCGCTCGCGCGCGTGCGCGCCGAGGCCCGCCGTCCCGATCCGCCGCGCGTCGCCCTCGCCCGCCTCGAAGGGGGCCCGTGGGCCGAGCGCGGGCGGCCGAACGCCTACCGCGTGCGGGTGGTGAACGAGCACGCGGCGCCGCGCCCGGTGGTGCTCCGCCTCGCGGGCGACGCCGACGGCGCGCCGCCCCTCGAGACGCGCGGGGCGCACGTCATCCCGGCGGCCGCCGCGCTCGACCTCGTCCTCCTGACCGACTGGCGCGCGCGCTTCGACCTCGTCGCCGAGGCACCCTCCGACGACGCCCTCGCCTTCCTCGCGCCGCGCGAGGCGACGGGGCGCTGCCGGCTCTCCGCCGTGCTCGAGGCGGAGCGCGAGGCGCCGGCGGCGCTCACGATCGCGCAGCCGCTCGTCCGATGAACGTCCTCCACGTGATCCAGCGCTATCCGCCCGCGATCGGCGGCGCCGAGGCGTGGTGCGCGGGGCTCGCGCGCGCGCAGGCGGCGCGCGGCGACGCGGTCACGGTGCTGACGCTCGCCGTGGTCGACGAGGACGCGCTCTGGGACGACGCGCCCCGCGGGCCCGAGCCGGCCGCCGTCGGGCCCGTCGACCTCGACGCCGGCGTCCGCGTCCGCCGCTGCGCGCCGTCGGCGACGCCGCACGCGGTCGTCCGCGCGGCCGAGCGGCTCGGCGTCCGGATCGGAGGCCGCTGCTCGGTCGAGCTCTTCGGCCGCGCGCTCGCGGCGGCGCGGTCGGCCGACGCCGTCCACCTCCATCACTGCAACGTCGCGTCGAGCTGGTGGGGGCTCCTCGCCGCGCGCCGCGCGCGCCGGCCCGTCGCCGTGACGCCCTACTTCCACCCCGGCGACCCGACGTTCGAGCAGCGCGCCGCGCGCTGGCTCCTCCGCCGCGCCGACGCCGTGGTCGTGCTGAGCGCCGCCGAGGCGGACTGCCTCGCCGCGCGCGGGATCGCGCGCCACCGGCTCGTCGTCGCGACGACGGGCGTGCCCCCGAGCGCCGGGGTCCCGCCCGCCGTCCGGACCCGCGTCCGCGCCGCCCTCGGGCTCCCGCCCGACGCCGCGCTCGTCGCGTACCTCGGCCGGAAGGCGCCCGAGAAGGACCTCCCGGTGCTCGTCGAGGCGGCGGCGCGCGCCGCGCGGACGCGGCCGCTCGCGCTCGTGCTCGTCGGCCCCGCGACGGCGTGGTACCGCCGCGCCCTCCCGGACCTCGTCGCGTCGGGCGCGCGCGTGGTCGACGTCCCCGCCGTGCCGGACGCGGCGAAGCGCGCCGTCCTCGCGGCCGCCGACGTCCTCGTGCAGCCGTCGCGGCGGGAGTCCTTCGGCATCGTCTTCCTCGAGGCGTGGGCGAGCGGCGTCCCCGTGATCGGCGCCGCCGCGGGCGCGATCGCGGACGTCGTCGGCGAGGACGGCCTCCTCTTCGCGCCCGGCGACCCCGACGACCTGGCGCGCGCGATCCTCGCGCTCCTCGACGACCCGGCCCGCGGCGCGGCGATGGCGCGCCGGGGCGCGGAGCGCGTGCGCCGCGCGCACGGGTGGGACCGGGTCGCCGCCGCCGTCGCGCGCGCGTACGCGGTCGCCGGCGCCTCAGGCGGCGCCGTCGCGGCGGCGGGCGGGCCCGGCCGACGCGAGCAGCCGCTCGAGCGGCGCGAACACGGCGTCCGGTGACGCCGCGGCCGCGGCGGCGCGCGCGGCGGCGGCCGCGCGCGCCCAGGCCGCGTCGTCGTCGAGGAGGCGGCCGACGGCCGCCGCGAACGCCGCCGCGCCGGCGGCGACCGCGACCGCCGGCGCGGAGGCGGCGATCCCGGCCGCGCCCGCGGGCGTCGTGACGACGGGCCGCCCGTGCGCGAGCGCCTCGACCACCTTGACGGCGAGCCCCGTGCCCGCGACGACCGGGGCGAGCGCGACGCGCGCGGCCGCGTACTCCTCGGCGAGCGCCTCGACGAAGCCCCGGCCGACGGCGCCCGCGGGGAGCGCCCCGAGCTTCTCGCCGACGCGCCCGCAGACGACGAGCTCCGCGGCCGGCCGCGCCGCCCGGACGCGCGGCCACACCTCGGCGAGAAGCCAGCGGAGCCCGGCCACGTTCAGCTCGTTGTCCGACGCGACGACGAGCGCGCGCCCCGCGCGCGGCGGGCCGGCCGCCGGCGCAACGCGCTCCGCGTGCGGGACCGTCAGCACCGTGCGGTCGGGGAGCATGTGCCGCAGCACGTCCGCGTCGGCGTCGTCGATCGCGAGCACGACGTCGGCGCGCGCGAGGCCGCGTCGCTCCTCGGCCCACGAGGTGTGGAACCAGCGCGGGGCGAGCCCCGCCGCGGCGTAGCACGCGGCGCGGCGGTGCATCAGGTCGTGCGTGTCGACGATCTTCACGACGCCGCGGAGGTCCGCCAGGCACGCGGAGAGGAACACGTACTCGGCGAGGACCGCGTCGGGCCGCCACGCGCGCGCGAGCGCCGCCGTCCGGGCGCGGAACCAACGCGGGCACCAGTCGTCGACGCCGAGCGGCGCGCCGGCGGGGCGGGGCGCGAGCCGGCGCCGGAGCGCGCCGGCGACGCGCCCGAGAGCGCCGGGGCGCGGCGGCTCGGCGACCTCGACCCGCGCGACGACCCGCCGCATGCCGGCCAGGTCCCACTCCGCGACGTCCCAGTCCGGCAGGAGGAGGAGCGCGATCTCGACGCCGCGCGCGGCGAGGTGCTCGAGCATGGTCCCGATCCGCCGCCGGTTCCCGGCCGTCGCGGGCCGGAACGGCGTGTTCGAGACGACGAGGAGCCGCATCAGCGCGGCCACATCGTGTACACGGACCAGGCGAGCCAGAGGAGCACGGCGAGGACGAGCATCGGGTCCTCGAGCAGCGTGTCGGTCGGGGACTCCCCCGCCCCTTCCACCTCGACGACCCAGCGGTAGCGGAAGAAGCCGAACAGGACGAGCGGCACGGTCGGGAGGAGCGCCGGCCGGATCGTGTACACGAACTCGCCGTAGAAGATGAAGGCGCCCGCGGCGGCGACGAGCGCGTAGAAGTCGAGCAGCGGGACCGTGTAGCCCCGCAGCACGGCGCGCGCCGAGGCGCCGCTCGTCGCGAGCTCCTGCCGGCGCTTGAGCGTCACCAGGTAGAGCGCCGCGCAGAGCGTCGTCACGAACATCCAGAACGACACGGGCACGTCGAGGGCGACGCCGCCCGCGTAGATGCGGAGCATGAAGCTCGACGCGAGCGTGAAGAGGTCGACGACCGGGATCGACTTGAGCGCGAAGCTGTAGGCGGCGTTCACGGCGAGGTAGAGCCCGAGCACGACGCCGAGCCGAGGGTGGAGCACGACGATCGCGGCGACCGCGGCGTACAGGAGGGCGAGGAGCACCCTCGCCTGTCCGCTCGTCACGGCGCCCGCCGCGAGCGGCCGCGTGAAGCGCTTCGTCGGGTGCGCGCGATCGCTCTCGACGTCGCGGAGATCGTTCACCACGTAGTTGGCCGACGACGCGAGGCAGAACGCGACCAGCGCGACGGCGACGTCGCGCGTCGCCGTCGGATCGAGGAACGAGCCCGTGAAGATGTACGGGCCGAGGACGAACCCGTTCTTCACCCACTGGCTCGGACGCAGGAGGCGGACGAGCGGGACGCGCATCGGCGCGGGCGCGGCGTCGGCGATGGGCGAGGGATCGGCGATGCCGCCGGCTATCACGAACGCCGCGGCCCATAAAGGCAGGGCGCGATTTGTCCTCGCGGAACGACCGGGCTATCGTCGCCCGGCCAATGCCCCGCCGCCTGGAGCTCTGCTGGGTGACGCCCATGCCTCCGCGCCGCGGCACGACCGCGGCGCAGGAGCGGTGGTGGGCGCTCCTCGCGCGCCTCGCGCGGCGGCACGCGATCACGCTCGTCACCTTCGTCGACGACGGCGACGAGGCGGCGCCCGCGGCGCTCCCGCCCGGGCTCGCCGCCGTCCACCGCGTCCGGCGCGCGCCGTTCCGTCCCGACGACCCGCTCGCTCTCCTCCCGCGGACCGTCGCGGGCGGCTTCGTGGACCCGGCGCTCCGCGCCGCCGTCGCCGCGCGGCTCGCGGCCCGCCGCTTCGACCTCGTGCAGTACGAGTTCGTCGAGATGGCGCGCTGCATGCCGCCCCGCCCGGCCGCGCCCGCGATCCTCACCGTGCACCAGGTCGGCTTCGCGCAGGAGGGGCCGCTCTGGCGCGCCACCGGCCGGCCGCTCGCGCACGGCGCCGTCCTCCTCCATCGCTGGCTCCGCGAGCTCGACTTCGAGCTCGGTGCGGTCGGGCGCGCGGACCACGTCGTCACCCTGTCGGCCGAGGACGCCGCGCGGCTCCGGCGCTTCCATCCGGACCTCGCCGTGTCGGTGAGCCCGATGGGCGTCGACTGCGCGGAGCTCCGTCCGCCCGCGGCGCCCGTCCCGCCCGCCGCCGACCTCGTCTTCGTCGGGCACTTCGGCCATCCGCCGAACGCCGACGCCGTCCGCTTCCTCGTCCGCGACGTCCTGCCCCGCGTCGGCCGCCGGACGACCCTCCGCGTCGTCGGGCACGCGATCCCGCCCGCGGTCGCGGCGCTCGCCTCGCCCGACGTGACCGTCGTCGGTCCCGTGCCGGACGTCCGCCCCGAGCTCGCCGCGGCGCGCGTCGCCGTCGCTCCCGTCCGCTTCGGCACCGGGATGCGCGGCAAGGTCCTCGAGGCGCTCGGCATGGGCCGTCCCGTCGTGACGACGCCGGTCGGGGCGGAGGGGCTCGGCGCCGTCCCGGGGCGCGACCTCCTCGTCGCCGACGGCGCCGCCGACTTCGCCGCCGCCCTCCGCGCGCTCCTCGACGATCCGGCGCTCGCGGCGCGCCTCGGTGCCGGCGGGCGCGCGCTCGCCGCGGCCCGCTTCGACTGGGACGTGGTCGCCGGCGCGCACGACGCGATCTACGAGCGCGCGCTCGCCGGCCCGCGGCGCGCCGCCTCCGCGCGCGGCGACGCGGCGGCCCTCGCGCGCGTCGCCCGCCGCTTCGGCCGCTGGCCCGCGATCGCCGCCGGCACGGCGCTCCTCGCGACGCGCGCGCTCCGCTGGCACCTCGGCCGGCCGCGCGCCCGCGTCCGCGCGGACGGTGGCGGACCGGCGCTCGCCCGCGAGGCGGTGTAGTGCGCCGGGCGACCGTCGCCATCTGCACGCGCAACCGCGCGCGCACCGTCGGGCGCGCCGTCGAGGCGGCGCTCGCGCAGGCGGCCGCCAGGGACGCCGACGTGCTCGCCGTCGACAACGCGTCGACCGACGACACGCCCGCGGTCCTCGCCGCGCTCGCCGCGCGCGCCGCCGGCCGGCTCCGCGTCGTGCGCGAGGCGGAGGTCGGGCTCTCGGCCGCGCGGAACCGCGCGCTCGCCGCGGCCGACGCCCAGGTCGTCGTCTTCCTCGACGACGACGCCGTGCCGCGCCCCGGCTGGCTCGCGGCGCTCCTCGCGCCGTACGCGGAGCCGGCCGTCGCGTGCGTCGGCGGGCGCGTCGTGCTCGCGTTCGAGCGGCCCGCGCCCGCCTGGGTGGTCCCCGCGCTCCATCCCGCGCTCAGCGCGTACGATCAGGGGCCGGCGCCGCGCACCGTCCGCTACGGCGAGGCGGACTACCCGTACGGCGCGAACACGTCCTTCCGGACCGCCGACGCGCGGGCGGCGGGCGGCTTCTCGACGCGCATGGGGCTCCGCGGCGCACGCCAGCTCCAGCACGAGGAGATCGACCTCTGCTACCGGCTCGAGCGCGCGGGCCGCGAGATCCGCTACGCGCCCGACGCCGTCGTCGACCACTGGATCCCGCCCGAGCGCGTGCGGCCGGAGTGGTTCGTCGCCCGCCACCGGCAGGGCGGCGAGTCGGCGGCGCTCTTCATCCTGCGGAGCCGCGGCGTCCTCCGCGCGCTCTGGCGGCTCCGCTGGAAGTACGGCCGCGCGCTCTTCCTCCGGAGCGAGCGCGTGCAGGAGGGGATGGACGCCGCGGCGCTCGTCCGCGAGTGCGCGCGCCAGGAGGCGCGCGGGTACGCGCGCGGCCTCGCGCGCGAGCTCTTCCGGCTCGAGGCGCTCCGGCGGCGGCGCGCGGCGGCGCCCCCGGTCCTCCGCCCCGCGGGAGGCGCCTCGTGACCGACGCGCCGCCCCGCGTCTCGATCGTCATGCCCGTCTTCGACGCGGGCCGCCACCTCGCCGCCGCGCTCGCGAGCGTCCGTGCGCAGACCCGGCGCGACTTCGAGCTGGTCGTCGTCGACGACGGCTCGACCGACGCGCGGACGCTCGCGCTCCTCGACGAGGCCGCGCGGCGGCCCGGCGTCCGCGTCCACCGGCAGGCGAACCAGGGGCCGGCCGCGGCGCGCAACCGTGCCGTCGCCGACGCGCGGGGCGCGTACGTGCTGCCGCTCGACGCCGACGACACGCTCGCGCCCGAGTTCCTCGCGCGGACGGTGCCGGTCCTCGACGCGGCGCCCGAGGTCGGGATCGTCCACACCTGGGTCGGGCTCACGGGCGCGCACCACGGCACGTGGAGGACGGGCCCGTTCACGCTCGCAGCGCTCCTCGCCCGCTGCACGATCCACGTCTCGTCGCTCTACCGGCGCGCGCTCTGGGAGGACGTCGGCGGGTACGACCCGCGCTTCGTCGACGGCGCCGAGGACTGGGACTTCTGGCTGTCCGCGGCCGCACGCGGCTGGAAGGCGCTCGAGGTGCCGGAGGTGCTCGCCCACTACCGGCGGAGCCCGGCCAGCCGGGAGCGCGCCGCCCGGCGTCCCGGCACGAGCGGACGGCTCATGCGGACGCTCGTCGCCAAGCACCGCCCGCTCTACGAGGCGCACCTCGAGGACGCGCTCGCAGCGATGTTCGAGGAGCTCCAGGGCGTCTGCCTCTCGCTCGAGCGCATCTACGGCCATCCCGCGGCCCGCCTCTACCTCCGCCTCCGGGGGCTCCTCGCGTGACCGACGCCCCCGCGGTCTCCATCGTGATCCGCTGCCGCAACGAGGCCCGGCACCTCGGCCCCGTGCTCGACGCCGTGCGCGCGCAGGCGGGGGCGCCGCCCGCCGAGATCCTCGCCCTCGACTCCGGCTCGACGGACGGGACGCTCGACGTCCTCGCGCACCACGCGGTGCGGGTCGAGCACATCCCCGCCGACGACTTCACCTTCGGCCGCGCGCTCAACCTGGGCGCGCGGCTCGCGCGGGGCGCGCTCCTCGTCCACCTCTCGGCGCACTGCCGCCCGCTCGGGACGGACTGGCTCGCTCGCCTGGTCGCGCCCTTCGCCGACCCCGCCGTCGTCGCCGCCTTCGGACGCCAGGTGCCGATCCCGGGCGTGAACCCGATCGAGGCGATCGCGATGACGCGGAACTTCCCCGCCGCCGGGCCGGCGCGCGTCCTCTTCTCCAACGCGAACGGCGCCGTCCGCCGCGCGGCCGTGCTCGCGCGGCCGTGGGACGAGGAGATCCCCGCCGCCGAGGACCACCTCTGGGCCGCCGACGTCCGCGCGCCCGAGCGCGTCGCCTACGTGCCGGAGGCCGCGGTCGCGCACAGCCACCCGATGACCCTCGGCGAGTGGCGCTTCCGCTTCTACGTGAACGGCGTCGCCGCCGAGTACGCGCGCGCGCACGGGGTCGCGCTGCCGTGGGCGGGCGACGCGCTCGCGGGCGTCGTCGCCGGGCGCGCGGGCCGGCTCCTCCGGCTCGCCGGCGTGCTCGCCCGCCGGGGCGAGATGGCCGCGCTCGCACGCCTGCCCGCGTACGCGTGGGCGCGGACGGTCGACTACGCGCGCGGCGTGCGCGACGGCGCCCGCCGCTACGGACGGCGATGACCCGCGCGCTTGCGCTCCTCGGCGCGGCGCTCGCCGCGACGCTCGCCGCCGCGACCGGGGTCGCGCTCCGCGCCGTCGCCCCGCAGGGCTGGTGGGCGGCCGGCTACCACCGGCTCGTCGTGGACGCGGTGGTCGCGCGCTTCGACCCGGCCGCGCTCGCGGTCGGGGGCGTCGGGCTCGCGCTCGCGGCCGCCGCAGCCCTCCTCGCGCGCCGGCGGCCCGCGCGCCGCACGCGGCGCGCGGGCGGCACGCCCACGGCGCTCGGCCTCGCCGCGCTCGGCGCGGTCGTCGGCCTCCGCGCCGCCGTCGCGCTCGACGCCTGGCGCGCCGCCGCCGACGGGCCGAACGTGCTCCTCGTCTCGATCGACACGCTGCGCGCCGACCGGCTCGGCGCCTACGGCTACGCGCGCCCGACCAGCCCCACGCTCGACGGCGCCCTCGCCGCGCGCGGGGTGCTCTTCGAGGACGCCTACAGCCAGTCGCCGAAGACGACGCCCTCGCACATGACGATGCTCACCTCGCTCTACCCGAGCGTGCACGGCGTCACGATGTGGGAGGAGGGCAAGGCGGGGCCCGTCCTCGCGCCGC
>DASRHG010000092.1:0-28472 GCA_035650655.1 Binatia bacterium | reverse complement strand
CGCGGGCAAGGGGTCGTTCGTCGCGGACATCCAGCTCCCAAACCAGGCGCACGCGGCCATCCTTCGGAGCCCACACGCGCACGCGCGCATCAAGGGCATCGACACGTCGGCGGCGGAGGCCGTCCCGGGCGTCCTCTGCGTGGTCACCGGGCCGGAGATCCAGGCGAACACGGACTCCATCCCACCCGCGTACGACACGACCGCGATGTTCGCGAAGCAGCTCGAGACCTGGGCGCTCGCGATCACGAAGGTGCGCTACGTCGGCGAGCCGGTCGCGGCCGTCGTCGCCGAGGACCGCTACACCGCCCATCGGGCGTGCGAGCTGATCCGCGTCGACTACGAGGAGCTGCCGGCCGTCACGGACGTCGACGCGGCGCTCGAGCCGGGGAGCGCGCTCGTCGAGGAGAGCTGGGGCGACAACGTCCTCATCTCGCGCGACCACGTGATGGGCGATCCGGCCGGGCAGATGGCCAAGGCCGACGGCCGGGTGAGCGGCGTCCTCCAGACGCACCGCTACACGGGCGCGGCGATCGAGCCGCGCGCGTACCTCGCGACGCACGACCCCTACACGGGGATGACCACGATGTGGGCCTCGACGCAGAGCCCGCACCCGATGCGCTGCTTCCTCGCGAAGACGCTCCGCATGCGGGAGACGGACCTCCGCGTCATCCAGCCGAACGTCGGCGGCGCGTTCGGGCTGAAGCTCCCGACCTTCCAGGAGGAGCCGCTCGTCTGCTACCTGGCGCGGAAGCTCGAGCGCCCGGTCCGCTGGGTGGGCGAGCGCATCGAGGACCTCGCGGCCGGCGGCCACGCGCGCGAGGAGCGGATCACGTTCGAGGCGGGCTACATGAACGACGGCCGCGTCGTCGCCCTCGACGTGAAGATCCTCGCCGACGTCGGGGCCCCGAGCTCGCTCTGCGGCTGGGGCATGTCGAACGTGACTGCGTTCTGCCTCCCCACCGTGTACGAGATCCCCGACTGCCGCGTGCAGCTGGCGTCCGTCGTGACGAACAAGTGCCCCTGGAACGCGTACCGCGGGTACGGGAAGGAGGCCGCCACCTTCCTCATGGAGCGGATCATGGACATGGTCGCCGAGCGGCTCGGCAAGTCGCAGGCGGAGATCCGCTTCAAGAACTTCATCCCGCCCGACAAGTTTCCGCACCGCCAGCCGTCGGGCGCGATGATGGACAGCGGCAACTACCCGGAGGTGCTGCGGAAGGCGCTCGACCTCGCGGGGTGGGACGCGATGCAGCGGGAGGCGGCGGCGGCGCGCGCGCAGGGCCGCTGCCTCGGCGTCGGCCTCGGCTACGAGCTCACGCCCGAGGGCGGGTGCATGCCGCGCTCGACGCTCCTCTCGGCGTACGACGGCTGCACGGTCCGCATGAACACCGGGGGCGAGGTGACGGTGCTCACGGGCGTCACGTCGCCCGGCTGCGGGAACGAGACCGGCATCGCGCAGATCGTGGCCGACCAGGTCGGCGTGACGATCGACAAGGTCCGCGTCGTCCAGGGCGACACGGAGGTGTCCCCCTGGGGGCTCGGGAACTACAGCTCGCGCAGCATCATCATGGGCGGGTCCGCGGCGAAGATCGCCGCCGGCGACATCCGCGAGAAGCTCGTGAGCGTCGCGGCGAAGATGCTCGAGGTGTCGCCCGCGGACATCGAGCTCGCGGAGAACCAGGCGCGTGTGAAGGGCGCCCCGAAGCGCGCGCTCTCGATCGCGCAGGTCGCGACGACGATCTACACTGACTGCTTCGGGCGCGAGGCGTGCCACGTCGAGCCGGGGCTCGAGGCGACGCGCTACTTCCGCCACCAGAACATCGACCACCAGCCGAAGGTGAAGACGCAGCCGAACCTCTACCCCACCTGGCCGAACGGCGCCTACGTGGCGCTGGTCGAGGTGGACGTGGACACCGGCAAGGTCACCGTCCTTCGCCTGATCGCGGTGCACGACACGGGCACGATGATCAACCCGCTCCTCGTCGACGCGAACCTGCACGGCGGCATCGTCCAGGGGCTCGGCGGCGTGCTCTACGAGCACCTGGTCTACGACGACGCGGGCCAGCTCCTCACGGGCACCTTCATGGACTACACGTGCCCGACCGCCGTCGACGTGCCGTCCTTCGAGGTCGGCCACGTCGTGACGCCGTCACCGTTCAACCCGCTCGGCGCGAAGGGCGCCGGCGAGTCGGGCGTCGGCGGGCCGCTCGGCGCGGTCACGAGCGCGGTCGAGAACGCGCTGCGCCCGCTCGGGGTGAAAGGGCACATCCTCGAGACGCCGCTCTCGCCCTCCCGCGTGTGGCGCTTCATCCACGGCGGCGCTGACGGCGGCGGGCGCCGCGCCGCGCACGCCTGAGGGCACGGCCTCGGGTCGCACGACGGAGAGACGGAAGACGAACACGGCGCCCTTGCAGGAGCGGATCGCCGGTCGGATCACGAAGGCGAGCGACGCGACGTACGACACGATCCGGCGCGACCTCGTGTGGCACGAGCTCGAGCCAGCGCGCTACCCGGCCGCGATCGTCCACGTGGCGAGCGAGCAGGACGTCGTGGAGGCCATCCGGTTCGCCCGGGATCGGAAGCTCAACGTGGCGGTGCGCGGCGGGGGGCACAACTGGGCCGGCTTCTCGCTGCGGAACGAGAGCCTCCTCGTCGACCTCGGCGATCTCACCGACGCGGCGATCGACGCGAACGCGCGCACGGCCGTGATGCAACCCGTCGTGCGCAGCCAGGCCTTCGTGCGGCGCCTCGAAGAGCAGGGCGTGTCCTTCCCCGTCGGCCACTGCCCGACGGTGCCCCTCGGCGGCTTCCTCCTGAACGGGGGGCTCGGCTGGAACTCGAACAAGTGGCGGCCCGCGTGCTTCAGCGTCGAGGCCGCGAACGTGATTACGGCGGACGGCCAGATCCTCCGGGTGTCCGAGCGCGAGAACGCGGAGCTCCTCTGGGCCGTCCGCGGCGCCGGTCCCGGCTTCTTCGGCGTCGTGACGAGGTACTTCCTCCGCCTCTTTCCCGGGCCGCGCGCGATCACCTCGAGCCTCTACTACTACCCGATGGACCGCGTCGAAGCGCTCGGTCGGTGGTTCGCGTCGGCCGTGCACGAGCTGCCGGAGGAGGCCGAGGTGCTCGTCTTCTTCACGACGGCGCCGCCGGACATCGCCGACCGGTGCCGGTCGAGCAACGGCTACACGGCCCTCCTGAGCGCGACGGCGTTCGTCGACACCGCGCGCGAGGCGAGCGACGTCCTCGGCGTGCTCGACCGCTCGCCGCTCGCCCGCGAGTGCCTGAAGACCGAGCTCGACGTCCCGACGCCGATCAGCTCGCTCCTCGACCGCAGCGCGAACCTCTGGCCCGAGCGCCACCGCTACCTCGCGGACACCGTCTGGTCGAACGCGCCGAGCGCGCAGGTGCTCGCGACCGTCCGCGATCACTTCCTCCGCTCGCCCTCGCAGCAGTGCCTCGGAACGGTGTGGTTCTCGACCGGGCCGAACGGCGTCGCCTCGCGACACCCGGACGCGGCCTTCTCCATGACGGCGCAGACGCTGACGCTCTGCTACGGCATCTGGAAGCGCCCGGAGGAGGACGCCGCGATGGCGACGTGGCACGGGAAGATGATGGCCGACCTCGACCGGCTGGCGGTCGGGCACTACGTCGGCGAGTCGGACATCGTGCGCGACCCGCGTCGCCACGAGCGCTCGTTCGCCGAGCCGAGCTGGCGCCGGCTCCAGGAGCTCCGGCGCAGGTACGACCCCGAGGGGCTCTTCCTCGGCCCGTACACGGCGCGGGACAAGGGAGGCCGGGCATGACGCGCGACGAAGCGGAGATCGCGGCGCTCGCGGAGAAGCTCGTGCGCGCGATGAACGCGCGGGATCTCGACGCGATCATGTCGATCTACGTCCCCGGCGAGAGCCTGCACGTCTTCGACACGATGCCGCCGCGCGAGTTCGTCGGCGCCCCCGCGTACCGGAAGGCGTTCGAAGGTCTCCTCGCGGCCTACGGCGGCCCGACGACGTACACGGCGGAGGGCGTACGGGTCACCGCGGGGGCGGACGTCGGCTTCGTCCACTGGGTCTGCCACATGGACGGCACGCAGGGAGACGGCACCCGGGAGCAGATGAACTTCCGGTTGACGAGCTGCGTCCGGAAGATCGACGGGCGCTGGCTCGTCGCCCACGAGCACGTGTCGTTCCCCGTGGACCTCTCGACCATGAAGGCGGTCGTCCTCTCGTAGGGCGCGAGCGGCTGCCATGCGGGTGCGGCGGCTCGACCACTTCGGCGTCGACGTCGCGGACCTCGGCCGCGCCGAGGAGTTCTACACGACGGTCCTCGGGATGACGGTCGAGAGGCGCCTGCCCGACCAGGTGTCGCTCCGCTACGGCGACGGCGTCTGCGTCCTCTTCCGGAAGCCCGATCGCGTGCCGGGCTCGCCGGAGCAGGTGCGCCAGCCGCTCGGCACGAGCCATCACTGCTTCGAGGTCGACCACGACGAGCTCGCCCGGGCGGAGCGGCTCTTCGCCGCGCGCGGGATCCCGTTCCACGCCCCCATCGACTGGGGCGACCACGACTGCCTCTACTTCCTCGACCCCGACGGGAACCTGCTCGAGCTGGTCGGCTACCGCCGATGACGTGCGGCCGCCGCCGTCCGATTGCGGATCAGCCGCGCGACGTCCAGCGCAGCCCGACGACGCCGGCCACGATGAAGGCGACGCAGACGAGGCGGGCAGGCGCCCGCGGCTCGTCGAAGTAGAGCATCCCGTAGAGCGCGGTGCCGACGGCGCCGATGCCCGTCCAGACGGCGTACGCCGTGCCGATCGGGATCGTCCGCATGCCGAAGGCGAGGCACGCCATCGAGACCACGATGCCCGCCACCGTGACGGCGCTCGGGACGAGACGCGAGAATCCGTCCGAGTGCTTCAGCGCCGCGGCCCACACGATCTCCGTCACGCCGGCGATCAGAACATACACCCATCCCATCGACTGTCCCCGGGACGTCCGGAGCGGACGTCGTTGCGCGGACGCCGTAGCGCGCGCCGCCCGACATGGCAAGCGCCGCCGTCAGCGCGGCGGGGGCGCGCTCGGCGCGGGGAGGCGCGGCGCGAGGAGCGTTTCGAGCGTGCCGTCCCCGACGGCGCCGTCGTGCCGCGTGACGCCGTCGCGCGAGACGACGAACGTCGCCGGGAGGCCGCGCGGCGCGAGGTCGGCCGCGCGCGAGAGCTGGGCGGGGGGAACGACGTAGGACGGGTAGTCGATGCCCCACGACGCGGCGATGCGGGCGACGCGGTCGGGGTCCTCGACGTCGACGGCGACGGCGACGACGCGCAGCCCCGTGCGCCGCCAGCGCGCGGCCGCGCGGTGGAGCACGGGGACGTCGGCGCGGCACGGGAGGCAGTACGTGGCCCAGAAGCTCACCAGCGCGGGGCCGTCGCCGACCACCGCGCGGAGCGTCGTCGCCGCCCCCTTCGCGTCCCGGAGCGGGAGGTCGAGGACGGCGGACGGCGGCTCCTCGGCCCCGGTCGCGCTCGCGAGCGCGACCGGGAGCGCGAGGAGGAGCAGGAAGAGGGTCACGACGTGACTTCGATCGTCCCGGTGCGCGCTCGCGGCGTGCTCGCGCCCGCCTCCTTCACGACGTACGTGTACGTGCCGGCGTCGAACGAGCACAGGGTCGCGAACCGGCCGGGCGGGATGACGGCCGTGAGCGCGCCGCTGTCCCACGCGAAGAGCTGCCACGGCGCCTTCGACTTCGCCTTCTCGCTCGGGCGGATGATGCCGCAGTGGACCTTGTCCTTCACGTCGCCCTGGAACGTCACGATCAGCTGGCGGAGCGACTGGTTCTCGAACTCGAGCGCCTGGCCCTTCTCGAGGGTCACGGGCGTCGGCCTGTCTTCCCTCCCGAGCATGACGAGGCGTGTCTCGAGGTCGCGATGGCTCTCGATCGTCTCCTCGACCGCCCCCGCGCGAGCGCCGGGCGCGAGGAGGAGTGGAACCGCCAGAGCGAGGCCGACCCATCGTGTCATGCGCGTCTCCTTTCTCCGTCTTCCGGGAGTCTCCGCTTGGATGCCGGGGGTGCCGCCGCCGGTCACGGCCTCTTGCAGAAGAGAACGATCGGCGCCATCACGCAAGCCCGGATCCAGGAGGGCCGCCGTCATGACCGATGCAGACTTCGCCTGGCAGAGCGCGCTCGACCTCCGTCACGCGATCCTCCGGAAGGAGGTATCGCCCGTCGACGTCGTCCGGGCGGCGCTCGACCGGCTCGCCGCGGTGGAGCCCGCCCTGAACGCGTTCGTCACCCCGACGCCCGACGCGGCGCTCGACGCCGCCCGGCGGGCGGAGCAGGCGATCGTCCGCGGCGAGGCGACGGGCCCGCTCGCGGGCCTCCCGATCTCGGTGAAGGACGTGATCCCGGTCGCCGGCGTGCGCTTCACGTTCGGGTCGCGCGCGTTCGCCGACAACGTCGCCACCGCCGACGCGCCGCTCGTCGAGCGTCTCCGGGCCGCCGGCGCCGCGCTCCTCGGCAAGACGACGACGAGCGAGTTCGGCTGCAAGGCGGTCGGGGACTGCCCGCTCACCGGCGCGACGCGGAACCCGTGGGACGTCTCGAAGACGGCGGGCGGCTCGAGCGCGGGCGCGGCGGCGAGCGTCGCGGCCGGCGTGACGCCCTTCGCGATCGGCACGGACGGCGGCGGCTCGCTCCGCATCCCGGGCGCGCTCACGGGGCTCTTCGCGGTGAAGCCGCAGTTCGCGCGGGTGCCGATGTTCCCGGTGAGCGCGGCGCCGACGCTCGGGCACGCGGGCGTCATGGCCCGGACCGTCCGCGACGCCGCGCTGCTCCTGGGCGTCGTGTCGGGCTTCGACGCGCGGGACGCGTTCAGCGTCGCGGCGCCGGTGCCGGACTACCTGGCGGCGTGCGACCGGGGGGTGCGGGGGATGCGCGTCGCGTGGAGCCCGACGCTCGGCTACGCGCGGCCGACGCCCGAGGTTGCGGCGATCGCGGCGGCCGCGGCGCGCGCCTTCGAGGCGCTCGGATGCGAGGTCGAGGAGGTCGACGCGGTGTTCGACGCGGACCCCGTCGAGGTGTGGACGACGGAGTTCTACACGGGCATCGGCACGCGCTTGAAGCACCTCCTCGCGCCCGCCACGCGCGAGCTCCTCGATCCCCCCGTCGTCGAGATCCTGTCGAGCGCGCTCGGGCGGTCGGCCGAGGCGTACTACGCGACCGTCTTCGAGCGCTACGCGCTCCGCGAGAAGATGCGGCTCTTCTTCGAGCGCTTCGACCTCCTCCTGTCGCCGACGCTCCCCGTCGTGGCGTTCGACGTCTTCCGGGACCTCCCGCCCGAGCTGCCCGACCGGAACCTCGTCTCGTGGGTCTACTACACCTACCCCTTCAACCTGACGGGCCAGCCCGCCGCCTCGATCCCCGCGGGATGCACCGCCGCCGGTCTGCCCGTCGGCCTCCAGATGGTGAGCCGCACGAACGCCGAGGTCGACCTCTTCCGCGCCGCCGCGGCGTTGGAGGCGGCGAGGCCGTGGGCGGGGCGGCGTCCAGCGCTCGACGGCTGAGCCCGCGCGTCAGCGATCGAGCTTCCGCCGGAGCACCGTCGCGAGCGCCTCGGGGGCGAAGCCGAGCTGGAGGAGGGGTGGGCCCGAGTCGAAGTACTCGCGGTAGGCGGCGATCCGTCCGTCCGGGGCGAGCTCGAAGACGCTCATGCCGCGGAAGTGGACCGGACGCCCGGCGCTCCGCGGGATCGCATCCGTCACGACGTAGCGGAACGACCACTCGGCCATCGCGAGGCGGCCGCTCTCGAGCGCCCGCTCCATCGTCCACGCGTAGTCGCGTCCCTCGCGGAACATGCGGGCGAACATCTCCCGGAGCCCGGCGTGCCCGGCGTAGCGGCCGTAGAAGCCGTCCAGGTACGTCGCCGTCTCGGTGAAGAGCGCGACGAGCGCGTCGAGATCGCGCGCGTTGAAGAGCCGAGCGAAGCGCTGCGCGACGTCCATGGCGTCGTCCCCTCACCATCGGGCCTCCGAGAAGTCAAGGGAGGAGGCGGGCGCAGCACACGTAAGCCGCCGGCCGCTACAGCTGTTGCGCCGGCGTTACTGCCGCGCGTCGCCGGGCGACGAATACGGCGACGGCACCCTTATTGCTCCGCGTCGCGGTATCCGCCTCGAAAGGAGCCGCCCATGTACGAATGGCCGACCGTCGCCTGGGACGACCTCCACCGGCACCGCGCGTCGACCGTCCGCGGCGTCGTGCGCCGCGCCGGCGTCGACGGCGTGCTCGTCACCGGCTTCGACCACATCCGCTACGCGACCGGCTTCCGCACGTGGTTCATCGCCGAGGCGTTCGACTGGTACGCCGCGATCATCACGCAGGACGGCGAGAGCTTCGTCTTCGTTCCCTACGTGGACGAGGACGTGAAGGACCCGGTTCCCGGATCCCCGTGGATCCGCGAATTCATCGCCACGCCGTCGTGGGTGTCGAGCGCGACGCAGGCGAAATGCTGGCTGCGCGTCCTCCAGGGGAAGCTCGAGACGTTGCGGCTCGGGCGGGTCGGCGTCGAGGGGCTGCCGCCCGTGCTCCTCGACGGACTGCGCCAGGCGCTGCCGAAGGTCGAGCTCCGCCCGATCGAGAAGGCGCTCGCGAGCGCCCGCATCGTGAAGCACCCGGAGGAGGTGAAGCTCCTCGCCGCCGCCGCGGAGGTGGCGTCGCTCGGCTCGTGCGCGACGCTCGCCACGCTCACCGAGGGCAAGACCGACCACGAGCTGCTCGCGACCGCCGCCGGGCGGATGCTCGAGCTCGGCGCCGAGTACGTGACGCACCACCTCTGCCTGCACAGGGCCGCGGAGGACTGGTTCCCGCACGGGACGCGCCTCTACGAGGGTGACACCTACGTCTTCGACGTCGGCTGCTACGCGCTCGCCGGCTACGGTGCGGACATGTGCCGCACCGGCTTCATCGGCACGCCGCCCCGCGCCGTGCAGGAGGGGTACCGGATCCTGCGTCAGGCGTACGGCGAGGGGCAGGCGGCCGCGAAGCCGGGGATCAAGGTCTCGCAGGTGACCCGCGTCATCAACGACGCGCTCGGGAAGGCGGGCCATCCGCACGTCCCGTACTCGATGGGGCATGGCGTCGGAATGCGGACGTGCGAGCTGCCCATCATCCACCGGCCGGGGCTCATGGACGAGGACGTGACGCTCGAGACGGGCATGGTGATCACGCTCGAGCCCGAGACGCGCGTCACGGCGAACGGCCGCCGGGTGATCCTCAAGCTCGAGGACATGTTCGAGGTGACGGCGACCGGGCTGCGCCGGCTGACGACGACGGGCTACGGCGATTGACGCCGTCCGGAGGGAGGGCACGGCGATGGCGATCGAAACGCCGTACGGCGGGACCGTGGGGCCGGGAGGCGACTTCCGCAAGAGCGGCGTGTCGCGCTGGCCCGATGCCGACCTCGGTCCCGGCGACGAGATCATCCTCGAGACCCCCGGGTACGACGACTATCAGCTCCAGGACGACGACGACGACCGCGACGTCCAGACGCTCGATCTCTCGCGCGTCCATCCCATCGGCGGGCCCGTCGCCGTCCGCGGCGCGGAGCCGGGCGACCTCCTGGTCGTCGACCTGATCGACATCCGGCCGCTGAGCGGCATCGGCTACTCGGCCGTCCTCCCCGGCATGGGTGGACCGCTCAGGAGCTGGTTCCCGCGCGGCTTCAAGTCGGTGTGGGACTGCAAGGGCGGCTTCGCCACGTCGCGGCACGTGCCGGGCGTCCGCATTCCCGCCATGCCGCACCCGGGCGTGATCGGCGTGGCACCGTCGATCGATCTCCTGGAGCGGTGGAACGCCCGCGAGGATCCGCTGATCGCGGAGGAGAAGGCCGCGCCCCGTGGCGCGGCCGCGTCCACCACCGTCCTCCGCACGCTCGAAGGGGAGACGCGCGAGCGCGTCGCGCGGGACGCCGCCCGCACGGTGCCGCCGCGCGAGAACGGCGGCAACGTCGACATCAAGAACCTGTCGACGGGCGCACGCGTCTACCTTCCGGTCTTCGTCGAGACGGCGCTCTTCTCGCTCGGCGACGTCCACTTCGCCGAGGGGGACGGCGAGGTGACGTGGAACGCGATCGAGATGGACGGCGCGACGCACGTCCGCCTCGACCTGGTGAAGGGCGCCGCCCGCACGTACGGCATCCGCACGCCGGTCTTCGAGCCCGGCCCGCTCGAGCCGCGCCTCACGCGCTGGCTCACGTTCACGGGCGTCAACGCGCGCGACGACCGGCAGGGCTACCTCGACTGCACGTGGGCGGCGCTCGACGCGCTCGAGCAGGCGGTCGAGTACCTGATGAAGTTCGGCTTCAGCGGCGAGCAGGCCTACACCATCATCAGCGTCGCGCCGGTCGAGATGCGGATCAGCTCGATGGTCGACATCCCGAACGCCTGCGTCACGCTCGCCGTCCCGCGGGACGTCTTCGACCGGGACATCGTGCCTGCGGCGTCGTAGCGGAAGGGGGTGAAGAGCCCCGGTGACTTCATGCCGGTGGACGTCATCGCCGAGCCGCTCGTCGTCACGAGGGACGTGGCGGGGGAGCTGCACGTCCCTTCCCGGGTCTGCCGGCACCGCTGGATGCCCGTTCCCTTCATCCTGCCGGCCCCGTCGGTGTAGACTGCCGGCCCATGATCATCCGCAAGGAGGCGGACGGCACCCTGCTCGTCATCGGGCAGACGGATCACTCGCGCCTCGTGGGACAACTCGCGGCGCACTGGGGCAACGAGACGTTCGCCGCCCCCGCGCCCTGGGAGTCGGTCGTGCGCGCAGCGACGTTCCACGACTACGGCTGGCTCCGGTACGAGACGAGCCCGCTCGTCCGGGCCGCGACCGGCGAGCCGTTCCAGTTCCTCGAGGTGCCGCTCGACGCGACGCAGCTCGGCGCCTACCAGTGGAGCCTCGACTGGATGGCGGACGTCGACCGGTACGCGGGGCTGATCGTCAGCATGCACCGGACGGGGCTCTGGCGCGGACGCTACGGGACGATCGCGCACCCGAGCAGCTACGACCTCGAGTCACCGAGCCCGGAGATCGAGGCGTTCATCGCGCGGAACGAGGCGTGGCAGGCGCGCGCGCGCGAGGGGCTCGACGCCGACGCCGTGTGGACGAACTACCGGCTCATGCAGGTGTGGGACCTGCTCGGGCTCTACTTCTGCTGCCAGGAGCCGTCCGACGACCGGATCGAGCCGGTGCCGGTGCGCTACGGCGGCAAGGACGCGCCGGGCGTCCGGCTTCGCCTGACGCCGATCGCGGGCGGGCGCGTCGCCTGCGCGCCGTATCCCTTCGCGACGCACCCGTGCCGGGTGCAGCTCGCGCGCCGGCGCCTTCGCGCGCGCACGTTCGAGGACCTGGCGGCGTTCCGGCGCGCGTGGTTCCAGGCGGATATGGAGCTCCGGGAGTTCGAGCTGGTGGACGCGGAAAGGATCGTTCGATGATCGCACAGGCCGGTCGGCCGTCCCCGTGTCTCCTCGACGGGGCGGCGTACAAGGAGTCGCTGCGCGACGGGCGTGCCGTCTGGATGGCCGGCGCGCGCGTGCCCGACGTCACGCGCGAGCCCGCGCTCGGCGCCGGGATCGACCTCCTCGCGGAGACGTTCGATGCGCAGTTCGACCCGGCGCTCCGCGACGTGACGACGTACGTCGACGAGGCGACCGGCGAGCGGGTGTCGCGCGCCTGGCAGATCCCGAGGACGGTCGAGGACCTGCGCCAGCGCCGGAAGCTGATCGAGTACACGAGCCTCAAGACGGTCGGCACGTTCGGGCGGCCGCCGGATCTGGCACCGCTCATCGGCATCGGGCTGCTCGCCCGCAAGCCGCAGTTCGAGAAGTCGCCGCCGGCGTTCGCGCGCAACAACCCCGACTTCGCCGACAACATCGACCGCTTCGTCGAGTTCGGGCGGCGAAACAACCGAATCGCGGCCGAGGTGCTCGCCGACCCGCAGAACGACCGCTCCGGCCCGTCGGGCGCGACCGCGGGACTCCTCCGCATCGTCGACCAGGAGCCGGCCGGCGTCCGCGTGAGCGGCGCGAAGTCGGTCGGCTCGCTCGCGGCGCAGGCGCACGAGATCCTGTTCACGAACCTGCTCCGCCCGGACTTCCCGCCCGAGGCGTGCGTCTGGGCGGCGCTCCCCGTCGCGACCGAGGGGTTGAAGCTCGTCTGCCGCGAGCCCGTCACGCGGCCGGGCGCCGATCCCTTCGACCACCCGATCGCGCGCCGCTGCGAGGAGTCGGACCAGTTCCTCATCTTCGACCGTGTCCTCATCCCGAACGAGCGCGTGTTCAACGTCGGCGACCCGGACCTCCTCCGCCTCTACGGCCCGGTCACGGTGTGGGCGCACTGGCACATCCTGACGCGCCTCTGGGTGAAGGCCGAGGTGTTCGTCGGCACGGCGCAGCTCGTCGTCGACGCGATCGGGACCGGGAAGCTCCAGCACATCCGCGCGCACGTCGCCGAGCTGATCCAGTACGCGCAGGCGCTCAAGGCCTTCGTCCTCGCGGCGGAGAACACGGCCGAGATGACCGAGGGCGGGGTCCTCGCGCCGGACGTGAACCTGCTCACGGCCGGGCGGCTCTACTCGATCCGCGAGTACCCGCGGATGATCCACACGCTCCAGGAGCTCTGCGGGCAGGGCCTCGCGATGCGCTTCCGGCGCGTCGACTTCGACAACCCGGAGATCGGGCCCTACCTCGACCAGCTGCTGCCCGGGCACGAGATCAGCGCGCGCGACAAGAACCAGCTCATGAACTTCGTCTGGGACCTCACCACCGACTCGAACGCGGGGCGGACGGAGATCTTCGAGAACGTGAACGCGACGCCCGCGCCGCTCCTCCGCGAGCGCCTCTGGGCGGAGTATCCGCGCGGGCACCTCGTCGGGCGCGCGCGCGAGCTCGCGGGCCTGCCGCCCCGATGAGCGCCCCTCGCCGCGCCCCGCGTTGCCTCGCGCAGGGCATCGTGACACATATCGGGACATGGCGGACGACGACGAGGCGTTGCAGGCCGCCGCGCGGTGGCGGGCGGCGGGGAAGGGCGTCGCGCTCGCGACCGTCGTTCGGACGTGGGCGTCGGCGCCCCGGCCGGCCGGCAGCCACCTCGCCGTGAACGAGGACGGCCTCTTCGCGGGGTCGGTCTCGGGCGGGTGCGTCGAGGGCGAGGTCATCGAGCGCGCGCGCGAGGTGATGGCGAGCGGGAAGCCCGCGCTCCTCGAGTTCGGCGTGAGCGACGACCGGGCCTGGGAGGTCGGACTCGCGTGTGGGGGCGCGATCCAGGTCTGGGTCGAGCGGGTCGAATGAGGCGCGGCGCCCTCGAAGCCGTCCTCGGCGCGCGGGCCGAGAAGCAGAGCGTCGCCGTCGTCACGCGGCTCGCCGACGGCGCCCAGGCGCTCGTCCGCCCCGACCGCGTCGAAGGCGACCTGACGCTCGGCGCGGCGGTGCTCGAGGAGGTGCGGCGCCGGCTCGCGAGCGGACGCACGGGGATGCTCGAAGGGGAGGGCGGCGAGCTCTTCGTCCGCACGTACGTCCCGCCGCTTCGCCTGCTCGTCGTCGGCGCGGTCCACGTGACGCAGACACTCGCGCCGATGGCCGCCCTCGCCGGCTTCGAGGTGGTCGTGATCGACCCGCGGCGCGCGTTCGGGAACGAGGACCGGTTCCCGGGCGTCACGATGACGAACGAGTGGCCCGAGGACGCGCTCAGCCGCATCGGCATCGACCCGCATACGGCGGTCGTGACGCTCACGCACGATCCGAAGATCGACGATCCGACGCTCATCGCGGCGCTGCGGAGCGACGCGTTCTACGTGGGCGCGCTCGGGAGCCCCCGCACGCACGCGAAGCGCGTCGCTCGCCTCACCGAGCAGGGGCTGGCCGACGCGATCCCGCGCATCCACGCCCCGATCGGGCTCGATTTGGGCGGGCGCGCGCCGGCCGAGATCGCGGTGTCGATCCTCGGGCAGATCATCCAGGTGCGCCACCGCGGCGCCGCCGCCTCCACGCGCTGACGGCCGGGTTTCGGGGCGCGGCAACCGCACTTCCCCGACGATTGCGGCGCGCCTCGCCCATCGGCGCGCGCGATCTCCCCCATCGGCACGGTGACGATGGACCATCCTTCGAGGAAAAAGCGTCGAGCGTCTCAGCGCCGATCGATTCCACGGGAAGGAGGGAACGCGATGCACTCCGTGTCGAGGATTTCCGCCAGCGCCGTCTGCCTCGCCCTGCTCGCCGGCGTCGCACACGCCGGAGTCGACGCTGTGTTGACCGACCACTTGAAGTGCTTCAAGGTGAAGCCGGCGAAGGGCACGCCGAAGTCGAGCTTCACGATCGGGACCCTCGCCTCGGGCATCGGGCTCGCCGCCGAGAGCGGGTGCGTGATCAAGACGCCGCCCGCCGTCGTCTGCGCGCCGGTGAGCAAGTCGGGCGTCGAGCCGACGCCCCCGGGCGGCGGGCCGACGCCGACCGCGGTCGGGAAGTTCGACTGCTACAAGGTGAAGTGCCCGAAGAGCGCGCCGGAGACGATCACCGGCACGGACCAGTTCGGGCGGTTCACGGTGACCACCTCGAGGCCGCAGCTCCTGTGCGCGCCGGCCACGAGCTCGCCGAGCGGAGCGTTCCTCGACGCGCCGAACCCGTAGAGGCCTACGGGCGGACGACGTAGAACGCGTTCACGGGGTGCCCGAGGCTGCGCCCCAACGCCGCCCGCGTCGACGCTACGCCGCGCCCGCGGCCCGGCGCGCGCCGCCGAGCCCCGCGGCGATCTCCGCCAGGACCTCGTCGGTCGTCTGCACCTTGCCGTAGAGCATCCGGAACGTCCGCAGGACGGCGTCGTGCATGTCCTGCGTGAACGTCGCGCTCGCGTCGTCGACGATCACCGTCTTGTAGCCGCGGTCGGCGGCGTCGCGCGCGGTCATCTCGACGCACGAGTTCGTCATCACGCCGGTGACGAGCAGGTGGTCGACGCCCATGTTGCGGAGGATCTGGTCGAGCCCCGTCGAGGTGAACGCGCTCCGCGACACCTTGTTCAGGACGAGCTCGCCCGGCCGGGGCGCCACCTCGGGCAGGATGCCGTGCTCGAACGTGCCCATCGGGTAGCAGACGGGCTTCTTTCCCGTCTCGCGCTCGACCCGCTCGTCCGCCTCGCGCCGGAGCGGTACGAAGTCGCTGTTGTCGGGGAGGTGCGCGCCGACGGTCAGGTGGACGATGCGAAGCCGCGCGTCACGGAAGGCGGCGAGCAGGCGGCGCTGGTTCGGGATCACGGTTTTTGCGAGGCGATCGCAGAAGTAGCCCGCCGCCTCCGGGTAGCGCTCCCGCAGCACCTTCCCCAGGCCGTAGTCGGGGTGCGCGTCGAGGTACTGCATGTCGATCAACACGAGCGCCGTCCGGGCCGGTGCGAGCGTGAACTCGGGCCCGAAGTCGGGCAGCTTCTCCAGGTCCTTTCGCCAGTCGGTCGCCATCGTCTCCTCCTTGCTCAGACGACGCCGTCGCCTCGGAGTGCCGCGATCTCGGCGTCGGAGCAGCCGAGCTCGGCGAGAATCGCGTCCGTGTGCTGCCCGAGCGACGGCGGCGGCGTCGGCGCCGGCTCCTCCTCCGTCGGCACGAGCTTCCACGGGACGCCGGGCACGAGCATCCGGCCGAGCGTCGGGTGCTCGAGCGTCTGGATCATCCGCCGGTGGCGGATCTGCGGGTCGTCCACGAGGTGCGGGACGTCGTTGATGCGCGCGCACGGGATCCCGCGCGCGGTGAGCTCGGCCGTCCAAGCCTCCGCCGGGCGCATCCGCACGACCTCCTCGATGCGCCGCGCGAGCTCCTCGCGGTGCGCGACGCGGCCGGCGTTCGTCGACAAGCGCGGCTCGTCCTCGAGGCCGAGCGTCTCGCAGAGGCGCCGCCAGTGGTCGTCGTTCGCGATGCCGATCGCGATCTCGTCGGTGGCGGTCCGGAACGCCTCGTACGGGGCGAGGAGCGGGTGCTTCGCGCCCATCGGGCGCGGGACCTCGCCCGAGAGCGCGTAGGACACCACGTGGAACCCCATGGCCGACACTTGCATGTCCAGCATGGCGAGGTCGAGGCGGCGCCCGCGGCCGTCCCGGGCCCGCCCGTGGAGCGCCGCCATGATCGTGAACGCGGCCGCGAGCCCGCCCATGACGTCCGCCTGCGGGATGCCGGGCTTGAGGGGGCGCCCGCCCTCCTCGCCGGTGACGCTCATCGCGCCGCCGGCCGCCTGGATGACGAGGTCGTAGGCGGCGTGCTCAGCGTAGGGGCCCGTCTGCCCGAAGCCGGAGATCGAGCAGTAGACGATCGCCGGCGCGACCGCGCGGAGAGCGTCGTAGTCGAGCCCGAAGCGGCGCATGACGCCGGGCCGGAAGTTCTCGACCAGCACGTCGCTCCGGGCCGCCAGGCGCAGCAGCAGCGCGCGCCCGCGCGGGTCCTTCAGGTTGAGCGTGAGGCTCCGCTTGTTCCGGTTGACCGCGATGAAGTGCGGGCTCTCGCCCTTCGACGCGGCGACCGTCCACTTCCGCACGTGGTCGCCCGTGCCCGGCGGCTCGACCTTCACGACGCGGGCGCCCGCGTCGGCGAGCATCATCGTGCAGTAGGGGCCGGCCCACGCCTGCGTCAGGTCGAGGACCGTCACGTCGGAGAGCGGCTTCGGGTCGGCGGTCATGGCCGGCGCGTCTCGGCCGCGAGCGCGTCCAGCTCCGCGTCCGTGTAGCCGAGCTCGGCCAGCACCTCGGCGGTGTGCTCGCCCGCGCGGGGCGGAGGCGCTGGCGCGGGCGCGGGGTCGAGGCCCTTCACGGGAAGCGTCATCACGGGGAGCGTCCGCCCGCCGACGGCGAGGGAGCGGACGAGGCCGCGCGCAGCGACCTGCGGGTCCGCGAACGCCTCGGGAAGGCTCCGGACGGGCGCCCACGAGCAGCGGCTCCCGTCGAGGCGCGCCGCCCACTCGGCGAGCGTCCGCGTGCGGAAGATCTCCGCGAGGAGAGCCTCCAGCTCGGCGGCCCGTGCGTCCCGGTCGGCGAAGGTGCGGAAGCGCGGGTCCTCGGCGAGGTCGGGGCGGTCGAGGCCGCGGCAGAGCGCCGCCCAGGCGTGGTCCTCGACGATGCCGGTCGTGAGGAACCGGCCGTCGCCCGTCGCGAAGACGCCGCGCGCGACGCCGCGGCGGGGGAGGCGCCCCGTGACGGCGAGCTCCGCCATCCGCGGGACGGCGAACGAGAGCGGGCCGTCCGCGATCGCGACGTCGAGGACGCGGCCGCGGCCGGTCGTCGTCCGCTCGAGGAGGGCGGCCAGGATGCCGACGACGGCGTGGAGGCTCGCCGTCAGGTCGCCGACCGGGAGCCCGAACGGCCGCGGCCCGGCGGGGTCTTCGAAGACGGCGAGCCCGCCGCTCATCGCGACGTAGTTCGTGTCGTGCCCCATCCGGTCGCGGAGCGGCCCCGCCTGCCCGAAGCCCGAGATCGAGCAGTAGACGAGCCGGCGGTTCCGCGCCGAGAGCGTCTCGGCGTCGATGCCGAGCCGCGCCGCGACGCCGGGGCGGAACCCCTCGATGACGACGTCGGCCGTGTCCGCCAGGCGGTGGAACGCCTCGCGCCCGAACGCGGTCTTGAGATCGAGCACGACGCTCCGGCGGTTCCGGCACGTCGACTCGAAGAGCCCCGCGAGCCGCCGCGCGGGGAGGCCGCCCGGCGGCTCCACCTGGATCACCTCGGCGCCGAGCTCGCCGAGCAGCGTCGAGGCGTAGTGGCCCGGCATGAAGGGCGAGACGTCGACGACGCGCACGCAGTCCATCGTCAGAAGCGGGGCGGCGCCGGCGCGTGGCGGTTCGCGTCCTTGTAGCCGAGAAAATCCTCGGCGATGAGCAGCTTCTGGATGTTCGCGTGCCCCTCGCCGGTCCGCATCATGGTCGCCGCCATGAGCCAGTCGCCGATCGCGAACTCCTCCGAGAACGCCATCCCGCCGTGCACGTCCATCGCGGTGCGCGCGGCGTCGACGGCCGCCTCCGCCGCCGCGTACTTCCCGTACGCCGCCTCTCGGCTGAAGGGGCGGCCCCGGTCGGCGAGGAAGGCGGCGCGCCGGACGAGGAGGCGCGCCGCCTCGGTCGCGACCGCCGCGCGGGCGATCGCGTCCTGCACCATCTGGAAGCGCCCGATCGGCTGCCCGAACGCCTGCCGCTCCGTCGCGTAGCGGCGGCTCGCGTCGAGGCAGCGCTGCGCGATGCCGAGGCAGCGCGAGCCGACGGTGATACGGCCGTAGTCGAGGAGCCGCATCGCGATCTGGAACCCGCCCCGCTCCTCGCCGAGCCGGGCGGCGTCCGGCACGACGGCGTCCTCGAGCGCGATCTCGACCGAGTGGACGCAGCGGCTCCCGACCGTGGACGGGATCACCGTCCGCGTCACCCCGGGCACGTCCTTCTCGACGAGGAAGGCACCGAGGCCGCGGTGGCCGCCCTCGGGCGTCGTTCGCGCGAAGAGCACCGTCACGTCGGCGACATCGCCGAACGTCGCCCACATCTTCCGGCCGTTCAGCACCCACCGGTCGCCGTCGCGGACGGCGCGCGTCCGGATCGCGGCCGCGTCGGAGCCGGCGTCGGGCTCGGTCAGCGAGAAGCACCCCGTCGCCTCGCCGGCGAGGAGGCGGGGGAGCCACGCCCGCCGCTGCGCGTCCGAGCCGAAGTCGTAGATCGCGAGCGGCACGAGCATCGCCTGCACGTTGAAGACGTACCCGACGCCCAGGTGCGCCGCCGTGAACGTCTCGATCACGATCGACTGGGCGACGAAGCCGGCCTCCGTGCCGCCACACGCGGCCGGGAAGCCGCAGCCGAAGAAGCCGGCCGCGCCCATCGCCCGGAGGACCGCGCGCGGGACCCGGCCCTCGCGCTCCCAGGCCCGCGCGTGCGGGGCGATCTCCCGCTCGCAGAAGCGCCGCGCCGCTTCCTCGATCGCCCGCTGGTCCTCCGTCAGGTCGAAATCCATGCGCGGCCTCCGGCGTCACTGCATCCGGGGGATGATGTGCTTGCCGATCGTCCGGATCGATTCGTCGATCTCCGCCTTGGACAGCGCGCCGAGCGCGTAGTGGATGAACTCGCTGGCGCCCATCGCGGCGAGCTGCTCGAGCCGCTCGACGCACCGGTCCGCCGGGCCGATCACCGTGAGCAGGTCGACCGCGCGATCCGGCACCTGCTTCAGCTCCTCGGCGTCGCGGACGATGTGCTCGCTGTAGTCGCTATGGAAGTCGGCAGGAAGCCCCGTGACGAGCGCCTCGGGCAGCTCGGACTTCTGGTAGTGCTCCAGCAGGTGGGCCGAGTGGTTCCAGACGGCCTGCACGAACCAGCGCAGGTCATCGGTCGCCTTCTTCATGTCGTCGTTCACGCCGATCGGTCCGGAGACGACGATGCGGAGCGTCTTCGGGTCGCGCCCGGCGCCCTTCGCCCCCTCGAACGCGTGGCCGAGCGACCACTGGACCGCGCTCGGATGCGGCGCCTGGATGACGACCGCGTCGGCGCCCTCGCCCGCGAAGTGGAGCGTCTTCGGGCCGTAGCCGCCGATGTAGGTCGGGATCCTCCCCGGCGGCTCGTACCAGTGGAAGCGCGTCTCGATCGGCTTGCCGCCGGCCTGCGCGAGCCATTTCGCCTTGTCCGGCGTCTTCGGCGTGTACTCGACGGTCTCGCCGTTCATGAGCCGCTGGATCAGCCGCACGCCGTTCCGGAACTCGGCCATCGTCGCCTGGCGCTCGCCGATCACGCGCGTCGCCGAGTCGCCCTTTGCGATGCCGAGCACCATGCGGCCGTTCGAGATCTCGTTGAGCGTCGCGAACGCGCTCGCGGTCACGGTCGGGTGGCGCGTCACGGGGTTCGTCACGAGCGTCCCGATCCGGATGCGGGAGGTCTCGCGCGCGCAGAGCGTCAGGTACGGGTACACCTCGCGCCAGCCGACGTGCGAGTCGATGATGAAGAAGCTCTTGAAGCCGTTCGCCTCCGCGAGCTTCGCGATCGCGGGGGCATCGGGGTTGCACTCCACGAGGATGCCGAAGTCCATCACTGCCCCTCCTTTGCCGTTCCGTCCTTCCGGTGGATCGCCTTCCACACGCGATCCGGGGTGACGGGCGTCTCGTCGATCACGACGCCCCGGTCGGCGAGC
Source organism: Binatia bacterium (assembly GCA_035650655.1). Lineage (GTDB taxonomy): Bacteria > Desulfobacterota > Binatia > DP-6 > DP-6 > DASRHG01. The sequence goes on along the minus strand of DASRHG010000092.1, from coordinate 8,319 downwards.
GCGTTCTCGACCGCCTGCACCATCGCGCCGAGCGGCGCGCCGACGCCGGACTCGCCCGCGCCCTTCGTCCCGAGCGCGGTGAAGGGCGAGGGCGTGCAGCGGTGGGCGACCTCGAACTTCACGAGGTCGTCCGCGGTCGGCAGCGTGTAGTCCATGAGCGTCGCGGTGAGGAACTGACCCGCGTCGTCGTACACGAGCCGCTCGAACATCACGCCGCCGAGCCCCTGCGCGAGCCCGCCGTGGACGTTCGCGTCGACGAGCCCGGGGTTCACGACCGTCCCGCAGTCGTGGACGAAGACGCAGCGGCGGAGCTTCACGTAGCCCGTGTCGGGGTCGACCTCCACCTCGAGCCCGCACGCGGCGTACGGCCACGTCGGGTACATGCTGAAATGCCCGTTCTGGCGCTCGGGCTGGTGGTGGAGGTTCCCGATCCGGCTGTAGCGCGTCGACTCGAGACCGGGCTCGACGTCCTCGGCGGCGGGGCCGTACGTGTGGCGGTAGATCTCGCCCGCCACGTCGCGGATCGGCACGAACCGCTGCGGCGCGCCGCGGAGCCGGATGCGCCCGCCCTCGGCCTCGAGGTCCTCGGCCGACACCTCGAGCATCTTCGCGGCGACGGCGAGGAGCTTCTTCCGGAGGTCGGCCGCGGCGAGGGCGGCGGCGGAGCCGCCCATCATGATGCTCCGGGAGCTGTAGTTCCCGAGCCCGTAGGGGCACACGTCGGTGTCGCCCTGGACCACCTGCACGGCGTCGAGCTCGACGCCCAGCTCGTCGGCGACGATCTGCGCGATCGCGGTCTCGTTCCCCGAGCCCGGCGACGTGACGCCGGTCAGCACCGTGACGCGGCCCTCGGGGCTCATCCGGACGCTCGTCCCGTCGTAGCCCTGGATGACGCGCGAGCGCGGCACGGCGCCGCCCTCGGGCGTGAGCTCGAAGCCGATGCCGAGGCCGAGGAGCTTCCCGGCGCGCCGCGCCTCGGCCTGGCGCTCGGGGAAGCCGGCGTAGTCGATGCGCTCGAGCACGTCGCGCAGCACGCGCGCGTAGTCGCCGCTGTCGAGCACCGCGCCGGAGACCTGCTCGAACGGGAAGGCGGACGGCGGGAGGAAGTTCCGGAGGCGGACCTCGGCGCGGTCGCGGCCGGTGGCGGCGGCCACCTTGTCCATGACCCGGTCCATCAGGTACGCGGCCGCCTCCTTGCCGAACGCGCGGTAGCCGTTCCACGGACACTTGTTCGTGACGACCGAGTAGAGCTCGACCTCGCAGTCGTCGATCCGGTACGGGCCCGGGATGCAGAACGCGCTCACGAACGACATCGCCCACCCGCAGAGGCCGGTCGGCGCGCCGACGTCGGCGACGACGCGCGCCCGGAGCGCCACGACGGTGCCGTCCTTCCGGTAGCCGGCGGTGAAGGCGAGCGTCTCCTCGCGCGCGTGCCCGCCCGCGGCGAGATGCTCCGTCCGCTCCTCGACCCAGCGGATGGGCCGCTCGAGCCGCCGGCTGAGATGGGCGACGAGGATCTCCTCGGGGAAGGGCGGCACCTTCTCGCCGAACCCGCCGCCGACGTTCGGCTGGATGACGCGGACGTCGGTGTCGGGCATGCCGAGCGCCTCGGCGATGAAGCCGCGGAGCGGATGCGGGTTCTGGGTCGAGGACCACACCGTGAGCTTCCGCGTGAACGGCTCGTAGGACGCGGCGTACGCGCGGGGCTCGAGCGGGACCGCGGCGTAGCGGTGCGTCTTCACGGTGCCCTCGACGACGCCGTCGGCCGCGGCGAGCGCCGTCGCGACGTCGCCGCGCGTGAAGGTCTTGCGCAGGAGCACGTTCGTGCCCCACGCGGGCTCGACGAGCGGCCCGCGGTCGTCGAGCCCCGCGACGGCGTCGGTCACCGCGGGGAGCGGCTCGTAGTCGACCTCGACCCGGCGGAGCGCCTCGGAGGCGACGTAGCGATCCTCCGCCACCACGGCGACGACGGGCTCGCCGGCGTAGCGGACGCGGTCGGCGGCGAGCGGGTAGACGTCGACGGTGTGCCCGCCGATGGAGGCGGGATCGGACGCCCAGGGCACCGGCTTCATGGCCTTCCGCACGTCGGCGCCGGTGAGGACGCACAGGACGCCCGGCTCGGCTGCGGCGGCGCGCGTGTCGATCGAGCGGATACGCGCGTGCCCGTGGTCGCTCCGGAGGATCGCCAGGTGCGCGACGTTCGGAAGCTCGAGGTCGGCGACGAACGTGCCCTTGCCGGCGGCGAGGACGCGGTTGGTGAGCGACGGGACCGATCGACCGACGTACTTCATGTCCCCCTCCCCGTGGCGTGCATGCCCCCCACGATGCGCCGGGCGCGGGCGAGCATCGGCGCGTCGACCATTTCGCCGGCGTGTGCGAACGTGCCGGGCCGCCCGGCGGCCTCCCACGCCGCGAGCATGGCGTGCGCGGCGTCCACCTCCTCGCCCGCCGGCGTGAACGCCTCGACGATCGGCGCGATCTGCTCCGGGTGGATCGCGAGCTTCCCGACGAACCCCATGGCGGCGCTCTCCTCGGCCTCGCGGCGGAGCCCGGCCGTGTCGCCGATGCGGAGGTACGGCATGTCGAAAGCGTCGATCCGCGCCGCGGCGGCGGCGAGCAGCGCGACGGAGCGCGCGTGGGCGAACACGTCGAGCAGGCGCCCGTCGGGTCCGTGCGTGCGGCGCGCGCCGATGTCGGCCGAGAGGTCCTCGGAGCCCCAGAGGAGGCCGTTCACCCGGGGGTGGGCGCGCGCGAGCTCGCGGATCGCGAGCACGCCCGCGGCGGTCTCCGTGCCGATCACGACGAGGCGCACCTGGCCCGCCGGGAGGCCGTGGGCCGCCTCCGCCTCCGCGATCGCCCGGGCGACGGCGACGATCTCCGTCGGGTCCCTCACCTTCGGCAGCATGTACGCGTCCGGGCGGCCCGCCATCGTTCCTCGCACGTCCTCGGTCGCGAGGCCGGTCGCGACGGCGTTCACGCGGACGACGCGCTCGCATCCGGGCGGGACGGCGGGGAGCGCCGCCGAGACCGTGCGCCGCGCCGCGGCCTTGGCGCCCGGCGCAACCGCGTCCTCGAGGTCGAAGACGAGGCCGTCGACGGGAAGCCGGAGCGCGTGCGCGATCTTGCGCTCGCTGTCGCCGGGCACGAAGAGGAGGCAGCGCCGCCGGAACGCCATCGGCTTCACGGCGCCGGCCGCTTCTTCATGAAGGCCGCGCGGCGGCAGCGGACGACGAGCTCGCCGCGCTGGTTGCGGCCGCGGTGCTCGAAGGTGACGATCCCGGCGTCGGGCCGCGACTTCGACTCGCGCCGCGCGACGACCTCGGTCTCGGCGTAGAACGTGTCGCCGGGGAAGAGCGGTGCGGGAAACTCGACCTGCTCGAAGCCGAGGTTCGCGATCGTGGTCCCGAGCGTCGTGTCGTGGACGGAGAGGCCGACCAGGAGCCCGAGGGTGAAGAGGCTGTTGACGAGCGGGCGGCCGAATTCGGACGTCCGCGCGAACTCGGCGTCGAGATGGAGGGGCGCCGGGTTGTGGGTCAGGGCGCAGAAGAGGATGTTGTCGTACTCGGCGAGCGTACGTCCCGGCTCGTGCTGGAACCGCATGCCGACCTCGAGTTCCTCGTAGTACTTGCCGCTCATGTGGTCCTCACCTCGCGTGACGGGATCGCGGCGAGCGCCGCCGGGTCCTCGATCGAGGAGAGGTCGCCCGGGTCCTCGCCGAGGTAGCGGCGGCGGATCGCGCCGCGCAGTATCTTCCCCGAACGGGTCTTCGGGAGCGTCGGGACCGCCCGCACGTCGGCGGGGCGATGCGTCTTCCCGAGCGCCGCGGCCACCCGGTCGGCGAGCGCCGTGCGGAGCGCGTCGTCGAGCGACGTCCCGGCGCGGAGCACGACGAAGCAGACGATCGCCTCGCCCTTCACGGGGTCCGGCACGCCGACCGCAGCGGCCTCGCTGACCGCCTCGTGCGCGACGAGCGCGGATTCCACCTCCGCGGGGCCCGTCCGTTTGCCCGCCACCTTGATCGTGTCGTCGGAGCGGCCGTGGAGGAACCACTGGCCGTCCGCGTCCCGGCTCGCCCAGTCGCCGTGGTACCAGACGTCGGGCCAGCGGCCGAAGTACGTCTCGAGGTAGCGCGCCGGGTCGCCGAGGAAGCCCTTCGTCATCGACGGGGCCGGCTTGCGGCACACGAGATGGCCGATGCCCTCGCGCACCGGCCGCCCGGCGTCGTCCACGATGTCGACGTCCATGCCGAGACCGGGGCCGCCGACGGAGCACGGCTTCAGGTCCATGATCGGGAGGGGCGCGACGAGCCCGCCCATCAGCTCGGTCCCGCCGGAGAAGTTGATGATGGGGAGGCGGCGCCTGCCGACGCGATCGAAGAACCACTCCCACGACGCGGGGTCCCACGGCTCGCCGCTGGACGCGAGGACGCGGAGCGAGGAGAGGTCGCGGCGCGCGGGGCCGTCGTCGCCGGCGCGCATGAGCATCCGGACGGCCGTCGGCGAGATGCCGAAGTGGGTCGGCCGGTGGCGCTCGACGAGCGCGAGGAGGCGGTCGGGGTCGGGAAAGTCCGGCGCACCGTCGTAGAGCACGACGGTCGCGCCGAAGAAGGCGGTCCCGATGAGCTCCCACGGGCCCATCATCCAGCCGATGTCCGTGAGCCAGAAGAGCCGGTCGTCCGGACGGAGGTCGAAGTAGTACGCGATCTCCTTCGCGACCTGCGCGAGGCAGCCCGCGTGCGTCGCGATCGTCCCCTTCGGTCGCCCGGTGGTGCCCGACGTGTAGAGGATCATCGCCCAGGCCTCGGCGTCGAGCGGCTCGGTCGTGAGGCGGTCCGCCGCGTCGCGCCCGACGTCCTCGAACCACACGTCCCGCCCGGGCGTCCAGGGGACGTGGTCGCCCGTCCGGCGCGCGACGACGACCGTCCGGACGGACGGCGCCATCGCCACCGCGCGGTCGGCCTCGGCCTTGGTCGGCACCGGGCGCCCGCGCCGGCGCCCGCCGTCGGCCGTGCAGAGGACCTTCGCCTCGGCGTCGGCGAGGCGCGCCGCGAGCGCCTCGGCGCCGAACCCCGAGAAGGTTGGCACGGCGACCGCGCCCAGCTTGAGACACGCGAAGAGTGCCACGACCGCCTCGACGCCGATCGGCAGGTAGAGACCGACGCGATCACCCGGGCCGACGCCGAGCGCGCGGAGCCCGGCCGCGAAGCGCGACACCGCGGCGTGGAGCTCCGCGTACCCGAGGCTCCGCACGGCGCCGTCCTCGCTCTCGCACACGACCGCCGGCCGCTCCGCGCGCGGGCCCGTCGCGTGGCGGTCGAGGCAGTTGAGGACGATGTTCGTCCGCCCGCCGAGGAACCAGCGCGTCCACGCGATCCCCCGCGAGTCGTCCATCACCCGGTCGAAGGGCCGGTACCAGGCGACGCCGAGGTCCTCCAGCGCCGCCTGCCAGAACCACGCGACGTCGCCGTTCGCGCGTGCGAGGAGGGAGGCATAGTCGGGGAGGCCGTGGCGGTCCATGAAGCGCCGGACGTTGCTCGCCGTGCGGTACGCGCCGTGCGAGCGCCAGGCGAACCCCGACCCGGTCATACACCGCCCCAACACGAAGCGTGCCACCGGCCCGGCCGCTTTTTCGCGGATCGGCGTGACGAGATGTCGTGCGGCGCCGGTCCGAGATATCGTCGTTTTTTGATATCTCGGAACGCTCCGACGCGGGCCGGGCTCAGCGGTCCTCGCGGAGCCCGCTCGCCCCTACGGGCGCCGATTCGCCCGCGGTCCCTCGCGCGCCGATGCCGCGCTCGCGACGGATGCCGAGGCGCTCCATGAGGCTTCGGAGCGTGTTCGGATGGAGGCCCAGGATCTTCGCCGCCCCGTGCGGCCCCGCGACGCGCCACTTGGTGTCGTTCAGGACCTCGAGGATGTGGCGCGTCTCCACCTCGGCGAGCGTCAGGTGGCGTGCCGGGGCGGGCGCGGCGGGCGTCGGCGGCGCCGGCTCCGGTCCGAGCACGTCGCGTCCGATCGTCAGCGCCGGGCCCTCGTTCAGGAGCATCGCGCGCTCGATCACGTTCTGCAGCTCGCGGATGTTCCCCGGCCACGAGTAGCTCGCGAGCGCGTCGAGCGCCGAAGGCGCGATCTCCGTCACCCGCCGTCCGAGCGCCCGATTGCACGCGCGGACGACGTGCTCGGCGAGCGGCCGGATGTCTTCGGGCCGTTCGCGCAGCGGGCGGAGATGCACGCTCAGCACGTTCAGCCGGTAGAAGAGATCCTCGCGGAAGCGTCCGGCGGCGACCTCGGCCTGGAGGTCGCGGTTCGTCGCCGCGATGACCCGGATGTCGACGGAGATCGTCTCCGACCCGCCGACCCGCTGGAGCTGCCGATCCTCGAGCACGCCGAGCAGCTTCGCCTGCGTCTCGAGGGGCAGCTCGCCGACCTCGTCGAGGAAGAGCGTGCCGCCGTGGGCCAGCTCGAAGCGGCCGATGCGCCGCGAGTGGGCCCCCGTGAAGGCGCCCTTCTCGTGCCCGAACAGCTCGCTCTCGACGAGCGTCGGCGTGAGCGCGGCGCAGTCGCACTTGACGAACGGGCGGTGCCGCCGCGCGCTCCAGCCGTGCAGCGTGCGCGCGAGGACGCCCTTGCCGGTCCCCGTCTCTCCGGTGACGAGCACGGTCGCGTCGACCTTCGCGAGCGTCATCAGACGGTCGATCGAGCCGCGGAGCGACGGACAGTTGAGCAGGAGATGGGCGCAGTCGTCGGGCGGCTGGATGAGGCGCAGCAGGTTCGCGTTCTCGCGCTGGAGCCCCTCGGTCGTCCGGCGCATCGTCTGGAACGTCCGCGAGTTCACGACGGCGATCCCGATCTGGTTGGCGACCTTCGTCAGGAGGTCCAGGTCGAACTCGCCGATCGCGGCGACGCGCCGGGTGTCGACGTTGAACGTCCCGACGGCCCGCCCCTCGACGATCATCGGAATCGAGAGAGACGTCTGCATCCCCTCACGGACGAGGGGCGGGTCCTCGAAGAACCCGGAGTCCCCCAGGCGCGAGTGGTAGGGCCGCTGCGAGTCGAAGACCGTGCCGACCCGGCTCCCGACGCGGGGGATCGAGCGCCCCTTGCCGAGGCTGCTTTCCTCCTGGAGCGCGAGCGCGATCAGCTCGAAGGCGTCCCGGTCGGGGTCGTAGATGACGAGGCTCGCGCGGTCGATGTTGAAGAACCGGCGGAGGACCTGCGCGATCGTCTCGAACAGCACGTTCGGGTCGAGCTTCGTCGCGAGCAGGTTCGCGATCTCGAGCAGGACCGCGTGTGGATCGAGGTGCGGGCGGGGGAGCGCGCGCGCGGTCTCCGCCGCGTCCTGGGGACGCGCCTCCGCGCCGCTTCCCGCCGTCGTGGATTCACCCATCCTCACGCGCGGCTCCTCCCTCGCGAGCCTGCCCCCCGACGCCGCGGCGCGCCCTCGCCCCCCGGGACGCCGGCGCCAACGCGCGGCGGGGCCGGCCTCGGCGCGGTGCGTCGCCGCGGAAGCGCGGACGCACCCCGCGTCGGCCGACGCATCCGCGCGAGCCCTCCGTCGCCTTTGTGCTTACCGATCGTGCCCGCTCCCGTCTGCAGGCGGCGATCACACCCCGTCGCAGCCCGACCGCCCGAGACCCCTGAAGCCCGACCCGGCGGTCGGTTCATCTACGGAGTTCCGTGCCTCGCCGGGTACCGCCAAACCGCGAAGGTTGTCAAGCGCGAACTCCATGCGCACTGCGTACGAAATATCGGAGATCGACGACTCCTCGGAGTCCCAAGTCCCGAATTCTCGTCCGTCGCCCGCGGCCGCGGGCCGCGCTCGCGCGCCGCGCCGCTGGCACGCTTCGTGTTGCCCTCGGTGTGAACATGCGGTGTCCTGCACGACAAGGGGGGGTGAAGCGATGAAGTACGAGAACTCGAAGAGCCCGTACGGTCCGAAGGACGAGATCGGACGCCTGAACGAGATCACGCCGGCGTCGCGGCGCGCGGTCATGGAGCGCGTCGACGGATCGAAGATCATCGACCTCTCGGTAGACTACTTCATCGGGATGCCGTCGTGGGACATGCTCGGCGACCCGCCGTACCAGATCTGGATGACCCACACGCCGCAGGGTTCGCTCGTCGACAACCCGGTCGGCGTCGAGCAGTCCCCGGAGAAGTACCTGTCGTACTCCGGCGACGCGATCTCGATGTACACGCACTGCGGGACGCACATCGATACGCTCAACCACTTCGGCTACAACGGCGCGATCTGGAACGGCTACAAGGCGTCCGAGCACCTCGGCGCGCGGCATTGGAACGTCTGCGGCGCGGACAAGTT
>DASRHG010000091.1:0-13777 GCA_035650655.1 Binatia bacterium | reverse complement strand
CGTCGCCGCGCGGCCCGGCGTCGAGGACGGCTGGATCGTGCGGCGTGAGGTCGTCGTGACCGCGGCACGGCCGCGCGGCGTCTGGCGCGTCGACGGCGTGCCCGTCGCGCCGCTCCTCCGCGCCGCCGCGCACGACGGCCGCGGCGGCGCGCGCGCGCTCGCGGCGTTCGCGCGCGCGCACGGCCTCCGCGCCGATGCGATCGCGCGCGCGCTCGCGTGGCTCCGGCGCGAGGGGCTCCTCCCCGGCTGACGCGGCAGGTCTTGCCCGCCGGCACGCTCCCGGATAACGGGCTCGCCCGGAAGGAGGTCGTCATGACGACGAAGTGGATGGTGTTGGCACTGGTCGCCGCGCTGGCGGCGCCCGCCGCGGCGGCCGAGATGTCGGCGGAGCAGGTCTCGCGGAGCGTCGAGGACGCGTTCGTGAAGCACCTCGAGGCGGGCGACGTACCGGGCATCCTGGCGCTCTACACCGACGACGCGCACGTGATCTGGCCCGGCCAGGGCGAGGAGTCGTACGACAAGAAGACGCTCGAGCCGATGGTGCGTGACTTCGTCGCGGCCATGAAGAACGGGAAGCTCACCTTGAAGAAGGTGAACGCCCGCTACCTCGGGAAGGACTACGTCGTGAACAGCGCGCACTGGGAGGAGACGTCCACCGGCGCGGGCGGGAAGACGGAGACGCACACCCTCCGCACGACCGAGATCTACCAGCGGAAGAACGGCAAGTGGCTCTTCGTCGTCGACCACGCCTCAATGGGCATGCCGGCCGAGACGGCGGGCGGCGAGACGCACTGACCGTGCGGCGCGGAGCGGCCGGACCGCTCCGCGCCCCCTCGCGCCCGGGCGGCTTGCGCACGCGAGGCGGACGCGGCTATAGGGCGGAAGCCGGCGGCGGCCGGTGGCTGGGGACGCGGGTGACATCGGGGCGAGTCCGAAGAGCGAGCGTGCGCGGCATCGTCGTGCTCGCCCTCGCGTGCGTCGCGGCGGCCGGCCGCCCCGCACGCGCCGCGGAGGGCGAGCAGCTTCTCCGCGAGAAGTGCGCCGGCTGCCACGAAGCGGGCGACGGCAAGACGCTCAGCCGCATCGACGACGGCCGGCGGACGCCCGAGGGCTGGGACATGACGGTCGTCCGCATGACGCTCCTCCACGGCGTGCAGACGACGCCGGCGGAGCGCGCGGCGCTCGTGAAGCACCTCGCCGACACGCGCGGCCTCGCGCCCGAGGAGGCGCGTCCCCACCGTGCGGTCCTCGAGCGGCGCCCCGCGCTCCTCGAGACGGCGGACGACGAGGACGTCGGGACGCTCTGCGGCAAGTGCCACTCGCTCGCCCGCACCGCGCTCCAGCGCCGGACCGCCGACGACTGGCGGCGGCTCGTCCACTTCCACCTCGCGCAGTGGCCGACGCTCGAGTACCTGGGCGGCATCCGCGACAAGGACTGGTGGGCGATCGCCTCGACGCGGCTGCCCGACCGCCTTGGGCAGCTCTATCCGCGCGACGCCGAGGCCTGGCAGCGCTGGCGCGGGCACGCGGCGCCCGACCTCGCCGGGACGTGGCGCGTCGCGGGCCACCGCCCGGGCGCCGGCGACTACGCCGGCACGATGAAGGTCACGGCGAAGGGCGGGGACCGCTACGACGTGGCGCTCGATCTCGCGACCCCGGACGGCACGCGCACGCAGAGCCGCGGCGAGGCCGTCGTCTACACCGGCTACGAGTGGCGCGCGGAGCTCGCGGGCGATGCCGGCACCGTCCGCCAGGTGATGGCGCTCGACGACGACGGCAACGGGCTCACGGGCCGCGGCTTCCCCGTCGACAACGACGCCCTCGGCACGGACCTCCGCGCCGTTCGGGTGCGCGACGGCGGGCACGCGATCCTCGCCGTCGTCCCGCGGTACGTGCGCGCCGGCCGCGACGCGACGGTCGCGATCCACGGCACGGGGCTCGCCGGCGCGCCGGACTTCGGCCCCGGCGTGGCGGTCGTCCGCACGGTCGCGGCCTCGCCCGACACCGTCCGCGTCGTCGTGCGCGCGGGGGCCGACGCCCCCGATGGGCCGCGCGACGTTGCCGTCGGCGAGACGCGCGCGCCCGGCGCGTTCACGGTCTTCCGGCGCGTCGACGCGGTCCGCGTCGAGCCGGCGTTCGCGATCGCGCGCGTCGGCGGGAACGGCAAGACGCCCGCGCTCCCGGCGCAGCTCGAGGCGGTCGGGTACCTGAACGGGGCCGACGGGAAGCCGGGCACGGCCGACGACGTCCGCATCGGTCCGATGCGCGCGCAGTGGTCGGTCACGAACTTCAACGCCGCGGCGGCCGAGGCGCGCGACGCGGCGTTCGCGGGGCGGATCGACGCGAACGGGCTCTTCCACCCGAGCGGCGCCGGGCCGAACCCGCAGCGGAAGTTCCGGACGAACAACGCCGGCGACCTCGCCGTGCACGCCGTCGTGGACGACGCGGGGCGGAAGCTCGCGGCCGACGGCCACCTGATCGTCACCGTGCAGCGATGGAACGACCCGCCGATCCTCTGAGCGTGGAGGGCCGGCTCTCCCTCGCGCGCGACGTCGTGCACGCCGTCCGGACCGACGGCCGCCGGCTCCTCTTCCACGTGCCGACGAGCGCGCTCTTCGAGCTCGACGCGCTCGCGGCGGAGGTGCTCGACCTCTTCGCCGCGCGCGACGTGCTCGGGCCGCTCGATCTCGCCCGGCACTTCGAGCGCCGCGCGGCGCCGGACGCGGTCGCCGAGGCGCTCGGCGAGCTGGTCGGGCTCGGGGCGCTCCGGCCGCCCGGCACCTCGGCCCCGTCGCGCCCGCCCGTCCCGGTCGAGCGCTTCCCGCTCGCGACGCTCGTGCTGAACGTCAACACCGGCTGCAACCTCTCCTGCACCTACTGCTACAAGGAGGACCTCGCGACGCCCGCGGCCGGGAAGCGGATGACGCTCGCGACCGCGGCCGACGCGTTCGAGCTCCTCCTCCGCGAGGCGGCGGAGCGTCACCGCGTGAACCTCGCCTTCTTCGGCGGCGAGCCGCTCACGAACCTGCCGCTCATCCGCGAGGTCGTCGCGTACGCCGAGCGCCGCGCGCACGAGGTCGGGAAGACGGTCGACTTCACGCTCACGACGAACGGGACGCTGCTGACGGACGAGGTGATCGCCTGGCTCGACGCCCACCGCTTCGGCCTCACCGTCAGCATGGACGGGCCGCGCGAGCTGCACGACCGGAACCGCCGGACGGTCGGCGGCGGCCCGACGTACGACGTCGTCGTCGCGCGCGCGCGGCGGCTCCTCGCCCGCTACCGCTCGCGGCCGGTCGGCGCGCGCGTCACGCTCACGGCCGGCGTGACCGACGTCGTCGGCATCCACCGCCACCTCCGCGACGAGATCGGCTTCTTCGAGGTCGGCTTCTCGCCGGTGACGGCGGGGGACGGCGCCGCCCACGGCCTCGACGCGGCGGCGCTGGCGGAGGTGTTCGCGGGCATGCAGCGGCTCGGCGAGGACTACGTCGCGGCCGCGCTCCGCGACGAGAACCTCGGCTTCTCGAACATGCACCAGCTCATGACCGACGTCGCGCACGGGATGGCGAAGGCGCTGCCGTGCGGCGCCGGCGTCGGCATGCTCGCGGTCGACGGCGACGGCGGGCTGAACCTCTGCCACCGCTTCACCGGCTCGTCGCTCCCGACCTTCGGCACGGTCGCCGGCGGCATCGACCGCGAGCGCCTCGCCGCGTTCGCCCTGGCCGCACAGGAGCGCGCCGGCCGGCCGTGCGAGACCTGCCGCATCCGCCATCTCTGCGCGGGCGGCTGCTACCACGAGTCGTACGCGCGCTACGGCGACCCGCTGGCACCCGTCGCACACTACTGTGATCTGCTGCGCGCGTGGGTCGACTTCGGCATCGCCGCGTACGTCCGCATCCTCGAAGGCAATCCGGGCTTCTTCGCCCGGCACGTCGAGCCCCGGAGGGCTCCCGCATGAAGCACCTGAAGCCGCTCAACGACAAGGCGCGCGCGATCGACGCCGGCCGCACCGCCGAGGTGCAGCCGATGCAGACCGTCCCCGCGGGCTGCTCGAGCGTCTTCGACCCCGGCTGGGAGGTCGACTTCCTCGGCGGCGTCGCGAGCCTCTGCCAGCCGATGGAGGCGGACCTCTACGGCTGCTCCGACCCGTGCTGGTGGCCGGCGCAGGTCCCCGACACGCTCAACACGTACCCCGACTGGAACAAGGGCGCCGACTCCGCGCAGCGCGACTGGCGCGTCCTCGGGTCGGTGTTCCCGAAGAAGTAGCATGACGGCCCGCCTCGCCGCCGTCCTCGCCGTCGCGCTCGCCGCGCTCCCGGGCCCGGCCGGGGCGAAGGACTACCTCCTCGCGGGCGCCAAGCCCGACAAGCTCGTCCTCATCGACACGCAGGCGCGCCAGGTCGCGCGCGTGCTCACCATCCCCGACGCCGGCCGCCCCGGCCCGCTCTCCATCACGCCCTCGCCCGACGGGAAGGTGGCCTACGTCGTCGTGAACCGCTGGGAGAGCATCGCGGGCGTCGACCTCGACACCGGGAAGCAGGTCTTCCGCGCCGACCTCTCGACACCCACCGAGCGCGTGAAGGCGATGTTCGGCATGGACGTGTCGCCCGACGGGAAGGAGCTGGCCGTCTACCTCGTGCCGGCCCGCCTCGGCGCGAACGAATACACCGTGCTCGACCCGCGGATCGCCGTCTACCGGACGGCCGACGGCGTCGGCGCCGAGCCGGCGCGGACGCTGCCCGCCGCGCGGCGCATCATGCAGCTCGCGTGGTCGAAGGACGGGACGAAGCTCTACGCCCTCGGCTGGGACGTGCAGGTGCTCGACCCGGCGACCGGGGCCGTCCGCCAGACGTTCCCCGTCCGCCACCGCACGCGCGACGGCCTCGGCGAGCCCGACGTGCTGAACGTCTGGCCGACGTGGGAGCAGAGCGGCATCCTCGCCGCGCCGTACGCCGTCGCGAAGCTCGACGCCGAGGGGAAGCCCGCGGCCGCGCTCACGGGCCTGCTCACGATCGACCTCGCGAGCGGCGACGTCGCGATGAGCGAGTTCGAGGAGAACGGCCCGGTCGTCTTCGCCGGCGTCGTGAGCCCCGTCCGGCGCGACGAGGCGTTCCTCGTCTACACGACGCTCGCGAAGCTCGACCGGCGCGCGAACGAGATCGTGAAGCGGATCGACCTCGACCACACCTACTACAACGTGAACGTCGCCAGCGACGGGCGCGAGGTCTACGTCGGGCAGACGATGAGCGACATCGGCGTCTACTCGGCTGACGGATTGAAGCGCCTCGCGCGCATCCCGATCCCCGGGGGCGCCGACCAGGCGCTCGCGACGATGCGGATGCTCCGCCGCTGAGCGCGATGGCCGCCCGCCGCGACCTCGCCTGGCTCGCGGGCTTCGTGTGGCCCGAGCGCCGGCGCCTCGCGGGCGTGCTCGCGCTCTCGCTCGCGGCCTCGGGCCTCGCGCTCGTCCAGCCCTGGCTCACGCGCCCGCTCATCGACGAGGGGCTCCTCGCGGGGCGGCTCGACGTCGTGCTCCGCGTCGCGGCCGCGCTCGCCGCGCTCGCCGTCCTCGCCGCCGCCGCGGGCGCCGCGAACCAGTGGCTCTACGTCTCCACCTCGGCGCGCGTCCTGTTCGCGCTCCGCGAGGCCGTCTACCGGCATTTGACGCGCCTCTCGCCCGCGTTCTACGCCCGCGCGCGGACGGGCGACCTCGTCGCGCGGCTCGACGGCGACGTCGCCGACGTGCAGCGCTTCGCCGTCGACACGCTGCTCGCGTCCGTGAACGGCGCGATCGTGCTCGCCGGGGCGGTCGCGTTCATGGTGTCGCTCAGCTGGCAGCTCTCGCTGGTGGCGCTCGTCCTCCTCCCCGTCGAGCTCGCCGCGCTCCGCGTGCTCCGCGGGCGCGTCGAGCGCCTCGCGCGCCCGGTCCGCGAGCGGGCGAGCGATCTCACGTCCTTCCTCGTCGACACGCTCGCCGCGATGAAGCTCGTGCAGTCGGTCGCCGCCGAGGCGCGCGAGACGCAACGGCTCCGGACCCTCCACGCCCGCTTCCTCGACGACCTCCTCCGGCTCCAGCTCGCGAGCTACGCGGCCGCCGCCGTCCCGGGCGTCCTCACCTCGCTCACGGCGCCGGTCGTCTGGCTCGCCGGCGGTGCGATGGTCGTCGCCGGGCGGCTCTCGCTCGGGACGCTGGTCGCGTTCGCGGCGTACCTCGCGCGCGCGACCGGGCCCGTGCAGACGCTCCTCGGCGTCTGGGTCGCGGCGCGCCGTGCGCGCGTGTCGCTCGAGCGGGTGGGGGAGCTGCTCGCCGAGGCGCCCGCCGTCGCGCCGCCCGGGGCGCCGCGGCGCCTTCCCGCGGACGCCCGGGGCGAGGTCCGCTTCGAGGGCGTCGTCTTCCGGCACGAGGGGCGCGAGGGCGACGTGCTGGCGGGCGTCACGGCGACGATCCCCGCCGGGGCGAAGGCCGGGATCGTCGGCGCGTCGGGGGCGGGGAAGACGACGCTCGTCGACCTCCTGCACCGGCACTTCGACCCGGCGGCGGGGCGGGTGCTCCTCGACGGGGTCGACGTGCGCGACCTCGACCTCGCCGAGCTTCGCCGGCGCGTCGCCGTCGTCGCCCAGGACGCGGTCCTCTTCACCGGCACGATCGCCGACAACATCCGCTACGCCGCGCCCGAGGCCGACGACGCCGCCGTCCGCGCCGCCGCGGCGCGCGCCGAGCTGGACGAGCTCCTCGCGCGGCTCCCGGAGGGGCTCGACGCCGAGGTCGGCGCGCGCGGCACGGCGCTCTCCGGCGGCGAGCGGCAGCGGATCGCGATCGCGCGGGCCCTCCTCCAGGACCCGCTCGCGCTCGTCCTGGACGAGGCGACCTCCGCGATCGACATCGCGACGCAGGCGCGGATCGGCGCCACGATCGACCGGCTGTTCGCGGACCGGACGCGGCTCGTCGTGAGCCACCGTCCCGAGGCGCTCGCGGGCGTCGACATGGTCCTCGAGGTGGCGGCCGGGCGCCTGGTGCCGGCGCCGCCGCCCGTCCGGCGCGCGGCGCGATGACCGCCCCGGTCGCCGTCGCGCTCGTCGACAGCGGCGTCGCGGCGGACGGCCCGGCCGTCCGCGCCCGCCGCGCCTTCGCGCTCGACGCGGCGGGCGCGGTCGTCGCCGGCCCCGCGGGCGACGACGCCCTCGGCCACGGCACGGCGCTCGCGCGCCTCGTCGCCGCCGCCGCGCCGGACGCGGCGCTCCTCGACGCGCAGGTGTTCGGGACGACGTTTCTCGCCCCGCCGGCGGCGGTCGCGGCGGCGATCGACTGGGCGGTCGCCGCGGGCGCGCGCGTCGTGAACCTCAGCTTCGGCCTCCGCGCCGACCGCGACGTGCTCCGCGGCGCGTGCGCGCGCGCCGTCGCCGCGGGGGTGCTCCTCGTCGCGGCCACGCCCGCGCGCGGTGCGCCCGTCTTCCCGGCGTCCTACCCCGGTGTCGTGCGCGTCTCGGGCGACACGCGCTGCGGCGCAGGTGAGGTGTCGGACCTGGCGGGCGACCCCGCGGACCTGGGCGCGGCCCCGGGCGGCGAGGGCGGCACCGGTGTCGCGGGGGGCGCGAGCTTCGCGTGCGCGCGCGTGTCGGGGATGCTCGCGGCGGTGCTCGCGGGCGAGCCGGGGCTCGGGCCGGCGGCGGCGCTCGCGCGGCTGCGCGCGCGCGCCGCGTGGCGCGGGCGGGAGCGTCGCGGCGTGGCGTGAGCGAGCGCGCGACGGCGTTCGCTCGCTTCCTCGCTGGACCGCGCTTCGCTCGAGCGTCAGGCGGCCTGAAACCGCGGGTCGACCGCCAGCGTGAGCGCCAGCATCCCCGACACCCGCGCCGCACGCGAAGGTCGCCTCTTCGGCGACACGAGCCCGGCTCGATTTCGTGCGGTCTCCGGCATCCAGCTCTCGAAGGGGGATGTCGCCACCCCCGGGGCTCTCAGCGCGCCGCCGCCACCTGCCCGCGCACCACCTCCGGCGTCGCCGGCAGGCGCTCGATCGGCCGCCAGCCGCCGAGCGGTGCCAGCGCGTCGGCGATCGCGTTCGCGACCGCGGCGGGCGGGCCGACGGCGCCGCCTTCGCCCATGCCCTTGAGCCCGCTCTCCGAGAGCGGGCTCGGCGTCTCCAGGTGCCCGAACTCGAGCGGCGGCACGTCGGCGGCGGTCGGGAGGAGGTAGTCCATGAACGAGGTCGTGAGCGGCTGGCCCGCCTCGTCGTAGCGGAGGTGCTCGAAGAGGACGTTGCCGACGCCCTGCGCGATGCCGCCGGCGAGCTGGCCCTCGACGATCATCGGGTTGATCATGCGCCCGCAGTCCTCGATCACGACGTAGCGCAGGAGCTGGACGCGGCCCGTCTCCGGATCCACCTCGACCTCCGCGACGTGGGTCGCGTTCGCGTACGGCGTCGGGCCCTTGTAGTGGCAGACGGCCTCGAGCCCCGGCTCCTCGTCGGGCGGCACGTCGGCGCCGTAGACGGCGCGGTACGCGACCTCGGCGAGCGCGAGCCGCTTCGTCGGCACGCCCTTCACGGTGACCGCGCCGTCCGCGAGCTCCAGGTCCTGCGGGGCGACCTCCAGCATGTGACCGGCGAGGCGGAGGATCTTCTCGCGCAGCCGCCCCGACGCGGCGAGCACGGCGCCGCCGCCCTGGACGGTGCTCCGGCTGCCCCACGTCCCCCAGCCGAACGGCGTGACGCGCGTGTCGCCCTGCACGAGCGTCACGTCCTCGACCCGGATGCCGAGCGTGTCGGCGACGAGCTGCGCGTAGACGGTCGCGTGGCCCTGGCCGTGGCTCAGCGTGCCGACGCTCAGCGTGACCGTGCCGTTCGAGTCCATGCGGACGTGCGCCGAGTCGGCGCCTGCGCCGTCGAGCCAGTCGAGGCCGAAGTGCCGGAAGAGCTCCCAGCCGAGCCCCGTCATCTCCATGAGGCTCGAGACGCCGATGCCGAGCCAGCGCCCCTCGCGGCGCGCCTCCGCCTGGCGGCGGCGGAAGCCCGCGTAGTCCACCTTCGCGAGCGCCAGCTCGAGCGTCTCCTTGGGCGTCGCGCTGTCGTACGCGAGGCCGGTCGCGGCGGTGTACGGGAACTCGTCCTTGGTGAGGATGTTCCGCCGCCGCACCTCGGCGGGGTCCAGGCCGAGCTCCGCGGCCGCCATGTCGATGATGTGGTCGATCGCGTACTGCGCCGCGGGGAGGCCGACGCCGCGGTAGGGCGACGTCGTCGACGTGTTCGTCGCGACCGCGACCGCCGAGGTCTCGACGTTCGCGATCTTGTAGGGACCCGGGAGCGCCGTGACGAGCTGGAAGGGCTCCACCGCCGGCGTCCACGGGCAGGCGATGTCGGCGCCCGCGTCGACGACGAAGCGGCCGCGGAGGCCGAGGATCGTGCCGTCCCGGCGCGCCGCCAGCTCGACGTAGGAGACGATGTCCTTCGCGTGGTACGACGCGGTCAGGTTCTCGCGCCGGTCCTCGATCCACTTGACCGGGCGGCCGAGGTCGAGCGCCGCGAGCGCGCAGACGATCTCCTCCGGGAAGATGTTCGCCTTGAGCCCGAAGCCGCCGCCGACGTCGGGCGCGATCACGCGCAGCAGGTGCTCGGGGTGGCCGATCGTGCGCGCGAGGTGCGTGCGGATCACGTGCGGGGACTGGCTCGAGGTCCAGAGCGTCAGCTGCCCGCGCGCGCGGTCGACGGCGGCGAGCACGGCCCGGCCCTCCATCGAGGAGGCGCAGTGGCGGTTCATGCGCAAGCGCGCCTTCACGACGACGTCGGCGGCCGCGAAGGCGCCGTCCGGGTCGCCCGCCTTGACGCCCGTCGTCATCATCACGTTGTCGCCCCATTCGGGGTGGACGAGCGGGCTCCCGGGCTCGAGCGCGCGCTCCGCGTCGACGACCGGCTTGAGCGGCTCCCAGTCGACCTCGACCAGCTCCGCGGCGTCCTCGGCGACGTAGCGGCTCTCCGCGACGACCGCCGCGACGATCTCGCCGACGAAGCCGACCTCGGCGACGGCGACCACCGACACCGCGCAGCTCTTGAACGTGCCGGGGAACGTGCCGGCCTTCGCGACCGGGCGGAGCGGCTTCGTCCGCCGCGCCACCTCCTCGCCGAGGAGGACGCGGACCACGCCGGGGAGCGCCGCGGCGCGGCTCGCATCGATGCCGCGGATCCGCGCGCGCGCGTGCGGGCTCCGGACGAACGCGACCGCGAGCGTGCCGGGGAGGCGCACGTCGTCGACGTACTGCGTCGCGCCCGTGAGGAACCGCGGATCCTCCACCCGCTTCACCGCCGCGCCGACGATGCTCGCCATGCGGAGCGCCCCTAGCACGACGCGCGGCGAGAGGGGAGAGCGGGGCGCTGCTTGCCTGCCGACGTGAAGGTTGATACGCGGCGCGCGATCCACGGACGCTCGCCCGCCGGCGAGGAGGTGCAGGGATGCTCGGGGCCACGCGCGATCGGAAGCTCGTCACGACCATCACCGGGTCGCTCCCGCGACCCTTCTGGTACACGGAGTCGCTCTGGGGACGGCCCTTCAGCCACATGCTCAACCACGTGCCGTTCCGGGATCAGTACTTCGACGCGCTCACCTGCTTTCTCAACGACCAGGCGCGCGCGGGGCTCGACGTCCTCACCGACGGCGACTGCCGCTTCGACCGCGACGTGGGCGGCCGGGCGTGGATCGCCTATCCGCTCGAGCACATGGAGGGCCTCTCGGGCGCGAGCGGCCCGACGAAGTTCAAGAGCGTCGCCGAGGCGGCGCCCGGCACGCTCATGCGGGAGATCCAGGGGGCGCCGCTCTGGCCGTACGCGACGGGAAAGCTCGGGCGCGGCCACATGGACTACGCGCGCATCTGGAAGGCCGCGCAGGGGCTCACGCGGAAGCCCGTCAAGTTCGGGACGATCTCCGCGCAGATCCTCTCGTATTACGTGACGAACCGCTTCTACGAGGACGACGACGAGCTGCTCACGGCGCTCTGCGACGTGATGAACGAGGAGCTGCGCGAGGTGGCCGACGCGGGCTGCCCGATCATCCAGATCGAAGACCCGCTCGTCCACTTCGCCGCGCTCGACCCGCACGTGAAGACGAGCGAGATGGAGCGCTGGATCGGCGCCTTCAACCGCGAGGTCGCGGGCGTCCGCGCCGAGATCTGGTACCACTCCTGCTGGGGGAACCCGAGCCAGCAGCGCGTCTACGACGAGGTGCAGAGCTACGAGCGCTGCCTCGAGTGGATGGTGCAGTGCGACGCCGACGTGATCACGCTCGAGACCGCGGCGACGGGCGGCGCGGACCTGAAGCACCTCGAGCGCGTGCAGACGGACAAGAAGTTCGCGATCGGCGTCATCGACCACCGGAACTGCCAGGTGGAGACGCCCCAGCAGGTCGCGAGCCTCATCCGCAAGGCGCTCGAGTACGTGCCGCCGGAGCGGCTCGTCGTCTCCACCGACTGCGGCTTCGGGCGCGAGGGGCTCCCGCGGCGGGTCGCGTTCTACAAGATCGTGTCGCTCGTCCAGGGGACGAACCTCGTGCGCCGGGAGCTCGGGCTCCCGGAGGCGGACGTGCTCGTCGCCGACCCGAAGCTCCAGCTCTTCTAGCTAGCTTCCCTATGCCAGAGTCTACACGTGTAGACTCGGGCGGCGTCGCCATCGGTCGTCGAGCACGCGGTCGCGGTAGGGGTCGAGGACCGCGCGCGGGCGAGGTGTAGAGCCAGCTGGGGGGCGTGGCGCGCGCGGGAGCTCCTTCCGCGTCGGCGCGACCTCGGCGACGCTCCGTCCCATCGGACCTCCTCGGCCCCCGCGGACGGCGGGCCGCGCCGTTCCATCGCCGGGCGCGCGGCCGCGGCAGGGGCGGCCGCCGCTCAGCGGACGACGGCGACCTTCTCCGCGACGCCGTCGAAGAAGTACCCCGAGCCGCCCTCGCCGACGACGCGGAGGAGCGCGGCGCCGTCGAGGACGCGGATGCCGCCGAGCACGTCCACGCCGCGCGCGAAGAAGGGACGCGGCCAGACGGGCGCCGTCGGCCCGGCGAGGACGACCGCACGCGCGTCGCGCGCGGCGCCGAGGAGCGCGTCGAGCCCGCCCTCGACGAGCACCGAGCCCGTGACGATCACGACGCTCGCCGCCGCGAGCGTCTCCGCCGCCTCGGCCGGCGCGCGCCAGAGCGGGCGCTCGTCGGGCTTGAGCGCCTCGGGGTGCTTGTCGACGATCCGGAGGTCCCGTACCCGGCCCTCGAGCGCCTTGATGAAGGGCACGAACGCGCCGACCATGGCGACGCAGTCCGTCGGCTCGACGCCGGCGGCGTCGAGCGCGTCCGCGCCGGGGAGGAGCCGGCCGGCGGGGAGGCCCACGCGGTCGACGGCGCGCGCCGAGAGCGCGTTCAGCACGGCGACGCCGACCGCGCGCCGGAGCGCGACGGGGGCGAGCGCCTCCTCGGCGAGCGCCCACGCGGGCGAGCCCGCGAGCCGGCCGGCGCGGGGCGCCGCGGCCGCCGTCCGCGGGCAGCAGACCGTCTCGGCGAGCTCGCGCGGCGTGAACGCGACGCCCGCCTCGCCCGTCGCGAGGAGCGCCGCGGTGTAGAACACGCCCACGCGCACGTCCGCGACCACGGGGGCTTCGCCCCCGAGCACGTCGCGGAGGTCGGCCGTCCACGCTTCGACCACGTCCATCGCGCCGAGCGTACCCCGCGGCGCGCGCTCCGTCATCACCTGCGACGCCGCCATGGCGAGAGCGCCTGCATCCGGCGGACGAGCGCCAAGCGCCCGCGCTCGCCCGCGCTCCGGTGCGTCGGGGGATAGAGCGCGTGCTCCTCCTTCCGGTGGTGCGTGGCGGGCACGGCCAACGACGCCGAGACGGCGTCACGCGCGCCGGCGGCGTTCCCCCGCGCGAGGCTCTCGGCGACGGCCTCCATCAGGCGTCGGATGCCGACGTGCTCGACGCGCGTCGCGGCCGTCGGCCCCGCGGGGGCGCGGCCCGCGCCCTCGAAGGCGGGGAGGAGGACGCGAAGAGGGCCGTCGAGTCGTGGTGGAGGCGGTCGTCGACCGCGTCGAGCCGGCTCGTCGGGTGCGCGATCGTGATCCGGGGCACGTCGCCCAGCCGCTCGATCTCGAGCGTCGCGAAGTCCGCGGTCTTCACCGCCCGTCTCCTTCCCGGCCGCCGGCGAGCCGCGCGGCCTCCTCGCGCAGGAGGTACTTCTGCACCTTGCCGCTCCCCGTCATCGGGAGGCGGTCGACGAAGACGATCCGGCGCGGCACCTTGAAGCTCGCGAGACGCTTCCGGCAGGCCGCGATCAGCTCCTCCCCGCGGGGCGGCGCCCCGTCGGCGACGACGAACGCGACCGGCACCTCGGCGAGGCGGGGGTCGGGGGCGCCGACGACCGCGGCCTGCGCCACCCGGCGGTCCTCGAGGAGCACGCGCTCGACCTCGATCGGGTCGACGTTCTCGCCCCCGACCTTCAGCATGTCCTTGTAGCGGCCGAGGAAGCGGAGGCAGCCGTCCGCGCGGAGGAGGCCGCAGTCGCCGGTGTGGAACCAGCCCTCGGCGTCGATCGCGGCCGCGGTCTCCTCGGGCTTCCGGTAGTAGCCCGGGGTCACGTGGTAGCCGCGGACGAGGATCTCCCCGATCGCGCCCGGCGGGAGCGTGGCGCCGGTTGCCGGGTCGACGATCCGGAACTCGTACCCGTGCTGCGGCCAGCCGCTCATCCTCGTTCGCACCTCGAGGTCCGAGTCGAGGAACGACTCCGCCGCGCACGCGCCGATCTCGGTCATGCCGTAGGCGGT
>DASRHG010000090.1:0-6991 GCA_035650655.1 Binatia bacterium | reverse complement strand
CCGGCGCCCACGAAGACGCGCACGCGGGCGGCGGCTGGAGTCGCGAAGAGCACGAGCGCCGCCGCACCGGAGATCGCGACTCGCTGCACCATCCGCTTCATCGAGGCCGGGCGAAACACGACCCCGTGCGCCGCGTTACGCACGCTTTTTTTCCGCCCGCCCTGTGGATACCGCCGGCTGCGCTCTGCTATGCGGGCCGACACTGCGAGGACGGGGAGGGCGATGGGCATGAAGATTCCGCGAAACCGACTGCTGGAGCTCGCCCTGCACGTCAAGCTCGCCTCCGAGGCAATGATCGACGCCGCCCGGCATCTCGCGGCGCTCGAGCCGGCCGACACGTCGGCGCCCGAGCGCGGGCCGTGGGCGGAGACGTGCAAGGACCTCCTCGCGATGAACGTCCAGCTCGGTTTCATGGAACGCCTGCTCCGCCGCGCGACGCGCGAGACCGCCAAGCTCGAGGCGCGCATCGACGCCCGTTCGGGCACGCGTCCGCGCCTGTGAGTGCGAAGTGCGGATGCGAGCGCGAGTGCCGAGGAGGGGAATCGAACCCCTACGCCCTCGCGGGCGGAGGATTTTGAGTCCTCTGCGTCTGCCAGTTTCGCCACCTCGGCGTCGGCGCGACAGTACCCGCTTCGCCGAGCGGGTGCCAGCGGCGCACCCGGCTATCGGGAGTGGCGATCACGTGCTAGAGAGGGCGCGTGGCGGCTGAACGTTCGAGCTCGCGCAACACCGAGCCGCTGGTCAACTTGAACGCGCGCATTCCGAAGAAGCTCTGGCGACGGGTTCGCCTCCAGTGCCTCCAGGAGGAGCGCCTCCTTCGCACCTTCATCACCGAAGCGTTGCGCGAGCACCTGCGCGAACAGACGGCGCGAAGCCAGCGCCGCGCCTGATCACGGCCGGCCCGGCCGACGCTCGCGCTGGTCGATCGCGAGGGCCGGGGGCTGGAGATCGGGCGGCGGCCGGTCGTTGATCCGCCGGATGGCGTCGGCGGCGACGGTGCGGAGGGACGGATCGCTCGCGTCCTTCGCGAGGGCTTCGAGCGTCGGCAGCGCGGCCGGATCACCAATGTCCCCGAGCGCGTAGATCGCGTTGCCGCGGATCGCGAGGTCGACGTCGCGGGCGAGGAAATCGAGGATGGGCTTCGTCGCGCGCGGGTCCCCGATCTTACCGAGCGCAGCGAGGATGCGCCGCTTCGTGCCGAGGTCCGTGTCGCGCATGAAGAGCTGCTGGACGAGCAGCGGAATGGCTTCCTTCGCCTTCATCTGACCGAGTGTGTCGATCGCCTTCACGCGGATCGCCATGTCCGGATCGCTTGCCGCGCCGAGGAGCGCCTCCGTCGCCTTCGGGTCGTTCGCCTCGGCGAGACCGCGGATCGCCTCGAGCCGCGCCTCCGGGTCGTCGCCGCGGAGCTTGCGGAGATTGTCGTCGAGACGCTGCGAGCCCTGCGGCGCCTTGTACCGGTCGCGGAGACGCGTTGTTCCACCGGGCTGGTCGATCGGGGCGAGCTGGGCGTGGAGCGCGGCCGGCGCGAGGACGAGGAGGAGGACCGCGCATGCGCTGCCGAGCGCTCGGCGGGCGGCGGCGCGGGACGTCATCGCGCCGGAGTCTCCCCGAAGCGCTCGCCGAATGCAAACGGAAACGCAGCGATTTTCCTTCCGCCCGTCGCAGGATTTTGGTACATCCTCCCCCGCTCGTCGCATCGCTCACCGTGATACGCAACCGCCGCGCGGCCCTCGATGGCCTCTCCAAGATCCTCGACGCCGCGGCGCCGGAGGATCTCTTCACCGGTGCGGAGGACGAGGCGCTCTTCCTCTACGACCTCCTCACCGAGGCGACCCGCGGCCGCAGCTCGTCCTACTACTGGGAGATATGCCGCACCGCGCGCCGCCGCGGCGTGACCCCGGAATACGTGATCGACCGCGCGTCGGTCCTCCATGCGACGATGACCGAGCGGCGCCGCACCGACCTCTATCGCATCCTCGGCGTCCCGCCGCTCGCGTCCGACGAGATGATCCGGCAGCGCTGGCTCGAGGTCGCGAAGCGGCACCACCCCGACGCCGGCGGCGACGCGGACAGCTTCCGCCACGCGAAGCAGGCATTCGAGGTCCTTCGCGACCCGGCGCGCCGTGCGGAGTACGAGCGCTTCTGGCTCCGCGCGCTGGGGCCCTTCGAGCGAGTCATGCCGCGCGAGGAAGGGCCGATGCTCGGCGTGATGCAGGTGAGCGTCCGGGCGGAGGCGCGCGCTCCGATGCCGCGCGTCGAGGTGCGGGACCCGGGGTACCCCGTCGTCGCCTTCCGGCCGCGCGTCGTGCCATCGCGCGAGGCGGCGCGGCTCGACCGCGAGCCGGAGGAGCCGGCCCGCGCCGTCCGGGGGACGGTCGAGGCCGCGGCACGCCTCCTCGCCGCGCGCGAGGTCCTCGACCGCCGCCTCGGCAGCGTCGCGGGGGCGAGCGGCGTGAGCGCGCTGCTCGGCCGCATCGAGGCGGCGATGGCCGCGATCCGCAAGGACGACCTGGACGCGCTCGCCGCAGAGGTCGCGCGCGGCATCGCGGAGATGGAGACGCTGCGCGAACGGCTCGCGCTCCTCGCGAGCTTGAAGCAGCGCGTGGGCGCTTAGCGTCCGCCCGAGCCGTGGGGCATCGTCGCGAGGCGTGGGGGCTCCGCGCCCGGCGGCTCCTTCCGTGCGAGCCGTTCGAGCCACGGCGCCGTGGCATCGAGCAGCGCGACGGCGTCGACGTCGGGCAGTGTTCCTGGCGGAACGCCGGCGAGCCGCTGCCGTCCCTCGGCGAGGAGGCTCCGCGCGCCGCGGAGGTTGCCGTGGGCGAGGTGGTGGTACGCGACGGCGATCTGGATGAGGCCCTGCAGCGCCTGTCGCACGTGTCCCGTCGCCGTCACCCACGCGGCCTCCAGCACCTCGTGCACCTCGAAGAAGAGCCGCTCGTCCCAGAGCGCGACGGCGCGGCGGATCGCCGCGACGACCGGGTCCGCCGCCGATGGCGGCGGTGCGAAGCGGGCGCGCGCTGCAAGCGCTCGCGTTGCGTGGGACGCCGCCGCCGCCGCGTACGGGGCGTGCACGGCGAGGAGGGCGGGCGTCGCCGTGTCGATCAGGTGCAGGGCTGCGAGCCGCGCCGCTGCGGGAGCGGGCGGCGGGCCGTGCGGATCGGCGATCCAGGCGAGCGCCGCGGCTGCGGTCGCGTCCTCGAGCCCGGCGATCGCGAGCTCGGCCAGCGCGTCGCGCAGTGGGAGCGGAAGGCGTGTCGTCGTCATCCGGGCTCGTGCACGACCCCCGCCGGTGTGGTAGCAGCCCGGAGGCCGTGAGCGACGTCTACACCGCTCGGGTGGCCGTGCGCCACGACGAGCTCGACTGCTTCGGGCGCATCCGGCCCGCGGTGTATCTCCGCTATCTCGCCCACGCCGCCGTCGAGGCGAGCACGGCCGCGGGGTACGGCGCGGCGTGGTATGCGGCGGCCGGTGCAATGTGGCTCATCCGCCGCTCGACGTTCGACGTGCTGGCACCGGTCGGCGAGGGCGCGGAGCTCCGCATCCGGACGTGGGTGGACGACTTCCGCCGCGTCCGCTCGCACCGTCGGTACGAGGTCTACGGAGCGGGCGACGTCCTCCACCTCGCCGCGCGTACCGACTGGGTGTACGTGAACGCCGCCACCGGCCGTCCGCGGCGCGTGCCGCCCGAGATGGAGGCGGCCCTCGGCGGCGCCGGGAGAATGCAGGAGCGCGAGCCGTGGCCCGCGCGCGTGCCGCCTCCCGTACCCGCGCGGGCGCTCCATCGCGTTCGGCTGCACGAGCTCGACGCGATCGGGCACGTGAACAACGCGGCCTACCTCGACCTCTGCGTGCAGGCGACGTTCGACGCGCTCGCCGGCGTCGGGTGGCCGCTCGCGCGGATGCTCGAGGCCGGCGGCGTCCCGACGCTGGTCCGCGCGGACGTCGAATACCTCGACGCCGCGCTCTACGGCGACACGCTCGCGCTCGCGACGTGGTTCACGGCAGCCGACGACGCCGTCGAGGCGCATCAGGAGATCGCCCGGGAGCGCGACGCGCGCCTGCTCGTCCGCGCCGCGACGCGGTGGCGGTGGCTGGGCCCCGTCCCCGCGGAGGCGCTGGCCGCGCTCGGCCCGCTCCTCGGCCGGTGAGCGCCACCGGCGCCGGCGGGCGCCCGCGGCGGCTCAGAACCCGGCCGCCGCACGCCCGGCCGCTCGCCCGCCGGGGGCGGTCTTCCCGCCGGCCGCGGCACGTGCCGGCAGCCGTCCTTGCTCGCGTGCCGATGCGAGCAGCGCGCGACAGCGCGAGAGCCAGCGGAGATGCCCCTCGGCCTGGGCGCGCGCGGCCTCGTCCGCGACCCGGCGCGTGAGCGACGCGTTCGGCGGCGCGGCTTCCTCCTCGACGACGGCGAGATAGCGGAGGTACTCGGCCTCCTGCCGCTCGATCTGCGCGAGCACGGCGTCCGCGCCCTCGCGCTCGGCGGCGAGCAGGCGGACGAAGATCTCGTCGCGCACGGGTGGCGGCCAGCTCGGCCGGCGCGCGAGCCAGAGACGGAGCGCGCGCTCGCCGCGGGCGGTCAGCCGGAAGAGCCGTCGCATGCGGGGGCCGCTCCGGACGTCCCGGCGCGCGACGAGGCCGCGCCGTTCGAGCTCGTGCAGCAGCTGGTAGACCTGGCCGATGTTCGGATGCCAGAAGGGCCCGAGCCGCTGGTTGAAGAGCTTCAGCAGCTCGTAGCCGTGCGCTTCGCCCTCGCCGAGCAACGCCATCAGCGCGTATCGAAGGTGCATGCCCGCCCCTCCTCGTCCCCCGAAGCGAGGGTCGTGCCAGCGCGGGACCGCCACTCGTTCGGGGCCCGCCCGCGACGTGTGTGATCCGCGGACCACGCGCTCGTCGCGGCCGGCCGGATCCGCGGCCTCGCGACCGTGCTCCTCCGTTCACATGGCGCGCACCTCCGTCGTCGAACGCGACGAGTGCCGCGCGCCCCGGGCCGCCCCGCCCGGGCGCCGCACCGGCCGCCCCCGGGGAACGGATTTTGCTCTCCCGCCGGCGCAGGGGAGGAGCCATGGACGCAGCGCGAATCAAGGAGAACGTGCAGAGTGCGAGCGAGGCTCTTCAGGGTCAGCTCGGCGAAGGCATCGGGCGCGTGCAGGAGAAGGTGCAGGAGAACGTCCGCCGGCGCGCGGAGCAGGCGCGCGGCGCGCTCGCCTCGGCGAACGAGCAGTTCGGCGGCTTCGTCCAGGAATCGCCGGTCCTTGCGCTGGCGGGAGCGTTCGCCCTCGGCTATGTGCTCGCGAAGATCGCCCGAGCGATTCGATGAACGCCGGGCAGGCCGGGGGCCCGTCGGAGCGGCCGGACGCGACCGAGGTGCTGCACGCGCTGCGGGAAGCGGCGTCTCAGCTCGGGTCGTTCGTCTCGCACATGATGCGCGAGCAGCCCGGCGTGGCGCTCATCGGCGCGCTCGCGGCGGGGTTCGTGACCGGCGGGGGGCTCGTCTCGCCCGTCGGCGCGCGTCTCACCGCGAGCACGCTCCGCGCGACGCTCGGCAACGTCGCGACGCTCGTCGCGCTCGACCTCGTACGACGGGCGGTCGAAGGAGATTCCATTGGCGGCACTCAGGGCACCGGCACGACATGACGAAGAGTCGGTGGGCGCGCTCGTCTCGCGCGTCGGCACGGACGTCCAGCGCATCGTCCGAGGGGAGATCCGTCTCGTCCAGGTGCGGGTGAACGCCGCCCTCGACGTCGCCAAGGCGGCCGGCGGCGGCCTCGCGCTGGCGCTCGTGTGCGGGCTCGCGGGCGTCGGGGCGCTGGTCGCGGGGATCGTGCTCGCCGTCGCGCTCGTGCTTCCCGTGTGGGCGGCGGCCCTCGTCGTCGGCGGCGCCTTCCTCGTGGTCGGGGTCGCGGTGACCCTCGTCGAGGTGCGCGGGGTCAGGCACGGCATGCGCGAGGCGCTCCGGCCGAGCGAGGCGTTGCCGCCGGAGACGGGCCGTCATGGCGACTGAGCCCGTGCGCATCGAGATCCGTGGTCTCGAGACGGAGGTCGAGGACGCCCAGCACGATCTCCGCGAGACGCTCCAGGCGCTCGAGGAGCGGCTCCTCCCGCGGCGGGCGGTACGACGGCTCGTGACGCAGCACGATCCGTTGCTCGTCATCGGTGCCCTCGTCGCCGCCGGGGTGGCTCTCGGCTTCGCGCGCGACCACTCGCCGAGAGGGCGCACGGTGACCCTCGTCGCCGCCGGCATCGCGGGTGGGCTCATCTACCGGCTCACGCGCTGAGCCCGCTTCCCGCCGACGTCGCATCGGGTAGAATCCGGGCGCGATGCGTCGCCTCCTGCTGCTCGCCTTCGTCGCGACGCTGGCGTCGGCCGCGCACGGCGAGCGGCGGGAGTCGGCGGCGGACGTCGCCGCCGCCCTCGCGCACCTCCCGGCCCGCGCCGCGCCGCAGGCGGCGGGGCCGCGACGGATCTACGTGGTCGTCCCGGCGCTCACGCCAGGACGCCGGGCGGCGCTCGAGGCGGCCGGGCTCGCGATCGAGCTGCCGGCGCCCGGCACTCCGGCGCCGCGATGGGGCGACGCGTCGGTCGTCGTCCAGGGCGTGGCGACGCCGGCCGCAGAGCGGGCGATCCGGGCGCTCCCCTTCGTGCATCGGATCGACACGCCGGGCGAGCAGTGGTCCAACGTCGGCGCGGTGACGACGGCCGGCGATGCCGCAATCCACGCCGACGCGGCGCGCGCCGTCCTCGGCACGGACGGCGCAGGCGTGACGGTCGGCGTCGTCTCCGTGGGGCTCGATCACCTCGCCGCCTCGGTCGCGTCCGGCGACCTCCCGTCCGACGTGACGATGCCCGCGATCCCGGGCGTCGGCGCGGGGCACGGCGACGAGGGGACGGCGATGCTCGAGATCGTCCACGACGTCGCCCCGGGCGCGCGCCTCCTCTTCGCCTCGCCGGACACGAGCGCAGAGATGGTGGCGACGATCGAGGCGATGGCGG
>DASRHG010000089.1:0-47184 GCA_035650655.1 Binatia bacterium | reverse complement strand
ACCCCTTGCCCGCGGCGAGGAGACGGTTCGTCAGCCCGAGGACCGCCTGTCCGACGTATGCCATGAGATGCCGATGCCCTTTCTGCTCGTTGCGCCTGCTCGTTGCGCCTTCTTCAGCGACGCCGGCGCCGGCGGACGTCCTCCAGCGTGGGGCCGGGCTCGCGGTAGATCTGCATCGTCCGGCAGCGGATGCCGCCGCCGGACTTGAGGATCTCCGTGCCCGGGACCTCGATCACCTGAACCCCCGCCGCCTTCACCTTCGCGATCGTCCGCTCGCACTCGGCGTGCATGATGACCCTGCCGGGCTCTAGCACCGTCGAGTTGCAGGGAGCAAGGAGGTTCCTGTGCTCCTCGTGATCGACTTCGATGATTTCGAAATTGTTGTCCTCGAGCCACTTCCGCGACGCGAAGTCGAACGACGCGGGCGCGATCAGCACCTTCCCCACGTCCAGCGGCGCGATGTTCATGTCGGGATGCGCGCAGGCGCCGGTGTTCGCGTCGAAGTACGACGTCACCGGCGGGCGCAGGACGAGGTTGTGGAACTCGGGCGTGCCGCTCGTGCGCGCGAGCGCCGACGCGAGCTGCGCGACGCCGCTCTCCGTGAACGCGCAGGAGACGGCCGTCACGAGGACGTCCTGGGCGATGAAGACGCAGGCGCCCGGCTCGCACGCCCCTTCGGTGATCGCCGTGAGGACGGGGATGCCGAGCTCGTTCCACGCCCACTTTGCGAGGTACTCGGTGAGCCCGATCGTGGTCGGGATGAACCCCATCTTCGAGATGATCGACCCGCCGCGCCAGATCATGCCCCACGCGAGGTAGATCTGGCCCATCATGGGCCCGTAGGGGCTCATCGGCGGGTCCGGGAACTCGACCCAGTGGACCTTGACGCCGTGCTCCTCGAGCGTCTTCGCGTAGTGCCGCGTCTCGGCCTGGAGCTTCTCCAGCTCGAAGTCGGGGAGGTCCGGCACGCCCCAGAGCCGGGCCCAGAAGTCGGGGTCCTGCTCGAACTGCGGGTTGTCGTGGTAGCGCGTGTATTCGTTCGGGAAGTGGAGCGCGACCTCCCGGAGCTTCCCGATGCCGTTGCAGCCGAACGGCCGTCCCGCGACCTTCTCGGCGGTGAACGCCACGTAGTCAGAGGTCTGCATCTCGCGGATCACGTCCCACGGCCGCTTGCCCTTCGCGTAGAGCGGAAGATCCGCGAGCGTCGCCTGTGTCCATCGAGCGTCCATGGCTCCTCCTTGTCGTGCCATCAGGCCCTCGGCTGCGCGCGCGGAGCGTCCTGCTCGGCGGCCTCGGCGACGCGCGGCACTCGGGGCCCGTCGAAGTGCCGTCCGACGAGCATGAGCCGCACGGGCAGCCAGCGTGAAGCCGCTCGCCGCCGCGAGACGGCGGAGATCGTCGGCCGACGGGGAACCGGCGCCCATCCCGCGTCTCAGCCCGCGAGCCGCGGCAGCACGCTCCGTCCGAAGAGGCGCATGTCGTCGAGCGCGCGAGCCCGCCCGCCGGCGGGCAGCAGGAGCTCGATGATGAAGTAGTCGATCCCGGCCTCGCGCTCCCAGCGGCGGAGCTCCTCGGCGCACGCCGCCGGGTCGCCGGCGATGATTCGATCGCGCGTCGCGCGCTCCCAGCCGATCTCCTCGGCCGACCGGATCGTCTTCACCCACGCGTCGTGGCGCGGGTTCAGGTAGTCGACCTGCCAGTAGAGGCGGACGCGCGCGACGACGGCCTCCTCGTAGGCGCGCCGGGCGTCGGCCGCCGTCGCGCCGAGACAGACGTCCCGCATCGCGGCGACGTAGGGCCGCGTGCCGGCGGCGGCGCACGCCGCGCGGTACACGGCGACGAGGTCCTTCACCTCCTCGAACGGCCCCGCGCCGTCGAGCAGGATCGGGAGGCCGAGCCGCGCGGCGCGGCGGAGACCGGGCTCCGTCTTGGCGCCCATCCACACGGGGATCTCCCGCCGCGTCGGGTGCAGGATCGGCGCCGCGTCGATCCGGTAGCGCTTCCCGGCGAAGTGGAACGCGTCCTCCCGCCAGCAGCCGCGGAGGACCGCGATCCCCTCCTCGAGCCGCGAGACCCGGCTCGCCCACGGCACGCCGTACTCGCGGAAGCCGTTCGCCTCCATGCCGATCCCGATCCCGAGCACGAGCCGCCCGTTCGACAGGACGTCGATCGCCGCCGCCTCCTTCGCGACCTCGACCGCGTGGTGGAGCGGCAGGGCGAGCACGGCCGTGCCGACGCGGATCCGCGTCGTACACGCGGCGATCGCCGTGGCGAGCGTGAGCGGCGCCGAGGTGAGGCCCCACGCGCCCTGGAGCGCGGGCGGCACGCCCTCCTCGGGGAAGTGGTTCTCACCGAAGAAGAGCCCGTCGAAGCCCGCCGCCTCCGCCGCGAGCGCCGTCTCCCGGATCTCGGCGAGGGTGCCGCCGAGGCTCTCGATCAGGAACGTGCCGCATGCGGCCATCAGACGAATCGCACCTCGAGCGGCGTGCAGCTGTTCGCCTCCTTGCCGTCGACCCGCACGTCGAACGCGCACGTCGCGATCGCGACGAGCGAGTCCATGAGCGCCCGGAGCGCGACGTACTCGCCCTTCTTCGCCGGGGGCAGCTGGTAGTCGATCGACCCGTCCGGACGCGGCCGCGTGCTCTGGAAGAGGTTCACCGGGTCGGGGATGTCGAGGTAGTCGAGGCCGAGCGGCTCCACCGCCCGCGTGAGGTTGTCGCGGCAGTTCCGGTGCGTCGGCGCGCAGCCGAGCGCGACGTAGAGCTGGCTGCTGCACGGCGCGTAGAAGAAGTCGTGCACGCCCTTCCCCTGGTCCTCCACGATCTCGAACATCGGGTTCTGGGCGTTCGACCAGAACCGGCTCCCCACCTCGAGGAACATCGACGCCGGCCCGGCGACCGTGTTGAAGTTGACCGTCTCGCCGGTCGAGAGCCGCTCGCGCGGGTGATGCCGGTTCCAGCACACGAAGTCGCCGATCTGGTGGCCTTCCACCTGGACGACGCGGAACGTCTCGCCGCGCTGCACCGTGAACGCCCGGCCGTCGCAGGCGGGGATGAAGATCGCGCTCCGCTCCGCCATCACGGCCTCCCGCCGCCCTGCGGCTCCACGCCGACGCGCTTCATCACGTAGCGCCCGAGCTGCCACACGACCTTCTCGAGCCAACAGAGCCGGCCCTCGCGGGCGAAGCGCGACGTCATGCCGCGCTGGGTCGACGCGCACGCCCACATGTCCTGCTCGTTGAACTGGACGATCCCCTCCATCGCGGCGGCCAGGTTCTCGTCGAAGTCGGGCTTCGCCGTCGCCTCGGGCGGGACGCAGAGGTTGATCCGCAGGTGGATCCGGTCGGCGGCCTCGGGAAAGACCTGATAGTAGATCATGCAGTCCGACATCACGAAGAGGAGGTGCGTCGGGTAGACGAGCATGAGGATGATCTTCCGGCGCTCCTCGGGGGTGAGCGTCGGGATCACGCCGAAGGGGGGCGTCTCGCTGAACCCCTGATCGCCCGAGATGCTCACGTCGCACTGCTCGTCGGCCGCGAGGTGCACGACGGCGTATTGCCCGTCGAGGTCCTCGGTGACGTCGTTCCGCGCCGGCAGGACCGGGTTCACGGTGTCCTTGTGCAGCCCCTGGACGTGGTAGTTCTCGAGGAAGTTCTCGTCCATGAGCTTCCAGTTCCACGTGCAGTCGTAGTCGAGCGGGGGGCAGCTCCGCATCTCGGCGAGCCGGTAGTTCACGAGCAGCTTCGAGAGCCCCGTGAGCCGCGGCGCGAGCGGTTCGGCGTCGGGGTCGAAGCTCGCGAACACGAAGCCCTCCCACGTCTCGACGCGGAGCCGCGCGAGCCCGCACTGCCGGCGGTCGAACCCCTTCGAGCGCTGCATCTCGGGCGCCCCCACGAGGTCGCCGCGGAGCGAGTACGTCCAGCCGTGGTACGGGCACTCGAAGGCGCGCGCGTTCCCTTGCCCTTCGACGACGAGCATGCTCCGGTGCCGGCAGACGCGCGACAGCACCTGGAGCGCGCGGCGCTCGTCGCGCACGAGCACGAGCGGCTCGCCGAGGAGGTCGAAGGAGACGTAGTCGCCCGCCCCCGGGACCTGGTCCGCGCGGCCGACGCAGAGCCACTCCTTGGAGAAGATGCGCTCGACCTCGAGGCGGAAGAACGCCTCCGAGGTGTAGCAGGAGAGTGGGAGCGTGGTCGCTTCGAGGTTCGGGCGCCGGGCACCCTCGAAGTCTCTGGCGGCGAGTCCGGGGGCGGACGAGGCCATGCGGGCGCGAAGGAGCAACCCTCGTGCCGCGGCGACGCGGCGCGAGGGGGCGCCCGGCGAGTAGCCCCCGCGCAACAGCTGTAGCCGACCCACGCGACATCTATTGCGCTCGGCGCCGCATCCGATCTACACGCGGGCCGTCGGCGCGTTCGAGTCCATCGTGTACAAAAGCACGCTCGTTTCGGAGCGGTCGTACGACGCCACGGTCGTCCGCCGCCTGCGGGACCGGTTCCTCGCGGGTCGCGGGGACGGCCTCGACGCGCTTCGGCCGATCGTGCGCGACTCCTGGCTCCGCTGCCGGAGCGCCGGCGTCGACCCGGCCCTCTGCGCCGCGCCGATCATCCTCTCCCGGAGCGAGGCCGAGTCCCTGCGCGCGCAGAGCCCGCTGCGCGACGCGGCCGCGCCCGTCCTCCGCATGCTCGAGAAGGCGCTCGACGGTCACTGCTTCCTCGTCCTGCTCGCCGACCCGCAGTGCCGTCCCGTGGAGGTGCTCGGCCATCCGCGCGCGCTCGACGCCGCGGAGCGGATCAACGTCGTCCTCGGGTCGCAGTGGTCCGAGGACAAGGTCGGGACGGACGCGCTCGCGGTGAGCGCGGTCCTCGGCGTTCCCGTGCAGATCCACTGGGCGGAGAACTACGCCGAGATCCTGGGCGACCGGTGGACGGGGAACGCCGCGCCGCTCGCTCGGGGCGGCACGCTCTGTCTCTACGGCTACGACGAGATCGCGCACCCGCACGCACTCGACCTCGTCACCGACTGCGCGTCCATGATCGACGCCCGGCTCGGCGAGCAGGAGCTCCGGCGGACGACCGCCCTCCTGGACCATTACCGTACCCACCAGAGCCGCCACCCGAGCGACCTCCTCGTGTGCGTCCGTCCGGACGGCGCCGTCGTCGCCGGGACGGCACGCGCGCTCGAGCTCCTCGCGCTCGGGCGCGGCGCCGCGGACGGCCCCGCGCGCCTGCCCGGCTTCCCGACGCGCGACGCGCGCGAGCCCGAGTCGTGCGAGATCGCGGGACATGCCGGCGCTCCGGTGCGGGCGACGGTCACGCCGGTCCGCGCGGGCGACGCGCTCGCCGGCTACCTGGTCGCGCCGGCACCGCGCGCGGTCCCGACCGCCGGCCGGCGGCCGCGCTCGGCCTGGGCCGCGGCGCACACCTTCGCGGACATCGTCGGCGAGAGCGACGCGCTCCGCCGCTGCCTCGCGGACGCGCGGCGGATCGCCGCGCGCGAGCTCCCCGTGCTCCTGATCGGGGAGTCGGGCAGCGGCAAGGAGCTGTTCGCGCACGCCATCCATGCGGCGAGCGCGCGCCACGAGGGGCCGTTCGTCCCGCTCAACTGCGGCGGGCTGAGCGAGGAGCTCGTCGGCGCGGAGCTGTTCGGGTACGCGGAGGGGGCGTTCACCGGGGCCGTGCGGGGCGGCCGCGCGGGGAAGATCGAGCTCGCGCACGGCGGGACGCTCTTTCTCGACGAGGTGGAGGAGATGCCGCCGCGCATGCAGGTGCACCTCCTGCGAGTCCTCGAGGAGGGCCGGGTGGTCCGGATCGGGGACGACCGCCCGCGCGCCGTCGACGTCCGGATCGTCGCGGCGACGAAGGTGAACCTCGCGGCGAACGAGGCGGACCGGCGCTTCCGCGAGGACCTGTACCACCGGCTCCACGTGCTCTCGCTCACGATCCCGCCCCTGCGCGTCCGGCTCGACGACCTCCCGCTCCTCGCGCGGCACCTCCTCGCGCGCGAGAGCGTCGCCGTCCGGATCACGCCCGAGGCGTCCGCGCTCCTCGTGCAGTACGCGTGGCCCGGGAACGTCCGCGAGCTGCGGAACGTCCTCCTCCAGGCGGCCGAGCGCGCCGCCGGCGGCGACATCGGCGTCGACGCCGTCCGGCCGCTCCTTCCGCTCGAGCCGGACGCCGCCCCGCCCCCGGTGCTGTCGATCCTCGATGAGGCGGAGAAGGGCGCCATCGTCCGCGCGCTGCGGGACGCGAGCGGCAACGTGACCCGTGCCGCGGCCGGGCTCGGTCTGCACCGCGTGACGCTCCACCGGAAGATGGAGCGCTACGGCATCACGGTCGCGCGCAGCGTCCGCTGACGCCGGCCCACGCGCTCAGCCGACGCCTCGCCGCCCGCCCGCGCTCGCATCGAGCGGGACGGGGAACCCCCCGCCGAATCAGGAGGAGCTGCTCGAGGAGGCGTGCGAGGACGTCGCGGGGCTCGGCCGTCCAGTCGTCGGAATCGACCTCGAGACGATGCCGCTCGTCAGCGCGCGCCGCGCGCCCGCGCGTGCGCCGCGAGGATCGCGCGCCGCGCCCAGACGCCGAGGAGATGGCGGCGGTACTCCGCGGACGCGAACGCGTCGCCGAGCGGGTCCGCCTCCGGGATCGTCCCGCACGCGCGTGCGACGTCCGCCTCGGCGAGCGCCGTGCCGACGAGCGCCTTCTCGACGCCCGCGGCGCGGAAGGCGGTCGCGTTGACCCCGGTCACGCCGACGGCGGCGGCCGCGCAGCGGCCGTGCTCGTCGAGCGTCACGCACGCGGCGACGCCGACGACCGCGAAGCCCGAGGCCGGGTGGCGCATCTTCACGTAGCTCGTCCCGCTGCGCGCGCCGGGCAGCGCGAAGCGCACCTCGGTGAGGATCTCGTCCGGGGCCGCGGCGCTCTGGAGGATGCCCGTGAAGAAGTCCTTCGCCGCCACGCGCCGCTCGCCACGCGGACCGCGGAGCGTCGCCTCGCCGTCGAAGGCGAGGAAGACGGCGGGCCAGTCGGCCGCGGGGTCGGCGTGGACGAGGCTTCCGCCGATCGTCCCGCGGTTCCGGACCTGCACGTCGCCGATGGCACCCGCCGCCTCGCCGATCGCGTGCACGTCGCGCAGCTCCTCGCTCGCCGCGAGGCGGTCGTGCGTGACGCCGCCGCCGACGCGCACGGCGCCGTTCTCGCGCCGCATCCCGTCGAGGCCGGGCACGCGCGCGACGTCGACCAGCACGGGCGGCGCGACCAGCCGGAGCTTCATCGCGGGAATGAGGCTCATGCCGCCCCCGAGCACCTTCGCGTCCGGTGTCGCGGCGAGGAGGCGCACCGCCTCGTCGAGCGAGCGCGGCGCGTGGTACGTGAACTCGGCCGGGATCATGACCGTCCTCCCTGCGCACCCTGGATGGCGGCCCAGAGCCGCTCGGGCTTGAGCGGCATGTCGAGGTGGGTGACGCCGAGGGGCCGGAGGGCGTCGATCGCCGCGCTCACGAGGCACGGCGGCGAGGCGATCGTGCCGAGCTCCCCGACGCCCTTCGCGCCGAGGGGGTTGACCGTCGTCGTCGTGCAGGTCCGGTCGAGCTCGATGCGCGGGAATGCGGGCGCGCGCGGCACGGCGTAGTCGGCGAGCGTGCCGGTCACGAGCTGGCCCGCCTCGTCGTAGCGGATCTCCTCGAGCAGCGCCTGCCCGGCGCCCTGGACGATGCCCCCGAGGCGCTGCCCGTCGACCAGGAGCGGGTTGATCACGTTGCCCACGTCGTCGACGGCGAGGTAGCGCAGAATCCTGAGCTCGCCCGTCTCCCGGTCGATCTCCACCTGCGCGAGGTGTGCGCCGAACGGGAACGTGGTCGCCGACGGCTCGAAGCGCGCGACCGCCTCGAGTCCCGGCTCCTCGCCCGGCACCGGCCGGTTCCAGAGGTGCGCGGCGAGCGCGACCTTCCGGAAGCCGATCTTCGGGCCGCCGCCGACGGCGGCGAACGTCCCGTCCGCGAACTCGACGTCGCGCTCGTGGACCTCGAGGAGGTGCGCCGCGATCCGCCTCCCCTTCGCGATCACCTTGTCGAGCGCCATCCGGACGGCCGTCCCGCCGACGATGAGCCCGCGGCTTCCGAACGTCCCGACGCCGTGCGTGACGACGTCCGTGTCGCCGTGGAGGACGATGACGTCGTCGAGGTCGATCCCGAGCGCGTCCGCCACCATCTGCGCGAACGCCGTCTCCTGGCCCTGCCCGTGCGGCGACGTTCCCGTCATCACGACGGCGTTGCCCGTCGGCTCGATCCGGATCTCCGCGCTCTCCCAGTAGCCGCGCCGCTCGACGGGATCGGCGTGCGTGCTCGGCCCGAAGCCGCAGATCTCCGTGATCATCGCGACCCCGATGCCGACGAGCCGCCCCGCCTTGCGCGCGGCCTCCTGCTCGCGGCGCGCCTTCGCGTAGTCGAAGAGCTCGAGCGCGCGGTCGAGCGTCGCCGCGTAGTTCGCGCTGTCGTACACCGCGCCGGTCGCCGTCGTGTAGGGGAAGGCCTCGGGGGGGATGAAGTTCCGCCGCCGCACCTCCGTCGGATCGAGGCCGAGCGCCGCGCCGACCGCGTCCATGACGCGCTCGATGATGTACGCGGCCTCCGGGCGTCCCGCGCCCCGGTAGGCGTCCGTCGCCATCGTGTTCGTGTAGACGTTCAGGACCTCGAACGAGATCGCCTGCACGCGGTAGCAGCCCGGGACCATGAGCGGCGTGAAGCTCGGGACGGCGGGCCCCACCATCGACGGGTAGGCACCGATCTCCGCGATCGACTTGAGCTTGACCGCCGTCACCTCGCCCGACTCCCGGTAGGCCGCCTCCACGTACTCCACGTGCCCGCGGCCGTGCGCGGTGTTGAGCAGGTTCTCCGTGCGCGTCTCCGCCCACTTGATCGGCCGGCGGAGCCGCCGCGAGATCCACGGCAGGAGGCACTCCTCGGGATACGTCGGGATCTTGGCGCCGAACGCGCCGCCCACCTCGGGTGCGATCACGCGGATGCGGAGCTCCGGGATGCCGAGGCAGATCGCGAGCTGCTGCTTCGCGCCGTGCGGCATCTGGTTCGAGGTCCACACCGTGAGCCGCTGCTGGCCCTCGTCCCACGACGCGAGGACGGCGCGCGGCTCCATCGGGATCGCCGCGACGCGCTGGTTCACGAGCCGGAGCTTCACGACGCCGTCCGCCGCCGCGAAGAGCTGGTCGACCTTCGGGTTCTGCACGGCCATCGTGCTGCACAGGTTGTCGGGCAGCTCGGGATAGACGCGCGGGGCGTCGGGCGCGAGGGCCGCCTCGGGGTCGACGACGACCGGGCCGGGCTCGATGTCGACCTCGACGTCGAGCGCCGCGTCGCGCGCGAGGTAGCGGTCCTCCGCGACCACGACGACGATCGGCTGGCCGACGTAGCGGACGACGCCGTCGGCGAGGATCGGGTGCTTGATGCGCCGGCCCTCGGGGAGCCCGATGATGCACGGCGTGGGGCCGACCTCGCCGCGGACGTCGTCGAAGGTGTAGACGGCGACGACCCCGGGGCGCGCCTTCGCGCGCGTCGCGTCGATGCGGCGGATCTTGCCCGCCGCGTACTGGCTGCGGACGAACGCGGCCGCGAGCATGCGCGGGAGCTTCAGGTCGTCCGTGTAGGTCGCGAGGCCCTGGATGAGCCGCGGGTCCTCGCGCCGCTTGATGCGAGCACCGAGGAGCGAAGGCTTGGTCGCCATCACCGTTTCTCCTGCGCGAGCCGGGCCGCGTGCCTGATCGCATCGACGATCTGCTGGTACCCCGTGCACCGGCAGATGTTGCCCTCGATCGCGTGGCGGATCTCCGCCTCGCTCGGGTTCGGCCGGTCGGCGAGGAGCTGGGCCGCCGCCATGATCATCCCCGGGGTGCAGTAGCCGCACTGGAGCCCGTGCTCCTCCCAGAAGCCGGTCTGGAGCGGATGGAGCTTCCCCGCGGGCGCGAGGCCTTCGATGGTCGTCACCTCGCGTCCGTCGGCCTGCACCGCGAACATCGTGCAGCTCTTGACCGCGCGACCGTCCACGTGGACGGTGCACGCGCCGCACACGGTCGTCTCGCAGCCGATGTGCGTGCCGGTGAGGCCGAGCTCCTCGCGCAGCCAGTGGACGAGCAGCAAGCGGGGCGGCACGTCGCTCTCGCGGCGCTCGCCATTCACCGTGACGGCGATCTTCACGTTCGACCCTCCTGCACGCGCTTTACCGGTACCAGGTCTCGTTGAGCGCGAGAAACGCGCTGCTGCCGCCGTCCGCCTCCCGCACCACCGTCCCCGGCGCGAGCCGGCCGCCGAGCGTCACCTCGGCGTGCCGCGCCCGGTAGACCATCGTCTCGAGGTCGAAGGGGATCGACGCGACGGTCCCGGCGGGGACGCGGAGGTTGAACGGGGGCTCGAGCGCGCTCCACGTGAGCCGGAGCTCGCGCTCCGGGGTCGCCACCAGCACGGACCAGCTCCCGGGGCTCGCGAGCTGCACGAAGCGCGCGGGGCGGATCGGCATGTCGCGGAAGTCGTGCGACGCGAGCTCCGGCAGCGTGCCGACGATCTCGTCCCGGAGCCACCGACCGAGCGGCTCGTGATCCGTGAAGCAGCAGAAGACGCGCTCCTCGGGCAGCCCCGTGATGACGAAGGCCGCGTGCCCCGCGCCGGCGGGCGCATGGTCCACTTGGAAGAGCGCGAGCGCGGTGCGCTCGCGTCCGTCGACCGGGTCCTTCAAGACGATGAGCGGATTGTCACCCGACCAGAGGACGTCGCCGCGCTTCTCGACCTGCGCCATCGGCGCCCGTTTGGCTCACGCCGCTCGCCGCGTCAAGTAGAATGCGCGCAGACGCGACGCGGCGTGGCGGCGGCTCGTTCAAAATGTCTGAAATTCGCGGCACGTATCTTGACGCTCGCGCACGGACGGCCGTATACGCGCGCGCAGCAGTCCGGTTCCGCGACGATGACGACGAACGGCGCGCGCCCGAAGACGGGCGGCATCCTCACGACGCTGCAGCGCGGCCTCACCCTCCTCCACCTCGTCGCGAGCGAGCGCGCCACGGCGCGAGAGCTGGCCGGCCGCATCGGACTCAAGCGCGGCACCTGCTACAACCTCCTCCGCACGCTCACCGCCGAAGGCTTCGTCGTCCGCCTGCCGAACGGCCAGTACGACCTCGGGAGCCGGCTCGCCTCGCTGCACGACCGCGCGCGCGCGCGTCTCGCCCCGCCGCCGGAGCTGCTCGAGCTTTTGCACAAGCTCCACCAGCGCCTCGACGAGACGGTCTACATGGTGCGCTGGTCGGGCGAGGACCTCGTGCTCCAGCGCTACCTCGAGAGCGCGCGGTCGCTTCGCGTCGGCGGCCTCGAGATCGGCTACAGCCAGCACACGCACGCGCGTGCCTCGTGCAAGGCGATCCTCGCGCATCTCCCCGAAGCCCGCATCCGCGAGTACTTCGCCACGCGGCGGCTCGCGCGCCTCACGCGGCACACGAAGACGTCGATGGACGAGCTGCTCGCGGACCTCCGCGCGACCGTCGCGCGCGGGTACGCGCTCGACCTCGAGGAGTTCTCCGACGGCATCTGCTGCGTCGCGGTGCCGTTCTTCGACGCGGAGGACTTCCCCGTCGGCTCGTACTCGGTCTCGGCGCCCGCGACGAGGTTCCACCCCCGCCTGCCCGCGCTCGTGCGGGCGCTTCGCCGAGCGGCCGCCGAGGCCTCCCGCGTCGCCGCCCGGCTCCCGGTCGTCGCGCCGGCGCGTCTGCGGAAGACGGCATGATCCCCGCCGACGCCACGCGTTGGCTCGAGGACATGTGGCTGATCCGTCTCTTCGAGGACGAGATCTCCGCCCTCTACGCCCGCGGGGCGTTCAAGGGGACGACGCATCTCTGCCAGGGCCAGGAGGCGGTCGCGGTCGGCGTCGCGCGCGCGGCGGAGGCCGGCGACGTCGTCACCTGCACGTACCGGGGCCACGGACACTGCCTCGCGTGGGGCATGCCGCCGGAGGCCGCGATGGCCGAGATCCTCGGCCGCGCGACCGGGTGCTGCCGCGGCCGCGGCGGCACGATGCACCTGACGGACCTCTCCCGCGGCATCCTCGGCTCGTTCGCCATCGTCGGCGCGGGGCTGCCCGTCGCGGCGGGGGCGGCCTGGGCGGCGAAGATGCGCGGGACGTCGCAGGTCGCGTTCGCGGCGTTCGGCGACGGGGCGACGAACATCGGCGCCTTCCACGAGACCCTCAACGTCGCGGCGGTGTGGGCGCTGCCGGTCGTCTTCGTCTGCGAGAACAACCTCTGGGGCGAGTACACGCCCCTCGCCGACTCGACGCCGGTCACCGACCTGGCGGTGCGTGCCGGCGCGTACGCGATGGCGGCGGAGATCGTCGACGGCAACCACGTCCTCGCCGTCTACGACGCCGCGCGGCGCGCCCGCGCCCGCGCCGCCCGGGGCGGCGGCCCGACCCTCCTCGAGATGAAGACGTACCGGCAGAAGGGCCACTCGCGCGGCGACCCCGGGACGAACCGGCCGGCGCACGAGGTCGAGGCGTGGCTCGCGCGCGACCCCGTGAAGCGCTGGCAGGCGCGGTGCCTCGAGGAGGGCGTGCTCGACGACCGCGCGCTCGCGGCCCTCGTGGAACGTGCGGCGGCGCGCGTCCGGCGCGCGACCGAGGCGGCCCTCGCGGCGCCGCTGCCCGCCCCCGAGGAGGTGACGCGCGATGTCTGGTGGTCCTGAGCTCGTCACCATGGCGGCCGCCATCCACGAC
Source organism: Binatia bacterium (assembly GCA_035650655.1). Taxonomy (GTDB): domain Bacteria; phylum Desulfobacterota; class Binatia; order DP-6; family DP-6; genus DASRHG01. The sequence goes on along the minus strand of DASRHG010000089.1, from coordinate 34,427 downwards.
GCGCTCGCGGAGGAGATGCGCCGCGACGAGCGCGTCGTCCTCTTCGGCGAGGACATCGGCAGGGCGGGCGGCGTCTTCAAGGTGAGCCAGGGGCTGTGGGAGGAGTTCGGCGCCGCGCGCGTCTGGGACACGCCCATCTCGGAGGTCGCGATCACCGGCATGGCGCTGGGCGCCGCGCTGAACGGGATGCGTCCCGTGCTCGACCTCATGTTCTCCGACTTCTTCGCGGTGGCGTGGGACCAGGTCGTGAACCAGATCGCGAAGTTCCGCTACCAGACGGGCGGACAGGGCGAGCGGCTCCCGCTCGTGCTCCGCGCCGCGAGCGGGGCCGGCATCGCCTTCGGCGCGCAGCACTCGCAGTCGATCGAGAGCTGGTTCTGCCCCACGCCCGGGCTGAAGGTCGTCGTCCCGTCCTGCCCGCGCGACGCGAAGGGGCTCGTCAAGGCCGCGATCCGCGACGACGGGCCGGTCTGCGTGCTCGAGCCGAAGGCGCTCTACTTCGTGAAGGGCCCCGCGGCCCCGCCGGACGAGGTGGTCCCGCTCGGGCGCGCGGCGGTCGTCCGCGCGGGCGACGCGGCGACCGTCGTCGCCTGCGGCTTCATGGTCCCGCGGGCGCTCGCCGCCGCGGACGCGCTCGGCGGGCGCGGACACGCCGTCGAGGTGATCGACCTCCGGACCGTGATCCCCCTCGACCGCGCGACGATCGCCGCCTCGCTCCGGAAGACGGGGAGGCTCGTGACGGTGGACGAGACCCCGGCCGGCGCCGGCTGGGCCGCGGACGTCCTCGCGTGGGCGCTCGAGGAGGGGCTCGTCCGCCCCGGCGCCGCGCGCCGCGTCTCCCCGCCGCCGACGCCCGTGCCCTTCGCGCCGTCGCTGGAAGAGGCCTGGCTGCCCTCCGTCGGTCGCATCGACGAGGCGCTGAGCGCGCTGCTCGGCACGAGGAGGTGACAACCCATGACGAGAGCCCGCACCGCGCTCGCGAAGCCGAAGCCGTCGCGCGGGCGCTTCGACGCGTACGTGCGGGAGGACCGCGTCCACCGTGCGATCTACACCGACCCCGCCATCTTCGAGGAGGAGATGACGAAGGTGTTCGGCGGGACGTGGGTCTACCTGGGGCACGAGAGCGAGATCCCCGCGCCCTACGACTTCAGGCTCGGCCGGCTCGGGCTCCGCCCGATCATCCTGACCCGCGACCGCGCGGGCGCCGTGCACGCGCTCTTCAACCGCTGCATGCACCGCGGCGCCACGGTCTGCCGCGAGCCGCGCGGCTCGGCGCGGAGCTTCACGTGTGCGTACCACGGCTGGACCTACGACTGCGCGGGACGGCTCACGGGCGTCGCCTATCCGAAGGCGTACGGGCCGGGGTTCGACAAGGCGGCGCTCTCCCTCCGCGAGGTGCCGTTCGTCCAGACCTATCGCGGCTTCGTGTTCGGGACGATGAACCCGGCCGCGCCCGCGCTGCCCGACTACCTCGGCAACGCGCGGCCGCTGCTCGACCGCTGGATGGACCGCTTCCCGGGGCCGATCGTCGTCCGCAGCCGCGCGCATCGGATGACGTACCGCGGGAACTGGAAGCTCGCGTTCGACAACGCGGCCGACGCCTACCACGCGCCCTTCTCCCATCGCTCGATCCAGGAGATGACGACGGCGCGCTACGGCTTCGGCCGGAGCCTCTCGCACTTCGCGGGCGACCCCGACGACGGCCCGATGTACGTGCAGTCGCTCGGCGGCGGGCACACGTTCCTCGACCAGCGCCCGGCGATGGGCGACTCGCTCTGGGCCCAGGACCGCCCGATCCCCGGCGGCGACGCCGCGGTCGCGGCGCTTCGCGCGCGCCACGGCGACGCCGAAGCGGCGCGGCTCCTCGAGCTCGCCGTCGGCGAGGGGATGAACCTGAACGTCTTCCCGAACCTCCTCATCATCGGGAATCAGATCCAGGTGATCGAGCCGCTCGCCGTCGACCGGACGTGCCTCACCTGGTACGCAACCACCATCGCGAGCGGCGTCCCCGACGAGATCAACACGCTCCGCATGCGGATGCAGGAGGACTTCCCGAACTTCGGCGAGCCCGACGACCAGGCGAACTTCGAGGAGTGCCAGGTGGGCCTGACGATTCCCGAGATCGAGTGGCTCGACCTCGGCCGCGGGCTCCGGGCGGGCGAGCCGACCGACGAGCGCGGGGTCACGACCGGCCGCGTGACGAGCGAGGTGACCCTCCGCGGCTACCTCCAGGAGTGGAAGCGGCTCATGAACGCGGACGTCGAGCTCACGGTGGCCGTCGCGGGCCGGGGGACGGACGGGCCGTGACGGGCCGCGCCCCGACGCCCGCGTCCGCCGCGGACCCGTCGCAGACGTCGCTCTGGGTCGACGACGCCTTCTACGCCCGGCTCGAAGCCGAGATCGCCGCGTGGCAGGGCGAGGGGACGCCGGTCGACGAGGCGACGCGGCGCGCGTGCGAGGCGCTCCTCCACCGCGAGGCGCGGCTTCTCGACGCCGGCCGCCTCCGCGACTGGCTCGCGCTCTTCACCGACGAGTGCCTCTACTGGATCCCCGCCGCGCCGGGCGGCGGGGCGCCGCGCCGCGAGGTGTCGCTCGCCTTCGACGACCGCCGCCGCCTCCTCGACCGCATCGCCCGCCTCGAGACCGGGAGCGCGTGGTCGCAGGTCCCGCCGTCGCGGACCGCGCGCCTGGTCGCGAACGTCGAGGCGACCGCCGGCGACGCGCCGGACGAGGTCCGCGTGCGCTCGACCTTCGTCGTCCACGAGCTCCGCCGCGGCGTCGTCCGCGCCCTCGCGGGGTGGTACGGGCACGTGCTCCGCCGCGAGTCGGGCGCGTGGAAGATCGCGCGCAAGATGGTGAACCTCCTCGAGTGCGAGGAGGGGCTCGAGAATCTGTCGCTGGTGCTCTGAAGGAGATGCGATGGCCGCGAAGCTCGAGGATCTGAGCGTCGGCAAGCTCGGCTTCGTCGCCGACAACCGGCTCTGGTCGGAGGAGCAGCAGGAGGCCGCGACGCGGGTGCTCGCGGAGGCCGCGGAGCGCCGGCTGACGACGGTCCGCATCTCGTTCGGGGACCAGCACGGGATCCTCCGCGGCAAGACGATCACCGCCCACAACCTTCCCCACGCGCTCGAGAACGGCATCGACTTCCCCTCCGACGTCCTCGTCTTCGACACCGCGAACGACCCCGCCTTCCCGGTGTTCGCCGCGGGCGGGGGGTTCGGGCTCGCGGAGATGACGGGCATCCCCGACGTGATCCTGGTGCCCGATCCGCTCACCTTCCGCGTCCTCCCGTGGGCGCCGGGCACGGGCTGGCTCCTGGGGGACATGTACTTCGACAGCGGGCGTCCCGTGCCCTTCGCGACGCGCCAGGTCCTGCGCGACGCCCTCCGCGCGCTCCACGGGCGCGGGATGGAGTACGTGGCGGGGCTCGAGGTCGAGTTCTACGTCACGCGGCTCGAGGACCCGATGCTGCGTCCCGAGCAGTCCGGAAAGCCACCCGATCCGCCCCGCGTGAGCTGCATCGCGCACGGCTTTCAGTACATGACCGAGTCGCGCAACGACGAGATCGACGGCATCCTCCAGGTGCTCCACGACAACCTGGTCGCGCTCGGCCTCCCGCTCCGCTCGATGGAGGACGAGTGGGGCCCGGGCCAGTGCGAGTTCACGTTCGATCCCCTGCCCGGCCTCGGCGCCGCCGACGCGATGCTCCTCTTCCGGACGGCGACGAAGCAGCTCTGCCGCCGCCACGGGTATCTCGCCACCTTCATGTGCCGGCCCGGGCTGCCGAACCTCTACTCGAGCGGCTGGCATCTCCACGAGTCCGTCGTCCGGACCGCGGACGGCACGAACCTCATGAGCCCGTCATCGTCCCGCGACGTGCTCTCCGAGTTCGGGCGCCACTTCGTCGGCGGCCTGCTCGCGCACGCGCGCGCCTCGACGCTCCTCAGCACGCCGACGATCAACGGCTACAAGCGGTACAAGCCCTTCTCGCTCGCGCCCGATCGCGTGACGTGGGGGCGCGACAACCGCGCCGCGATGATCCGGGTGTGCGGCGACGGGCCGAACACCCACGTCGAGAACCGGATCGGTGAGCCGGCCGCGAACCCGTACCTCTACATGACGTCCCAGATCTGGGCCGGCCTCGACGGCGTCGACAACGCGATCGACCCCGGCCCGCCCTCCGACGAGCCGTACGCGGAGTCCGACCACGTGCTCCTCCCGCGGAGCATCATGGAGGCGACCGAGGAGCTCAAGCGGAGCGCGCTCTTCCGGCGGACGCTCGGCGACGCCTTCGTCGACTATCTCGTGAGGATCAAGGAGCACGAGATCGAGCGCTTCCTCTCGCACGTGACCGACTGGGAGCACCGCGAGTACTTCGAGGTCTTCTGAGCGTGCGGCGCGCCCTCTTCCTCCAGCACGAGCCCCTCGGCACGCCGGGCCTCGCCGGCGAGCGCGCCGCGGCGGTCGGCCTCGACGTCGTCGCCGTGCGCGCGGACGGGGCGCCGGAGCTGCCCGACGCGGCCGACTTCGACGTCGTCGTGACGCTCGGGTCGAGCGCGTCCGTCGGCGACGCGGGCGTCCCCTGGATCGCGCGCGAGCGGGAGACGCTCCGCCGCGCGATCGCGCGCGACGTCCCCGTGCTCGGCATCTGCTTCGGGGGGCAGATGCTGGCCCACGCGCTCGGCGGCGCCGTGCACCCGGCGCGCGTCGCGGAGGTCGGCTGGTTCGCGATCGAGACGCGCGATCCGGCGCTCGTGCCGCCCGGGCCGTGGGTCCAGTGGCACTACGAATCGTTCGACGTTCCTCCGGGCGCGGTCGAGATCGCGCGCAGCCCCGCGGGCCCCCAGGCCTTCACGCACGGCCCGCACCTCGGGCTCCAGTTCCATCCCGAGGTGAGCGGCGAGATGATGGGCCGCTGGACGGAGGCGTTCCGAGGCGAGCTCGTGCGCGCCGGCGTCGACCCGGCGCGGATCGCGGCCGACACCGCGCGCCACGCGGCCGCCGCCCGCGCCGCCGCACACCGGCTCTTCGACGCCTTCCTCGCCCGGGCGACGCGGCTCCGCGCGGCCGCCCGCTGACCTCAGCGCTCCCGCCAGATCCCGAGCTTCGCCATCCGGCTGCGCAGCGTGTTCGGATGCATCCCCAGGATGCGGGCCGCGCCGCGGGCCCCGCCGACGCGCCAGCCCGTCTCCTCGAGCACGCTGCGGATGTGGCGGCGCTCGACCTCGGCCAGGGACGCGGCCTCGACGCGCGCGGGCGCCGGCGGCGCGTCGGCGGCGGGCGCGCCCGCGTCGTGCGGGGGCTCGGGCGGCGCGTCGGGAGGGGACGCGCAGGGGAGCACGCTCGGGTCGTCGGCGCCGAGGACGAGGAGCCGCTCGACCGCGTTCCCGAGCTCGCGGACGTTCCCCGGCCACGAGTGACGGGCGAGCCGCGCGAGCGCCTCGGGCGTGAGACCCGCCGCCGGAAACCCCGTGCGGGCGCTCCACGCGCGCGCGAAGTGCGCGGCGAGGATCGGCAGGTCCTCCAGGCGGCGCCGGAGCGGCGGGACGGTGACGGCGAGGACGTTCAACCGGTGGAAGAGGTCCGCGCGGAACCGCCCGGCCGCGACCTCCGCCCGCAGATCGCGGTTGGTGGCCGCGATGACGCGGACGTCGACCGGGACGGCGGTGTTGCCGCCGACGCGACGGATCACGCGGTCCTCGAGGACGCCCAGCAGCTTCGCCTGCACGGCGAGCGGCAGCTCGGCGATCTCGTCGAGGAAGAACGTCCCGCCGTTCGCCGCCTCGACGAGCCCCAGGCGCCGCGTGTCGGCGCCCGTGTACGCGCCGCGCTCGTGCCCGAAGAGCTCGCTCTCGACGAGCGAGGGGACGAGCGCCGCGCAGTCGCACTTGACGAACGGCGCGTCCCGGCGACCGCTCCACTCGTGCAGCGCGGCCGCGAGCACCCCCTTCCCCGCGCCGGTCTCGCCGTCGATGAGCACGGTCGCGTCGCTCGCGGCGATGGCGCGGAGGTGCGCGATGAGCGGCTGCATCGAGATGCACGCCTGGACGAGCGTCCCGGCCGACATCCGGCCGCTCGGCGCCGCGCGGCTCGTGCCGGCTCGCGCCGCGTGGAGGACGCCGGGGGGGCGGAACGCATGCGACCGCACGACCGCCGTCCCGAGGCTCAGCGCGATGCCCTGGAGGACCTCGAGATCCCGCGGCGCGACGGCCGCCGCGCGCCGCCAGCACACGTTGAACGTGCCGATCGTCGCACCGTCGACGTGCATGGGGAGCACGATCGCCGCCTGGAACCCCTCCTCCCCGAGCGGCGCGTCCTCGTAGAAGCCGACCCCGGACCCCAAGGTCGCCGGGATCACCTCGCCGCGGTCGACCGCCGCACCCGCCCGGCTCCCCGCGTGCGGGATCGACCAGCCCTTCCCGACGCGCGCGGCGTCGTGGAGGGCGACGGCGACGATCTCGATCCGATCCCGATCGCGATCGAGGACCGCGACGCTCGCACGGGCCACGTCGAGGTAGCGCTTGAGCACCTGCGCCAGCGCGTCGAACAGTACGAGCTCGGAGTCGAGCTTCGTGGCGAGCAGCGAGCCGACGGCCAGCGAGAGCGGCGCCGCGTGCGACGGCATGGGCGAACGGGGACGACTCTGCCCCACGCAGCCGCGCGCGTCAACGAACGTGTCCGGAATTTCGTGGCACGACACACGAAATCTCGTGGGGTGCGTTCCCTCCACAGTGCGAGGGGATACCCTCGCGGATGGCATGTGCCGTGCTTGGCGGGAGGGCAGCATGGAGGCGAAGACCGGGAAGCTCGTCGGCGCGACGGTGAAGCGGGTCGAAGACCCCCGCTTTCTCACCGGACAGGGCGAGTACGTGACCGTGACCAGCGTCCCGGGGATGGTCGAGATGGTGATCGTGCGGAGCCCCCACGCGCACGCGCGCATCGAGGGCATCGACGTCGAGGCCGCGCGGCGCCACCCGGGCGTGCTCGCCGTCCTCACCGGCGCGGAGCTGAAGGACCGCATGCGCCCGCTCCGCGCCCTGCTCGATACGGGCGTCAACCCGAGCTACAAGGCCGCCGACTGGTACATGCTCGCGTGGGACAAGGTCCGGCACGTGGGCGAGGGCGTGGCGCTCGTCATCGCCGAGAGCCGCTACGTCGCGGAAGACGCCGCCGAGCTGGTGGAGGTCGACTACGAGCCGCTGCCGGCGCTCGTCGATCCGGAGCAGGCGGCGGCGGACCGCACGAACCTCGTGCACGAGGAGTGGGGCGACAACCTCCTCTGCCACACCGAGTACGCGAATGCCGACGTCGACGCGGCCTTCGCGCGCGCGAAGGTCGTCGTGCGCGAGAAGATCCACACGAACCGCCACACGGCGCTTCCCCTCGAGGCGCGCGCCTGCATCGCGGAGTTCAACCCGGTCCGGGGCGAGATGCTGCTGCGCTCGACGACGCAGATGCCGCACATGGTGCGGACGAAGCTCGCCGAGCGCTTCGACTGGCCGGAGAGCAAGATTCGCGTGATCGGGCCGGACATGGGCGGCGGCTTCGGGCAGAAGGCGCACTTCTTCACCGAGGAGGCGCTCGTGATGGCCGCCGCCATGCACGTGCGACGGCCGGTTCGCTGGGTCGAGGACCGGCGCGAGAGCTTCCTCGGCTCGTACCACGCGAAGGAGCACCTGGTCGAAGGCGAGCTCGGGTTCGACGCCGACGGCCGGATCCTGGGCGCGCGCATCACGACGTTGTCCGACATCGGCGCGTACAACGCGTTTCCGTGGACGTCGGCGTTCGAGGCCCTCCACGTCGCGCAGATGTTCCCCGGCCCGTACCGGCTCGACACGTACGCGTTCACGGCGACCTCCGTCGCGACGAACAAGATGACGTCGAGCGTCTACCGCGGCGTCGGGGCGCCGGTCGCCACGCTCCTGATGGAGCGCCTCCTCGACCTCGGCGCCGAGAAGCTCGGGATGGACCCGCTCGAGATCCGCCGCCGCAATCTGCTGCGGCGCGACGAGTTCCCGTACACGTCCGTCACCGGCATGGTATACGAGGAGGGCGGCTACCTCGACTGCCTCGAGAAGGCCGCCCAGATAATTGGCTACGGCGACTTCCGGCGCGAGCAGGCGGCGCTCCGCGCGAAGGGCGTGTACCGCGGCCTCGGCATCAGCTGCTACAACGAGATCACCGGCCTCGGCTCGAGCTACTTCAAGTCGGTGGGCGTGCCGATGTCGTCGTACGAGTCCGCGAACATCAAGATCGACCCGTCGGGCAACGTCACCGTGTGGTGCGGCACGCACTCGCACGGCCAGGCCCACGAGACGATCTACGCGCAGATCGCCGCGGACGAGCTCGGCGTGCCGTTCGAGCGGGTGACGGTGCGCCTCGGCGACACGTCGGACTCCCCGTACGGCTGGGGGACGTGGGGCAGCCGCGCCGCCGTCAGCGGCGGCGGCGCCGTGGTGAGCTGCGCGCGGCGGCTCGCCGCGAAGATCCGCCGGATGGCCGGCCACTACCTGGAGGCGTCGCCGGACGACATCGAGCTCGTGAACGGCGAGGCCCGCGTGAAGGGCGTGCCGGGCCGTCTCGTGTCGATCACGGAGATCGCGAACCGCATCGTCTTCTCGGATGCATCGGTGCGTCCGCCCGACGAGGAGCCGGGCCTCGAGGCGACGTACTACTTCGATCCGCCGCCCGTCACCTTCCCGTTCGCGGTGCACGTCGCCGTCGTCGAGGTCGACCGCGACACGGGGCTCCTGAAGATCCTCCGCTACGTCGTCGTCGAGGACTGCGGCCGCATCATCAATCCGCTCATCCTCGACGGGCAGGTCGCGGGCGGCGTCGCGCAGGGGCTCGGCGGCGCGATCTTCGAGCACATCGTCTACGACGAGAACGGGCAGCCGCTCACGACGTCGCTCATGGACTACCTCGTGCCCTCGGCCGCCGACGTGCCGGTGATCGAGATCGGGCACGTCGAGACCCCGTCGCCCCTCATCCCGGGGGGGTTCAAGGGCGCGGGCGAGGGCGGCGCCATCGCCCCGGCCGGCGCGATCGCGAACGCCGTCGCCGACGCGCTCGCCCCGTTCGGCGCGCGGCCCCGCGAGATGCCGCTCAGCCCGGAGCGCGTGTATCGCCTCGCGCAGGGCGCGCACGCCGAGACGAGGGCCTGAGCGGTGGCGTTCGCCATCGACGGCACGGCGTGCATCGAGTGCGGCATCTGCCGCGAGGTCTGTCCGCCGCACGCGATCCGCCACCGCCGCGACCGGACGATCCACCAGTACGAGATCCTCGCCGACCGCTGCCTCGAGTGCGAAGACGCGCCCTGCCTCGCGCTCTGCCCGGTCGAGGACGCCGTCCGCACCTCGTTCCCGGCCGAGCGCGTCGAGGCGCTCCGGCGCTTCCCGCCGCACCGGCCCGAGTGGCCCGGCACGAGCCTCGTCGCGACGTGCGCGACACGCGCCGCGGCGCTGCCGGAGCTGGTCGCGGACGACGCGTTCCTCGCGGCGGCCGAGCGCGGCGCGCTCGACGACCGCCACTGGGTCGGCGCGATCGAGGCGCTCTGGGAGCTCAAGCGCTGGTCGTACACGGTGTACGGCACGTGGGTGAACCACACCGCGCCGCGCCGCTTCATGGACCTCGAGTACTGGATCTCGCGCATCCTCTTCGACGAGTGGCGCGAGCTGTCGCTCTACACCGAGGTGCTGATCCAGAAGGGGTTCGCGCGGCACAAGCGCGAGCTGGTCCGCAAGGAGTACGCGAAGCTGCCCGACTTCCTCGGGAGCGCGGGCCGCTTCGTCGACTGGCAGGAGATCAACGCGCAGTTCGAGCCGCCGATCCGCTTCGCGTCGCTCGCGGGCCAGCGGCACGTCGAGCGCGCGTGGAAGGAGCGGCTCGCGAGCTCGGCGCCCCCGCCCCTGGCGGCGGTCTTCCGCTCGCAGCTGCCCGCGCTCGGGTCGCACGTGTACATGGCGATGATCGCGATCGGGCGGCATCACGACGGGAGCGCCGTCGAGGCGAAGGAGGTCCTCTTCGCGTTCGAGCAGGGCGCGCAGGCGTTCGCGAAGGCGCTCGGGGAGATCGGTCGGCGCGGGCTCGCCGGAGTGACGGACGCCGCCCGACCGAGCTGACGGACGATGGCGCTCGCAATCGACCAGGAGAAGTGCACGTACTGCGGCGCCTGCGGGCTCGCCTGCCCGTGGGAGGCGGCGCACCCTCGCATCGACACCGTGCAGACGCGCTGGGCGATCGACGTCGACGCCTGCTTCGAGTGCGGCGGGCTCACGCGGGCGCCGTGCTTCCGCCTCTGCCCGTCGGAGGCGATCATCCAGGGTCCGGCCGGGCGCGTCGAGCCGCTCGACGAGGACGCACGCGAATGAAAATCGGCATCTCGATCGGCGTGAGCCCACGCGAGACGTTCGACCGCTTCGTCGGTCTCGTCCGCGCGGCGGACGAGACGGCGCTCGACGCGGTGTGGGTCGTCGACTCCCACCTCATCATGAAGGACGCGACGGTGGCGCTCACGCTCGGCGTCCAGGCGACCCGCCGCCTCCGCTTCGGCATCGGCGTCGGCAACCCCGTCACCCGCCACCCGACGGTCTACGCGTCGACCTTCGCGAGCCTCCAGGAGCTGAGCGGCGGCCGCATGCTCCTCGGCATGGGCTCGGGCGACAGCGCGGTGTTCCCGCTCGGGCTCCGTCCGGCCCGGCTCGCCGAGATGGAGTCGGTCGTCCAGACGCTCCGCACGCTCGCCGCGGGCGGCGCCGTCACGCTGAACGGGCGCTCGGTCGCGCTCGCGATGCCGCCGAGCCGGGTGCCGGTGTATGTCGCGGCCTCGCAGCCGAAGATGCTCGCGCTCGCGGGCCGGCTCGCGGACGGCGTCATCGTGATGGGGCCGGCCGATCCCGCGTTCGCCGCGGGACAGATCCGGACCGTCCGGGACGCCGCCGCGGCGGCCGGCCGTCCTGCGGGCAAGCCGTTCGTCGACCTCTGGGTCACGGTGTCCGTCCGCGACGACCACGCGGCGGCGGTCGACGACGTCCGCTCGTGGGCCTCGGCACAGGCCCGCTGGCTCGATTCCTTCGCCACGCTGCCCGCCTCGCTCGAGCGCCATCGCGACGCGCTCCACGCGTCCGCGCGCGAGTACGACTTCCGGCACCATCTCTCCGTCGGTGCCGAGCACAGCCGGCGGACCGTGAGCGACGCGCTCGCGGAGGCGCTCGCCGTCGCGGGCGACGCGGCGACGTGCGCCGCGCGCCTCGAGGCGCTCGCCGCGGTCGGCCCCGACCGCATGACGCTCACGCTCCTCTCCGGCGGCCGTGAGAGCCGCCTTCGGACCCTCGCGGCGGACGTCGTCCCCCGCCTGACGGCGAGCGCCGGAGCGCACGCCGCGCACGCCTAGAGGCCCCGATGTTCTTCTGCCAGCTCGACGCGGACAAGCTCGCCGCCTCCCCGGAGCACGTCTTCGGCGGCCCCATCGTCGGCACGACCGCCCGCATGCGCGTCGACTTCGCCGTGAACGACCCCGCGGGAACGATCGCGTTCGAGACCTTCGCGCCCGGCGACACCGTCGACTGGTCGTTCTTCCACGCGGAGACGCACGTCGTCCTCGGGGGGAGCGCGGAGATCGAGTACACGCTCCCGCCGAACCACCGGAAGATCCACACGGCCTCGGCGCGTGCCGGCACGGCGTACCTCATCCTGAACGGGACGCGGGCGCGCTTCCGGGTGACGTCGAAGGAGCCGTACCTCCACGTCTGCGTCATCATGCCCCGCTACCATTTCGAGAAGTACCTCCTCCGGGAGAGCTGACCGCGATGCGCGTCGAAGGCGCCGCTGACCGGGCGACGGAGCGCGCGAGCGTCGGGCGCAGCGCGCTCCTCGCGACGCAGTGGACTCGGCTCGAGCGCCATCTCCGCCGCGTCTGGCGGCGGAACCGGTACTACCGCCGGGTGCTGGAGGCCGCGGGACTCACCCCCGAGGCGATCCGCACCCCGGCCGACTTCCGCCGCATCCCGACGACGACGAAGGAGGACCTCCTCGCCGACGCCGCCGCGCACCCGCCCTTCGGGCATCGCCTCCAGGTCGACCCGCGCCGGCTCGCCGGCGTCGCGGAGACGAGCGGCACGACGGGCAACACGCCCGAGGTCCACTGCAAGACGGCCCGCGACCTCGCGGCGTACCACGAGATGGAGCGCACGGGGTTCGAGTGGGCGGGCGTGCGGCCGGGGAGCACGGTCGCGCTCACCCTGCCCGTCACGACGAGCGCCGCGGGGCAGTGGTACTACGCGGCGCTCTTGAAGACCCGGTGCGTCGTTTTGCCGCTCGGCACGTACGACACGCAGCGGAAGCTCGCGTACCTCGCACGCTACGGGTGCGACGTGCTGATCGCCTCGCCGTCCTACGTGCGGCGGCTCGGCGCCGTCGCCGCCGAGATGGGCTGGACACCGCGCGCGACGAGCGTCATCGTGGCCGGTGAGGCGTACGGCGTGGCCACCGCAGCCGAGATCGAGCGCACCTGGGGCGCGCGCCTGTTCGAGCAGTACGGCTGCACCCAGGGCGCCATCGGGTGGACGTGCGAGCGGGGTGCGCTCCCGGATGGCCGCCGCGGCCTCATCCACCTGCTCGAGGATCGCGTGTACTGCGAGGTCGTCGACCGCGCGACCGGCGAGCCCGTCGGCCCGGGCGAGGAGGGCGAGCTCGTCATCACGCCCCTCCACGCCGAGGCGACGCCGCTCCTCCGCTTCGCGACCGGCGACCGCGTACGCTGGCTGCCGCCGGAGGCCTGCGCGTGCGGCCGGCCGCTCGCCGGCCTCGAGGCGGGGACGGTCGCCCGCTTCGACAACATGCTGAAGATCAAGATGGTGAACGTGTGGCCCGACGCGATCGACGCCGTCGTGCTCGCGCCGCCCGAGGTGGTCGAGTATCAGGGTGAGGTCCGGTTCGACGCCGCGACGGGGCGCGAGGAGGCCGTCGTCAGCGTCGAGTTCCGCGCCGAGGCGCCGGCCGCGCGTCGCGCGTCGCTGCTCGGGACGCTCGCCGAGCAGCTGCGGGAGCGCGTCGGGCTCAACTTCACGCTGCGGGAGCACGACGGGCCGTCGCTCCTCGACGGGACCCGTGACGGGCTGCTCAAGCGCCAGCGCTGGACGGACCGCCGGGGCGCCGCGTGAGCGCCCGAGGAGAGGTGCGATGACTGCCATGACCGAGACGCAGGTACGCCGCCGGCTCGCGGACGTCCTCCAGCTCGGACGCGAGCGGCTCTACTTCGAGCGCGACCGCAGCGGCCCGGGCGCGAAGTTCCGCCAGGAGCTCGACCGCGGGCAGAGGGAGCGCGGGATTCCCGACCCGTTCGCCGTGCACGACTCGTACGTCGCCATGGTGATGGAGATGAACCGGCACGGCGACTGGTTCTGGCTCTCGCTGCTCGGGCAGCTCGCCGACGTCGAGTACCTCGCCATCCGCGAGATGACGCACTGGATGAACGGCGTGAACGACCTCTGGCAGTCGGGCTACTTCGACTGGCAGGCGGGCCTCGCGCGCCAGGCGCTCGACGAGGGGAAGCACGCGAAGGTGTTCCTCGACGTGCTCGTCGAGAAGGGCCTCGTCCACGACGACCGCGGCATCTACGCCGAGGAGTACCTCGACTGGACGCAGCGGACGCCCATGCTGTGGGCGATCAACGGGAAGCTCCTGAAGCTCCGGCACGTCCATCCCGCCGGGCGCGCGGCGAACCAGTACTTCGGCGAGCGCGCGTTCCTGGGCCCCCTCCTCGCCATGGGCTGCGTCGCCGACCAGCGCGTCGCGGAGTCCTTCCTCTCCCAGCTCGACGAGGAGTGCTTCCACGTGAACCTCGGGAGCTTCGCCCTCGACCAGATCGCGACGACGCCCGAGGCGCAGGCCGCGGTCGTGTGGGAGATGAAGAACACGGAGAAGTACGGCGACGAGCTGTTCGCCCCGATGATGCGGCACGCGATCGAGTGCGAGGAGCACTTCGCGGCGCTCGAGAAGGCCGGGAAGCTTCCCGGGCCCGTCCGGTGATGGCCGCCGGCACGCGGCGGCTGGAGGACCGGGTCGCGATCGTCACGGGCGCCGCGCGCGGCATCGGGCGCGCGTACGCGGTCCGGCTCGCGTCCGAGGGCGCGCACGTGGTGGTCGCCGACCGCCTGCCCGGCGACGAGACGGCCGCCGAGGTGCGCCGCCTCGGCCGCGAGTGCGCCGCCGTCCGCCTCGACGTCACCGACGGGGGCGCCGTCGCGCGGATGGTCGCGGAGACCGTCGACCGGTTCGGACGGGTCGACGTCCTCGTGAACAACGCCGCGATGATGGCCGAGCTGCGCCAGAGCACGCCCTTCGACGCCATCGACGAGGCGGAGTGGGACGCGGTGATGGCCGTCAACGTGAAAGGCCCGTGGCTCTGCGCGAAGGCGGTCGTGCCGGTCATGCGGCGGCAGGGCAAGGGCCGCATCGTCAACGTGTCGTCGGTCGTCTTCTTCCTCGGCACCCCGCTGCTCCTGCACTACTGCGTCTCGAAGGGCGCCGTCGTCGCCTTCACGCGCTCGCTCGCGACCGAGCTCGCCGGCACGGGCATCACGGTGAACGCCGTCGCGCCGGGTCTCACCATGACCGAGGCGGTGATCCAGACGGCGGGCGACCGGCTGAAGGAGCTCTGCGACTACTACGTCGCGGGGCAGAGCGTGAAGCGTCCCGAGGAGCCGCGCGACCTCGTCGGCGCGGTTGCCTTCCTCGCCTCGGACGACGCGGAGTTCGTCTCCGGCCAGACGCTCGTCGTCGACGGCGGCTTCTACAAGCACTGAGGTCCGGCATGCGCGACGTGGCGATCCTCGGCGTCGGGATGACCCGGTTCGGCAAGTTCCTCGAGCGGAGCCTCAAGGAACTCGCGCGCGAGGCGGTCGACGCCGCGCTCGCGAGCGCGGGGCTCGGGCGGGAGGCGGTGCAGGCGGCCGTCGTCGGCAACGCGATGGCGGGCCTCATGAGCGGGCAGGAGTGCGTGCGCGGGCAGGTGGTGCTGCGCGAGATCGGGATCGGGGGCATTCCCGTCGTGAACACGGAGAATGCGTGCGCCAGCTCGTCGACGGCCCTCCACCTCGGGTGGCTCTGGGTCGCGTCGGGCCTCCACGACGTCGTCCTCGTCCTCGGCATGGAGAAGCTCTTCCACGCGGACAAGCAGCGGTCGTTCCGGGCGCTCGCCGGCGCCGCGGACGTCGACGCGATCGCCGCGTATCCCGAGACGCGCAGCATGTTCATGGACTACTACGCGGACCTGACGCGGGCGCACATGAGGCGCTTCGGGACGACGCCGGAGCAGTTCGCGGCGGTCGCGGTGAAGAACCATTGGCACGGGAGCCTCAACCCGAACGCGCAGTACCGGAACACGTGCACGGTCGACGAGGTGCTCGCCTCCCCCATGATCGTCGAGCCGCTCACGCGTCTCATGTGCTCGCCGATCGGCGACGGGGCGGCGGCCCTCGTGGTCGTCGCCGGCGAGAGGGCCCGGCGCGTCGGCGGCCGGCCCGTCTGGATGAAGGCGTCCGTGATCGGCTCGTGCAAGGAGCGCGGCGCCGACGAGCCCGAGATCACCGAGCGCGTCGCCGGGCGCGCGTACGAGATGGCCGGGATCGGGCCGGACGACGTGGACGTCGTCGAGCTGCACGACGGCTCGGCGCCCGCCGAGGTGATCGCGTACGAGCACCTGGGGCTCTGCCCCGCGGGCGAGGGCGGTCGGCTGGTCGCGGACGGCGAGACGGCCCTCGGCGGCCGGATTCCGGTGAACCCGAGCGGCGGCCTCATCGCGCGCGGCCACCCGGTCGGCGCGACGGGTGCGGCGCAGGTGTGCGAGCTCGTGTGGCAGCTCCGCGGCGAGGCCGATCGGCGGCAGGTCCCGGGCGCCCGCGTCGGCCTCGCGCACAACGGCGGCGGCCTCGTGCAGGGAGAGTCCGCCGCGACCGTCGTGCACGTGCTGGCCACGTGAGCGGGCCCGGGACACGCCCGAGGACGTTCGGCCTCCGGCTGGAACACGGCCTCGGGCGGCGCGGCGTCGAGCTGACGCACGCGTCCGGGCGACGGTTCAGCGCGCCAGCGCGTCGAGCGCGCGCTGCCAGTCCGCGAGGACCTCGCGGGTGCGCGCGGCGGGCGCGTAGGTGACGCCGCTCGTCATCCGGCGCGCGCGGTCCTCTTCGACGCGCGCGACGCGGAGCGCGAAGCGCGCCTGCCCGGGGACGTCGCTCGGCGGCAGCGCCTCGACCTCGCCGGCGATCACGTACGCGGCGGGCCCGTAGACGATCGCGAGGGCGGCGCGCGGCGTGCGCCGGAGGTTCGCCGCGCTCGGGCCGCCGGCGGGAAGGGCGAAGCGCACCGTGCCGTCGTCCGCGGCGAGCACGGCGCCGAAGTCGAGGAGCGTCGGGTGCGGCAAGCCGTCGCCGTCGATCGTCACCAGCTCGAGCAGGCGGCCGATCAGCGTCTGGAGGTCCTCGCGGCGGAGGATGCGACGGAGGACCGGTGGGAGCACCGCGCGGCCGGCGGTCACGGCGTGACGATGCGCCGGCGCTGCGGGTAGGCGCCCGCGTCCCACACGAGCGAGCCGGGCGACGGACACCAGCGGACGCAGGGCGCGCGGTCCGGGCCGCCGCAGCCGGTGCACCGCTCCGTCCAGACCTCGTACTTCACGTTCGTGTGGAGCGCGATGACGATCGCCTCCGGGGGGCACACTTCGCGGCACGTGCCGCAGTCGGTGCAGAGGTGCCAGTCGATGTAGGGCTTGTCGACCGGCACGGAGGAAGGCTTCGCGTCGACGTCCACGTCGGCGTTCCTCACAGCTCGACGACCGGCATCTCGATCACCGGCGCCTCGATCTTCTTGTCGTAGAGGTACTCGATGAGCCCGAGCGCCCAGTGGCGAATGCTCTCGAGCCCGCGGAGCCCCCACCAGAGGCAGAGCTCCTGCACCTCCGGCGTGTCGGCGTACTTCCAGATGATGAACTTGCCGATGTCCGAATGGTGCTTCTCCTCGATCGTCTGCACCTCGTAGGGCCGCGCCAGGTCCGGGTCCTTCAGGTTGTCCGCGATGTACATGATCATGTCGCCCGCGAAGTCCTCGCCGGGGTAGTGCTGGCCGGCCGCCAGCACCGCCGGATTGTAGTGCAGGCCCGGGAAATCGATCATCGCGGCGTACATGTTGTGCGTCCACATGTTCGGGCGGCACACCTCGAGCTCGTACATCTCGTAGCGCGAGCGGACCCAGCCCTTCTTCAGGAACGCGTCCTCCCACACCTTCATGTGGCGGTGCTCCTCGTACATCTGCCGGACGAGGAGCCGCTGGGCGTCGAGGAACTCGCCGTGCGGGCCCTTGGTGAGCGTCATGAGCCAGACCGCCATCGTCTTCGTCACGTGGTTCTCGATGGCCCACAGCTGGCCCGCCTGCTTCATCCACTGCTCCTCGGTCCAGGTCGTCGGGTCGGCCTCGAGGAGGTAGGGCTGGGAGGCGTACTTCTGCTTGAGGGGCTCGATGATCTGCTCGTAGAGGTCGAAGAACCGGTGGGCCGAGAGGCGCTTCTTCCGGAGGTCGGCGCGCGTGATGCCGAAGGGCGCCGCCTTCTGCCGGAACACGACGTCGCTCCCGACCTTCCGCTCGGTCGTCGTCCAGGTCTCTTCGAGCGCCTCGGCCATGTGTCCTCCGATCTACACCCAGGCGAGGTCCTTGCGCGAATAGGCGCGGAACGCGATCAACGTCTCGCTGTGCTCGATGCCGGGGACCTTGAGCATCCGCCCCGTCACCAGCTCCGCGAGATCCTCGGTCGCTTTGACGCGGATGACGACCACGAGGTCGAAGCGGCCGGCGACCGAGTAGACCTCGCTCACTCCCTCCAGGTCGGCGAGCGTTTCGGCCACCTCGTTGATGCGGCCGCGCGCGACGTTCAACAGAGCCACCGCGTGGACCATCGCTCGACCCTACCCCATCCGCGACGCGGCGCCTAGCCTCACACCGCCGCGCGCCGCCGTGATCCCGCACACGGCGTGCGGAGCCCGCGACCGGCGCGGATGCCGTCGTCGTCCGCCTGCTCGCCTTCGAAGATCCATCGCCACCGCTCGGTGGCACCCGCACGGGTCGTGCGCCGTCCGGCGGCGGCGTCGCCCGCCGTCGCTGCGACTGAACGTTTAGTCAGACGCCTGGCCCCTGTCAAGCCCGTGCGGCGTCCGGTCGTGGGTCGGTTCGCGCCACGACCGACCCGAAGGCCCGGGGGAGTCCTCGCGGAGGCGAGCGGACCACCGACACGACGTCCATGCCGCATCGCCAGAGGTGGTGGTGCACCTCGTCGTCTCCGCGTCGCGCGTCGTTGACCGGGATCCCCCGCCGCGTTATCGGCGACCGATGCACGGCACCTCCCCGTCTCCGGCGAAGATGATCGGCGCGCGCGTCGCGCGTGTCGAGGACCCGCGGTTCCTGCGCGGGCGCGCGAGCTACGTCGACGACCTGAAGCTTCCGGGGACGCTCCACCTCGCGTTCGTGCGGAGCCCGCACGCGCATGCGCGGATCGCACGGATCGACGGCGCGGCGGCGCTCGCGCTCCCCGGCGTCCGGCGCGTGCTCACCGGCGCCGACGTCGCGGACCGGATCAGGCCGATGGGCTTTCCGTTCCGGCCCGAGGTCTTCCCGCCGACGACGTTCAAGCAGTCGAAGTGGCCGTGCCTCGCGGTCGGCAAGGTCCGCCACGTCGGTGAGCCGGTGGCGCTCGTGGTCGCCGAGTCGCGGTACCTGGCCGAGGACGCGGCCGAGCTCGTCCAGGTGGAGTACGACCCGCTCCCGGCGGTCGTCGACCCCGAGCAGGCGCTCGCGCCCGGCGCCCCGCTCGTGCACGAGGAATTCGGCGACAACCTCGTGATCACGTACGCGGCCGAGACCGGCGACGTCGAGGCGGCGTTCCGCAGCGCTGCCTTCGTGCTGCGCGAGCGGTTCCGGTCGAACCGGCACTGCGCCCTTCCCCTCGAGGGACGCGCGACGCTCGCGCGCGCCGAGGGCGACGGATCGATCACCCTCTGGACGTCGAGCCAGACGCCGCACACCGTCCGCACGCGCATCGCGGACCTGATGGGCATTCCCGAGCAGATGCTGCGCGTCATCGCACCCGATGTCGGCGGCGGCTTCGGGTTGAAGGCGATGGTCTTCGCGGAGGAGCTCCTCTCGTGCTTCCTCGCCCGCGAGCTCGGCGTGCCGGTCCGCTGGACCGAGGACCGCCGGGAGCACTTCGTCAACTCCTTCCACGCGAAGGACGACGTCGTCGACTGCGAGATGGGCTTCGCCGCCGACGGGACGGCGCTCGGGATCCGCGTCCGGATCCTGGGCGACCTCGGTGCGTACGCGGCGGATCCGTGGCACTCCGCGTTCGAGGCCCTGCAGATCACCGGCATCTTCCCCGGCCCGTACAAGATCCCGAACTACGCCTTCGACTGCCGCGCCGTCTGCACGAACAAGACGACGCTCAGCGTCTACCGCGGCGTCGGCGTGCCGGCCGCGGTCTGGGTCCACGAGCACATGATGGACCTCGCGGCCCGCCGGCTCGGGATGGACCCGGCCGAGCTGCGCCGCCGGAACATGATCCGGCCCGAGGAATTCCCCTACCGGGCCGCCAACGGCTCGGAGTACGACAGCGGCAGCACGACCGAGGCGCTCGCCGACGCGCTCTCGGCGATCGACTACGACGGCTTCCGACGGCGCCAGCGCGAGGCGCGCGCGGCGGGGCGGCACCTCGGCATCGGCATCGCGACCTACGTCGAGCCCACCACCTGGGGCACGCAGAACCTGCACGCCGGCGGCGTCGACATCTCGAGCTACGAGTCCGCGAACGTCCGCATGGACCCGAACGGCGGCGTCGTGGTGAGCGTCGGCACCCTGTCCCACGGGCAGGGGCACTTCACGACGTACGCGCAGATGGTCGCCGACCAGCTCGGCGTGCGGGTCGAGGACGTGAAGGTCGTGCAGGGGGACACGCAGGCGACGCCGTACGGCTGGGGCACCTGGGGCAGCCGGAGCATGGTCGCGGGCGGGGGCGCGGTCGTCAAGGCCGCCGGCCGCCTGCGCGAGAAGATGCTCCGCATCGCGGCGCACCTCCTCGAGGTGAGCCCGACCGATCTCGAGGTCGTGCCGGGCAAGGTGCAGGTGAAGGGCGTGCCGACGAAGTGCATGACCCCGCGCGACGTCGCCCGGACCGCCATCTTCTCGACCTGGGACCTCCCGAAGGAGGAGAGCTTCGGCCTCGAGGCGACCGAGTACTACGATCCCCCTCCCCTCACCTGGACGAACGCGACCCACGTCGTCGAGGTCGAGGTCGACGTCGACACGGGGCTCGTGCGGATCGCCCGCTACGTCGTGGTCGAGGACTGCGGCACGATGATCAACCCGATGATCATCGAAGGGCAGGTGGTCGGCGCGATCGCGCAGGGGATCGGGATGGCGCTCTACGAGCACCTCGTCTACGACGACGCGGGCCAGCTCCTCACGACCTCGCTCATGGACTACCTCGCGCCCACGGCGTGCGACGTGCCACGCGTCGAGATCGGACACCGCGAGACGCCGAGCCCGCTCACCGTGAACGGCGTGAAGGGGGTCGGCGAGGGCGGGACGATCGGCGCGCCGGCGGCAATCGCCAACGCCGTCGCGGACGCGCTCGCGCCGTGGAACGTCAAGGTGACGGAGCTGCCGCTCTCGCCCGAGCGGGTCTTCCGCCTGGTCGCGCGAGCGCGCGGCGCGTGAGCCGCGTCCGCCCGCGTCTCGCGGCTCACTCCGGCCGGCGCGGGGCCGAGATGCCGTGCCGCCGCATCTTGCGGTGGAGCGTGATGCGGTGGACGCCCAGCCGGGCGGCGGCGCGGGACACGTTGCCGCCGCACTCGCGGAGCACGCGGAGGATCGCCTCGCGCTCGGCCGCGTGCAGCGCCGACGCGTCGGCCGCCGGGGCGTCCGCCGTCGCGGGCGTCACCGCCCGGAGGTCGTCGGCCGTGATCCTCGTCCCCGCACGCTCGGCGGCCTGGAGGAGGACGTTCCGCAGCTCCCGCACGTTCCCGGGCCAGGGGAGCGCCGAGAGCCGGGCCTCCGCCGCGGCGTCGAGCCGCTTCGCGATGCCGTGCCGCGCGAGGAGGTGGCGAGCGAGCAGCGGCACGTCCTCCCGGCGCTCGCGGAGCGGCGGGAGAAGGACGGTCAGGACGTTCAGGCGGTGGTAGAGGTCGGCGCGGAAGCGACCGGCCGCGACGCTCGCGGCGAGGTCGGCCTTCGTCGCGGCGATCACGCGCACGTCGACGCGCCGCGGCTTCTCGGCGCCGAGGCGCACGACCCGCCCCTCCTCGAGCACGCGGAGGAAGTGGGCCTGCATGCGCGGCGGCATGTCCTCGACCTCGTCCAGGAAGAGCGTTCCCCCGTCGGCCAGCTCGAGCTTTCCCGTCCGGCCCCCGCGGCTCGCGCCCGTGAAGGCGCCGTCGGCGTAGCCGAAGAGCTCCACGCCGAGCAGCTCGTCGTTCATGCCGCCGCAGTTGAGCGGCACGAACGGCCCGCCGCGGCGCAGGCTCGCACGGTGGATCGCGTGCGCGAAGAGCTCCTTGCCGGTGCCAGACTCGCCGCGGACGAGGACGGGCAGCTCGCGGTTGGCGAATCGCTCGGCGTCGGCGATGGCACGACGGATCGCGGGGCTCTCGCCCACCACGTCGCCGAAGTCGAAGGCGGCCTCCCAGCGCCCGCCGCCGGCCGGCTCGCGCACGGCGACGCGCGGCGCGGCGAGCGTGACCAGGAAGCCGAGCACCTGCCCGTCGCGCGTCACGGGCAGCACCGTCGCGCGCCCGCTGCCGTGCCGCGTCTCGACGCGGACGTCGCACGCGCTCGTGAGCGCGTCGAGCCGGATGGCCGCCCCGTGGAACCGGAAGCCGGGGAGCTGCGTCAGCCGGCGGCCGATCACCTGCTCCGGCGGGAGGCCGAGCAGCTCGACGGCGCGCGGCGCGCCGGCGACGACGGCGCCCGTCGCCGCGACGCAGAGGACCGCGTCGGCGGAAAAGTGCGCGCGGTGCGCCTCGTAGCGCTCGAGCAGGAAGAGCCGGCGGCCGAGATCCTCCTCCGCGAGCCGCTGCTCGATCATGCCCGCGCACCCCGCGACCAGCTCGAGCGCGCGCGGGTGCGCGATCTCGTCGTAGCCGTACACGCTGAGCGTACCGCGGAGCTCGCCCGCGTGGTGGATCGGCGCCGCGCTCCCCGTCCAGCGGTTGCCCAGCTCGCCGTAGTGCTCGCTCCAGTGGATCTGGATCGGCGTGTCGAGGAGCGTGCTCACGGCGAGGGCGTCCGTCCCGACGCGGTCCTCGGACCACTGCGAGCCGAGGACGACGTTGATCGCCGCGGCGGCGTCGATCGCCCGCTGCGAGCCACGGATGTCGATCGGACGACAGTGTGCGTCGGAGAGGAGCACGAGCGCGCGGTCGATCGCGTCGGAGAGGAAGACGAGCACCGGCGCCGCCGCCGCCTTGAGCGTCTCGGGGACCGGGCCGCTCAGCCGGTCGTCCGAGACGAGGAGCGGCGCGGCCCGGATGCCCGGGTCGACGGCATGGGCGCGCGAGCGGAGCCACGAGCCGCGGACGATCGGTCGCAGGCGCTCGAGCCCGTCGTCCCGGCCGGCGAGGAACCGATCGCGGATCTGGCGGACCCGGCGCGTTTCCCCCGAGTCGTGCTCGACGAGGCTGCTCTTCAGCACCGGACGTCTCCTCTCGCGAGCATTAGGTCAGTCCCGATCGGCTTTGCAATACGTGGAGCGCAACAGGTGTAGCACCCGCGCCGCACGGCGTCCGCGCGGGCTCGCCCGTCGGATGGCACGCTCGTTGCCCTCCTCCGTCCGCAGGAGGGATCGGCCGGATGAGCGAACGTCAGCACGTGAAGATGCCCGCGTCGCAGGGGCTCTTCGACCAGTTGGGCATCGTCGAGGCGGTGCGGGTGGGGAACACGGTCACGGTGTCGGGGCAGGTCGGGTGGGACGAGAAGCTCGAGCCCGCGGTCGGCCTCGAGGCTCAGGCGCGGCAGGCGTTCCGGAATCTGAAGGCGGTGCTCGCGAAGGCGGGCGCGCGCCCGGAGCACGTGACGCACCTCTTCCTCCTGTTCGTCGACCCGGGCCAGGGGACGAGCCTCGGCGACGACGCGGCCGTCGTCTTCGAGGCGAAGAACGAGGTGATGCCGGAGTGCCGCCCCGCGGCGACCGGCTGCCGGGTGGCTGGGCTCATCCACCCCGACCTGCTGCTCGAAGTGCACGCAACCGCCGTCATCGACTGAAAGCGAGGGAGAAGGAGAGAACCATGCGGTTTGGTCTGTTGCAGGAAGCGGAGACGGAGATCGGCTCGACCCACTACTTCCGGTATCGCGAGCTGATCCGCGAGGTCCAGCGCGCGGAGGAGATGGGCTTCGACTACTGGGGAACGTCGGAGCAGCACTTCGTGAGCCCGCTCGCGACGGTGACGGCGCCCGAGGTGCTCTACGGCGCGATCGCCGCGCAGACGCACACGATCGCCATCCGGCACATGGTCACGCTGCTGCCGTTCAACTTCAACCATCCGCTCCGCGTCGCGGAGCGCATCGCGACGCTCGACGTCGTCTCCAACGGCCGCGCCCAGCTCGGCTGCGGCCGGGCGAACCACCTCTGGCAGCTCGACGCCTTCCAGATCAAGGCGACGGAGACGCGGGCGCAGATGCTCGAGGCGATGGAGATCATCGACAAGGCGCTCCGGCTCGACCAGTTCGAGCACGAAGGACCGCTCCTCAAGATCCCGAAGCGGCGGCTCTCGCCGCGTCCCGTCCAGCACCCGCGGCCGCCGATGTACGTGATCGCGACCAGCATGGAGTCGCACCAGATCGCCGGCGAGCGCGGCCACGGCGTCATCTCGTGCGACAATTGGCGCGGCTGGGACCACCTCGAGGAGCAGGCGAGCCTCTACAAGAAGGCGATCGCGGCGGCGAAGCCGGCGAGCGGCATCGTCCTCAACTCGATGGGCGCCTGCGCGCTCACGGGGTACTGCGCCGAGACCTGGGAGGAGGCCGCGGACGTCGGCGGGCCGATCGCGTTCAGCTTCCTGAACGGCGTGCTCGAGAACCTCTACCTGCCGCTCGCGAGGGCCTCGAAGGACTACGCGTACTTCGAGACGATCGCGACGCGGCTCGACAAGCTGCGGCACACGGGCGACGCGCGGGCGCTGAACGACCGGACGCCGACCGTCATCCTCGGCACGCCCGATCAGGTCATCGAGAAGGTGAAGCGCCTCGAGAAGATGGGGTATCACGAGGTCGTGATGCGCATCGACGGCATGGGCCACCAGAAGCTCATGAAGTCCCTCGAGCTCATGGGGAAGTACGTGATCCCCGAGTTCAAGCGGCCGAACAGCGTCGTCCGCGAGCTGTCCATCGAGGGGAGGGTCGCATGAGCGCCGACCGCGCGGCCGAGGAGGCGGTCGTCCGCGTCTACGAGCAGTGGGCGAAGGCCTTCAAGGCGGTCGACGCGGCGACCATGAAGTCGCTCTGGGACCAGGACTACCCCGGCCTCGTCTACCAGGCCGAGGAGTCGGCCGACCCGATCTACGACTGGGCCGGGATCGCGAAGTACTGGGACACGGTCGGGCAGATCCTGCTCGGCGTGAGCCGGTGGGACGAGCTCACCCGGAAGGTCGCGATCACCGGCGACGCGGCGCTCGTCTACGTGAAGAACATGACGAGCCTCAAGATCGCCGGCGTGAAGGACGAGCTCGCGGGCGAGCTGCGCTCGACGCTCGGGCTCCATCGGCGCAACGGCCGGTGGCTCCTCATCCACTATCACGAGTCGCGCGCGCTCGATTTGGAGGCGATCCTCCGCGGCGGCTGATCGAACCGCGGAGAGCGCCCCGGCGGCCGTCCCGAGCGGGGCGGGTCGCGGGGCACGAGCTCGGCGGCGAGGCGTGCGAGCGGGGGCGCGACGAGCGGCCCCCGCCGCCCGGCCGCGCCGACGTCGCCGCCGAGGAGGTAGCGCGCGCGCCGGCGCCGACCGTGGCGGCGAGGACGGCGGCGACCAGCGCTCCGTCGCTCGCCGTGTCGGACGTGAGGAGGACCTCCTCCCCGCCCGGACGCGGAAGAGGTCGCGGACGAGGCAGTCCACGGCGCGCGCGAGGTCGGGGCCGGCCGCCGTCCGTCCCTCGCTCATGCCGCGAGCGGCGGACGGCGGCGGCCGACGCCCGTTGCGCTCTCGAAGGCGTGCGCGAGCTGGAGCACGGCGAAATCCGCCCGGTGCCGGCCGACGATCTGCACGCCGACGGGCAGCCCCTCGTCCGTGAAGCCGCACGGGACGGAGATCGCCGGGAGGCCGGTCACGCTGATCCAGTAGCACGATCGCATCCAATCGACGTAGCTCGTCATCGGCACCCCTTCGATCTCACGGACCCACGGCTCGCCGACGTCGAACGGCGGCACCTGGTTCACCGGGCAGACGAGGAACTCGTAGCGCGCGAGGAACTCGCGGATGCGGTGGTAGACGCGCGTGCGCGCCAGCTCGGCGCGGCCGAGGTCGGGGCCCGTGAGCCGCCGGCCCTCCTCGATGTTCCACACGACGCTCTCGTTCATGACGTCGCGATGGGCGTCGAGGAGGTGGCCGTGGCTCAGCTCGAAGAACCACGCGCGCCACGCGCGGAAGGCCTCGTCGGCCTCCGCAAAGTCCGGCTCCGCCTCCTCGACGACGCAGCCGAGGTCCGCGAACACGCCGCGCTGCCCTTCGAGGACGGCCGTCACGCGACGGTCGACGGGAAGGCCGCCCAGGTTCCGGCTCCACGCGATGCGCGTGCCGCGCAGGTCGCGCGCGAGCGGCTGCGCGAAGAGGTGCCCCGGCTCGGCGATTCCGATCGGCGACCGCGGATCGGGTCCGGCAACCGCGGAGAGTCCGAGCGCGACGTCCGCGACGCTGCGC
Source organism: Binatia bacterium (assembly GCA_035650655.1). Classification (GTDB taxonomy): domain Bacteria; phylum Desulfobacterota; class Binatia; order DP-6; family DP-6; genus DASRHG01. The sequence continues at coordinate 8,485 of DASRHG010000089.1, read as the reverse complement.
GCGAGGAGCCCCTGCACCGAGAGCCCGAACCACGCCGCGGCGCGCGGCCAGACCGGTACGCGCCCGGGCGACGGGCGGAAGCCGACGACGTTGTTGAAGTTGCCGGGGTTCCGGAGCGACCCGCCGAGATCGCTGCCCGTCGCGAGCGGCACCATGCCGCACGCGACCGCGACCGCCGACCCGCCGCTGCTCCCGCCGCACGTCTTCCTCGGATCCCACGGATTCCGGGTCGCACCGAAGACCGCGTTGTAGGTCTGCGAGCCCGCGCCGAACTCCGGCGTGTTCGTCTTCCCGACCGTGATCGCGCCGGCGGCGTGCACGCGCTCGACGATGAGCGCGTCGGCGTCCGGGACGTGGTCTGCGAACACGCGCGAGCCGTACGTCGTGCGGAGCCCGCGCGTCGGGATCACGTCCTTGTGCGCGACGGGGAGGCCGTGCAGCGGGCCGAGGGCGGCGCCCGAGGCGACGGCGCGGTCGGCGGCGGCGGCCGCGGCGACGAGACGCTCGCGCGGGACGCGCGTCACGAGCGCGTTCACGGCGGGGTCGACGCGCTCCACCCGTGCCAGGTGCGCGGCCATGACCTCGGCGCAGGACACCTCCCGCGCGCGGATGCGCCGCGCGAGGTCCACGGCCGATTCGAAAGAGAGGTCTCGGTCCACCATCGCGCCCGTCCGCCGTCCGGGCGGAGAGTGCCGGCGAAATCCGCCCGGGTCAACCGTTACTCATATTGACATGAGTATCGCTGGAGCCGTATACGGCCGCCGCGGTCGAGCGGGCGGCGCATGGGAGCCGTGCGGGACACCTATATTATTGTTGCGCGGCGGGACCTCGGCCGCGCCATCCGCGTCGACGACGGGGGCCTCCGCCCGGGACGGGGCCGGTTCGACGACTCCCCGTGGATGCGAGGCACGCATGTTCGACCGTAGGCTCCCGCTCTGGTACCAGCTCGCGCGGGTCCTGCGGACGCGGATCCTGAACGGCCAGCTCGCGCATGGCTCCCGCCTTCCGCCGGAGGCGCAGCTGGCGCCGCAGTTCGGCGTGAGCGTCATCACCGTGCGCCAGGCGATGAAGCTCCTCGAGGAGGAGGCGCTGATCGTCCGGCGGCGCGGGCGTGGGACGTTCGTCACCGCGGAGCAGCTGCCGCGCCGCCGGGAGCTGAAGCTCGTCGGGACCGCGGCGACCGTGAACGCCCCCCAGGGGGCGGACCACATGATCGTCCTCGAGCGCGGCGCGCGCCCCGTGCCGGAGGAGCTGCGCCACGTCTTCCAGGACACGGACACCCTGAGCTTCTTCCGCCGCCTGCGTGGCCCGAAGGGCACGGCCCATTCGTACGCGGTCGACTGGGTCGTGCCGGAGTACGGCGCGCAGGTGACCGACGAGCTGCTCGAGCGGTTCCCGATGGTGAAGATCCTCCGCGACGTGGTAGGCCTCCAACTCGGGAAGCTGACGCTCTCTCTCACCGCCATGACGCCGAGCACCGAGGTCGCGAGCCTTCTCGGGATCGATCTCTTCGCGCCGGTCGCCCGCTACACGGCGACCGCGGCCGACCGGAGCGGCCGGGTGGTCGACGTGGCGACGATCTACCATCGGGCGGACGAGTTCCAGTTCACGATCGACATCGACGTGAGCGGCGAGCCCGCGCGCGGGAACGCGTCCGCCGGGGGGCGCTGGGAGCTCCGCGAGCACGAGAGCGGCACGCAGCCGTCGCGTCCGGCGGCTCGCACACCCGCGTGATGCGGACGCTCTTCGACGTCCTCGCCGCGCGCGCCCGCGATGCGGCGTCTCCCGCGCTCGTCGACGACGGGACGGGCGACGCCATGACCGGGGTCGCGCTCGCCGCGCGCGTGCGGCGCCGCGCGGGGGCGCTCCGTCGCGCGGGCGTCCGCGCGGGCGACCGCGTCGCCGTGCTGCTCGGGAACTCGCTCGCGTGCGCGGAGACGCTGCTCGCGGTCCCGGCCCTCGGCGCGGCCGTCGTGCCGCTCAACACGCGGCTCGCGCCGCCCGAGATCGACGCGCGCCTCGCCGACGCGGAGCCGGCCCTCCTCGTCGCCTCGGCCGACCGGCGCGACCAGCTGGCCGGCCTCGCACACCTCCCGCCGGTCGTCGAGCCGGACCTCGCCGGCGACGACGCGATCGACGCCGCCCCCCGGCCGGACGACGCGGCGGTCATCCTGTACACGTCCGGCACGACGGGGCGCGCGAAGGGCGCGGTCCTGACGCACGCGAACCTCGTGTGGAACGCCGAGCGCATCGCCGAGTGGCTGGCGCTCGGGCCCGCCGACCGGGTCTTCACCACGATGCCCCTCTTCCACGTGAACGCGATCGTCGTCGGCCTGCTCGCGCCCCTCGTCGCCGGCGGCGCGGCGATCATCGCCGACCGCTTCCGCGCCGAGCGCTTCTGGACGAGCGTCGCGCGCCACCGGGCGACGACGGGCGGCACGGTCCCGACCATGCTCGCGCGGCTCCTCGCCGACACCGAGCCCGACCCGGCGGCGACCGCGAGCCTGCGCTTCCTCGCGACGGGCTCGGCGCCCGTCCCCGGGGATCTCCTCCTCGCCTTCGAGCGTCGCTTCGGCGTCCCGGTGATCGAGGGCTACGGCCTCACCGAGTGCACGTGCCGCGCGACGTTCAACCCGATCGACGGCCGCCGGCGGCCGGGCTCGGTCGGGCTGCCGCTCGCCCCGCTCCGCGTCGTCGACGCCGACGGCCGCGACGTGCCTCCCGGGGCGGTCGGCGAGATCGTCCTCCGGGGCCCGCACGTGATGCAGGGATACTTCCGGAACCCGGACGCGACCGCGCGGACGCTCCGCGACGGCTGGCTCCACACGAACGACCTCGGATGGATCGACGCCGACGGCTTCGTGCACGTCGCGGGGCGGGTGAGCGAGCTCATCATCCGCGGGGGCGAGAACGTCTACCCGCGCGAGGTGGAGGAGGTGCTGCTCGCGCACCCGGGCGTGGCGGAGGCCGCCGTCGTAGGGCTTCCCGATCCGACGTACGGCGAGGTGGTCGCCGCCGTCGTCGTCGCCCGGCCCGGCACCGCGATCGAGACGGACGCGCTCGCGGACTGGTGCGGGGCGCGGCTCGCCGACTTCAAGCGGCCAGCCCGCATCCGGGTCGTTCCGGAGCTCCCGCTCCCGCGCGACGCGCCCGGACGGCGGGCGTCGCGCCGGGCGCGTCGCACCGTTCCGCTACTGGTTCGACCAGTTCGGCTCCTCGTACACGGCCATGTACTCGGAGGAGTCGAGGTTGTCGTACCAGCTCTTCAGGTCCCGGGCGGTCGCCTCCTTGCCCCAGTGCTTCTCGAGCGCGGTGATGATCCAGTCGTCGAAGTCGACCAGGTGCTCGGGGTCGATCTCGGCCATGAGGATCATGAGCCCGAGCTTCCCGCCGACGACCGGCCGGTAGACCTTCCACTTGAACTGCGGCAGCTGCTGCTTGAGCGCCGGGATGAAGCGTTCGTGCATGATCCGCGCGTTCTCGGCGTCGCGGCCCGGCTTGATCACGTCCGTCACGATGATGTGCAGCTTGCGCTCGGCCATCGCCCGTTCTCCTTTCGTCGCCGCGCCGGTCAGGCGCGGAGGTTCGTCACGCGGCGCTGCGGCTTGGGGCGCGCCCTGCCCCCGAGACAGCGATCGAGGACCCATTGCACGAGGCGGTGCGGACACGGCTCGTCGAGGGAGAAGCGGCCGGGCCGATAGAACCGGGACCGATATCCCTCGGTCGTCCGCTTCGTGATCTCGATGTCCTCGAGCGTGAAGCCGTCGAGCCCTTCGATCGGTCCGCGCGCGATCTCGAGGAAGTCCGGCCGGTCCTCGTACGCGCTCGGGAAGTACCAGTCGCAGACGAGCTTCGTCCGATCCCGCCCCTCCGGCATCATCACGTAGAACGTCATGCCGTCGGGCTGGAGGAGGAGGAGGAAGTTCGGGTAGACGAGGACGAAGTGCTGCTCGGACCGCTCCCGCTCCGTGAGCGTCTCGATCACCCACCTCGACTCGCCGATGCTGCCTGGCGTGTTCATGCTCGCCGGCTGGCTGCCGGTGAAGATCATGTCGTACCAGAGGCCGGGCTCGCCGTCCTTGTACGTCCACCGCTTCATGTCGAGATACTCCGTGCCCGCGGCGCTGCGGTGGGTGGCGGCGACGTGGTACGTCTCCATGGCGTTCTCGACGAGCATCTTCCAGTTGCACTCGAAGCCGTACGTGCGGCGCTCGACGAACGTCATCTCGGCGAGCCGGTAATTCCGCACGTACGCCGGGAGGTCGCCGAGCGCGTCGAGGAGCGGCCGCGCCTCGGGATCGAAGTTGACGAACAGGATGCCGGCCCACGCTTCCAGGCGGAGCGGCGTGAGACCCCACTGGCTCCGGTCGAAGCCCTTCACCTCGTGCATGTCGGGCGCGATCAGCAGCTCGCCCTTCGGCGAGTACGTCCAGCCGTGGTACGGGCACTCGAACGCCCGGCACGTCCCCTCGCCCGTCGCGAGGACGGCGCCGCGGTGGCGGCAGATCGCCGAGAACGCGTGCAGCTCGCCGCCGAGGTCACGCGTCACCAGCACCGGCTCTCCTGCGAGCGTGATCGTGAAGTACGCGCCCGGCTGCGGGAGCTGCGCCTCGTGGCCGGCCCACAGCCACTCCTTCATGAAGATGCGCTCGACCTCGAGCGCATGGAACGCCGGCGACAGGTAGTACGCCGCGGGCGGCGACGTCGCCTCGTCGAGCGGACGCCGCATCGCCTCGAGCTCCGCCTTGGTGAAGATTCCAGCTGCTTCGCTCATGATTCACCTCGTGATTGGTCGTGGCCATCGACGGCTCCGCCGACGGCCCAGAACGGACGCTCGCCGCCGAGTCACGCGCGCCACCTCCGCGGTCGCGAGCTGCGCTCCTCGGGTCCATGGCGTCGTCTCCTGCTCACCCGTGCATTGACATCGCGTCGCGGCCCGTGTGACTGTCGCGCCGACAGGGAGGTTCGTCATGCGCATCCTTCACACGATGATCCGCGTCGGGAACCTCGACCGCTCGCTCCGCTTCTACTGCGACACGCTCGGCATGCGGCTCCTCGGCCGCGAGGACTATCCCGAGCACGAGTTCACGCTCGCGTTCGTGGGCTACACCGACGAGGACTCCGGCCCGGTGATCGAGCTCACGCACAACTGGGACATCGAGTCGTACGACCTCGGCAAGGGCTTCGGGCACATCGCGCTCGGCATGGAGGACATCCACGCCGCGTGCGACGAGTTCCGCCGCAAGGGCGCGAAGATCACGCGCGAGCCCGGTCCGATGCAGGACGGCTCGACCGAGATCGCGTTCCTCGAGGATCCCGACGGCTACAAGATCGAGCTGATCACGTGGCCGCGGAACGCCGTCCGCCGCGGCGGCTGAGGAGCGCGGCGTCATCGGGACCTCGCAGCGCCCCGGCGCGCGACGGCGAGCAGCGAGATGAACTCGTGGACGAGGTCCGCGGCGAGGACGCAGGTCGTCGCGCCGGGATCGTCGTAGGGCGGCGCGACCTCGACCACGTCGAACGCGACGACGCCGAGCCCCACGAGCCCCCGGACGAGCTCGAGGGTCTCCCAGCTCGTGAAGCCGCCGACCTCCGGGATGCCCGTCCCCGGCGCGTACGTCGGGTCGACGAGGTCGATGTCGAAGGAGAGGAAGCACGGACCGCGGGAGAGCACGTCCGTCGGGACCTCGACGTACGCCGGGAGCGGCCGGCCGTTCCGCATCGCGCGGAACGCCCGCGCGATCGTGTCGGGGACCTCCGCCACCGTCGTCGCGCGCTCGGCGAAGCTCGTGAGCGCCCGGAAGACGCCGAGCCGGTCCTTCGTCTCGTGCAGGGCCCCGCGCCCCTCGTCGAGCGCCCACCGCGGGACGTTCGCGCTCACCGTGAGGACCGGCGTCCGGCTGGAGGATGAGGAGGACGAAGTGGTGCATCCGCCGCGCCGCCTCGGTGAGCCTCGGGACCGTCCAGGCGACCTCCCCGACGCTCCCGGGCTGGTCGGGCGTGATCGGCCGCGACTGCCGCCCTTCCGGAAGCCCCACCGGCGGATGTCCGTGTCCTCCGTCCCCGTCGCGCAGACGTGCGCGATCGGGACGTGGTGGCCCTCCATCGCCCTCTCGGCCAGCATCTTCCAGCAGCGGTCGAAGGCTCGCGCTCGCCGAGGATGCGCGCGGCGAGCCCGCCCATCGCTACTCGACCGGCGTCGGGCCGTGCGGGAATTCGGCCCAGCAGACCGGGTCGTGGCTCGGCCACACGCGCGCGTCCGTGGCGTCGCGCAGCGCCTTCAGGCGGACGACCGACTGCACCGCGGCGGCCGTGTCGTGGTCGAGCGGCATCGGCGCCAGCGCGTCGAACGTCTCGTTGATCTGCACGGTGTCGCCGGCGAGGATCACGGGGCGGTTCGGGAGGTCGACGACGAGCGCCGAGTTGCCCGGCGTGTGCCCCGGGGTGACGAGCATCCGGAGCTTCCCGTCGCCGAAGAGGTCCGTGTCCCGGTCGAGCTCGACCCAGTCGAACCCGCGCGTCGGAAGGAGGTCGTTCAGGCAGAAGACCGACCGGACGTACTGCTTCGGCCAATACGCGTTCGGCAGCTCGCCCGCGCCGATGAAGAACTTCGCATTCGGGAACATGTACATCCCGCCGGTGTGGTCCATGTGGAGGTGCGAGATGACGACGTACTTCACGTCCTCGAGCTGGTAGCCAAGCCCGCGCAGCTGGTAGTCGACCGCGTCCTCGCGCCTCATCCGGAGCCGGAAGAGCGTCGCGCCCGCGCCCCACCATGCGACCGGGTCCTCGGCCACCTTCGGGTGGCTTCCGGTGTCGAAGAGCACGAGCCCGCGCGGGTGCTCGATGAGGAAGGCCGGCGCGGGCACCGTGAGCAGCTCCTCGCCGCCCCCGACGTAGAGCAGCTCCTTCGGACACGTGAAGTCGGCGCCCGGCAGCGCGAAGATCCGAACGCTGGAGCCCGCCATCGTGAGCCCTCCTGTCAGCGCGAGAGATACCCGCCGTCGCACACGACCGCCGAGCCGGTCATGAACGAGGCGTCGTCCGAGGCGAGGAACGCGATCACCGCCGCGATCTCGGATGGATCGGCGACGCGCCCGACCGGTGCCGCCGCGGCGTCCTCCGTCCAGAGCCGCTCGATCTCCACCGCGTCGCTCGTGAAGTCCTCGTAGGCGCGAGTCCGCGCCGCGCCGGGGCAGACGCAGTTCACGCGGATGCCGTCCGCCGCGTAGCGGGTCGCGAGCGACGTCGTGAGCTGCCGCGCGCCGGCTTTCGACACGTTGTAGACGAACGTGCTCTCGGTCCCGTTCACCTCCTGCCCGATGCAGCTCGAGATCGACGACAGGTTCACGATCGCACCCGAGCGCTGGCGGAGCATCACGGGCAGGACGTGCTTCGTGCAGAGGAACATGCTCGTCAGGTTGTTCGCGATGACCCGGTTCCACTCCTCGAGCGTCGTCTCGACCGGATCCTTGAAGTGGTGCACACCCGCGTTGTTCACCAGCACGTCGATCCGGCCGAACCCCGACACCGCCTCGTGCGCGATCGCCTCGGCCGTCGCCTCCTGCGAGACGTCCCCGGCCACCTGCCGCACGCGATCCGGCGCCGCCGCCTCGCCGGCGACCCGGGCGAGCCCGTCGGCGCGCACGTCGTTCAGGACGAGGCGCGCGCCCTCGCGCCCGAGCCGGATCGCCGTCGCGCGGCCGATGCCGTTCGCGGCCCCCGTCACGATCGCAACCTTGCCCTCGAGCCTCATCTGATTCGTTCCGGGCTCGCGACCGTGTGCGCTCACCGCGGCGGGACGTCCTCGTCGAAGCAGCGCTGGAGCACGTAGTGCGCGAAGCGGTACGGCGCCTCCTCCATGTGCGAATAGCGCCCGGGGCGGAAGAGCCGCGACTGGTACGCGCGGAACGTCTGCCCCGTGACCTCGACGTCCTCCCGGTTGAAGCCCTCGATCCCGGCGACGGCGTTCCGCGCGACGTCGGCGAAGTCCGGGCGGGCCGCCACCGACTTCGGAAAGCGCCACTCGCAGATCAGCTTCGCCCGATCGTGCCCGCCGTCGGGAACCATGATGAAGAAGACCGCGCTGTCGGGCTGGAGGATGATCATGAGCGTCGGGTAGACGAGGATGAAGTCGTGCTTGTGCGTCTCCGCTTCGGTGAGCGTGGGAATCGTCCACGCGACCGCCCCCGCGCCGCCCGGGACGTTCATGCTGATCACCTCCCGGCCGGCGAAGAGGAGGTCGTCCCAGAGGCCGCGCGCGCCCTTCTTGAAGCCCCAGTTGCGGAGGTTCTCGTACTCCGTCCCGGCCGCGGACTTGTGCGTGAGCGGCAGGTGGTACGCCTCCATCGCGTTCTCGACGATCATCTTCCAGTTGCACGGAAAGTCGTAGGCGCGGCGGTCGGTGCAGACCATCGTGCCGAGGCGGTAGTTCGCGATGTACTCGGGGGCGTCGCCGAGCGTCTCCGCGAGCGGGCGGCAATTC
>DASRHG010000088.1:0-19468 GCA_035650655.1 Binatia bacterium | reverse complement strand
CGGCGACGGGCGCCGACGTGCGCGCGGCGCAGCGTCTCCGCTACGAGGTCTTCGCGACCGAGCTGGCGGCGTCGCTGCCGTCCGAGGACGAGGGCCTCGACCGCGACGCCTTCGACCCGCACTGCGAGCACCTTCTCGTCCGCGACGAGACGACCGGCCGCGTCGTCGGCACTGCATCCAGCTCCACGAGCCCGAGGTTGGTGATCGGCTGCGCGAGCATCCCCGTCCTCGGCGATCCGCCGGCGGCGGCGCGCATCTGCCGGCGGCTCAGCCGCGACCACCTGGCACCGCCCGAGTGGCGCGTCGTCCCCCGGCGGCCGTTCCGGCTCCACACGACCCTCGGGAGCGCCGACGTCCGGATCCCGCCGCTCATCCGCGGGTACTTGAAGATGGGCGCGCTCGTCTGCGGCGACGCCGCGTGGGACGCGGACTTCGGGACGGCGGACCTGCTCCTCGCCCTGCCCGTCCGCCGCATGCGGCAGCCCTACGCGGGGCGGTTCCTGAAGGCGTCGTGACTGCCTCGCGCCGGACGCGCGTCCGCCGCACGCTGCGCCTCGCCGCGCACCTCGGCGTCGGGTGGGTGGGCGCCGCGGTCGCGCCGCGGCTCGCCCCGGCGCGGCGTCGCCGTCTCGCGCGCCGCCTCGCGCGGCGGACGCTCGCGATCCTCGACGTCCGCCTCATCGTGCACGGGACGCCTCCGCGGCGCGGCCCGTGCCTCCTCGTCGCGAACCACGTGTCGTGGCTCGACGTCTGGGCGCTCGGCGCGGTCTGCGACGCGCGCTTCGTCGCGAAGTCGGAGGTGCGGACGTGGCCGGTCGCCGGCCGGATCGCGCGCGGCTTCGACACGCTCTTCATCCGGCGCGGCAGCTTTCGCGACGCGGCGCGCGTGAAGGACCGCGTCGCCGCGGCGCTCGCCGCCGGGGAGATCGTCGCCGTCTTCCCCGAGGGCACGACGACCGACGGCGCACGGGTCCGGCCGTTCCACGCGGCGCTCCTCCAGGCGGCGGTCGACGCCGCGGTCTCCGTCCAGCCGGTCGCCCTGCGCTACCCCGACGTCGACGGCAGGCCGCATCCGGGACCGGCGTTCGTGGGCGACACGAGCTTCGTCGCCTCGCTGCGGCGGGTCCTCCGCCTCCCGGCCCTGCGCGCCCGGCTCGTCTTCGGCGAGCCGATCCCCGCCGTCGCCCGGCGGGAGGTCGCGCTCCGGGCGCAGACGGCGATCGCCCGCGCGCTCGGCGTCCCCGTCGACCGGCCGACGCACCGGACGCCGCCCCGCCCGCTCGCCGCGGCGGGCTGAAGCGCACCCAGCGCCCCCGCGTCGCCCCCGTCCATCACCGGACAGGTGCGGCGTCGCGATTTCCGACAGCGATCGGCCGGAGCCCCACCCGACGCCGCGCCCGCGGGAGTGGCGGGGGATTTGCTCTGCCACGCCGGCGACCGTTGTCCCCCACCCCGAGGCGCGGCGGCGCAGTCCGGCGACACGCCGGGCCGCCGCGCCCCCTCCACCTCCCCGTCTCCCGCGGATGCGGGCTATTCGCGCCGGGGCGGGTAGAGATAGCGCCCGAGCCAGGAGCTGCGCTCGCGCGCGGCCACCGTGCGGCATTCGGACTCGGTCATCCACATGCCGTGGCCGAGCGGGCACTCCTCGATCGCGACGCCGGCGTGCTTGCGCTCCACGAGACGGGCGCCGCAGTCGGGGCACCGGCGGCGGGCGAGCTCGCGCAGGTGCTCGCGCTGCTCCTCCTCCTTCGCCTGGTGGAGGCGGGCGATGAGGTCACGATCGCGCCGGGTGAAGTACACGTCCTCCTCGGCGTGCTCCTTCTCACGCAGCTTTTCGACGAACGAGTCCTCGAACAGGGTCATGCGACCACCGTAGTGCCGGGAGACGAACGCCGCAATGGCGCGGTCGGCGACTAGCGCGACTGGCGGCGGTCGCCAGGGCGCTCGAACGGCAGCACGGCCGAGCCCTCCGCCGCGGGCGCAGGCGCCTCCGCCGGCCGCGCGCGGCGCGCGAGCCGCCAGCGCCGCCACGCCTCCACGACCGCCTCGAGGTACGTGTAGTAGACGGGCGTCAGGTAGAGCGTGATCAGCTGCGAGAAGAGGAGCCCGCCGACGACGGCGAGGCCGAGTGGGCGTCGCGCCTCGGCGGCGCCGAACGCGAGCGCGATCGGGAGCGCGCCCAGGAGAGCCGCCATCGTCGTCATCATGATCGGCCGGAAGCGGATGAGGCACCCCTCGGTGATCGCGTCGATCGGCGCCTTCCCCTCCTCGCGCTCGGCGGCGAGCGCGAAGTCGATCTGCATGATCGCGTTCTTCTTCACGATGCCGATCAGCATGATGATGCCGATGAAGGCGTAGATGTCGAGCTCGGCGCGGAAGACGAGGAGCGTGAGCAGCGCGCCGAAGCCCGCGGACGGGAGCCCCGAGAGGATCGTGAGCGGGTGGACGAAGCTCTCGTAGAGGATGCCGAGCACGATGTAGATGACGAGGATCGCCGCCGCGAGGAGGAGCCAGAGGTTCGCGAGCGAGGACTGGAACGCCTGCGCCGTCCCCTGGAAGCTGGTCGAGACCGTCGCCGGGAGCTTCTGGCGCGCGAGCGCCTCGATGCGCTCGACGGCGTCGCCGATCGACCCGCCGGGCGCGAGGTTGAAGGAGAGCGTCACGGCGGGCAGCTGCCCGGCGTGGTTCACGGTGAGCGGCCCGACGCCCTCCTCGAGCCTGGCGACGGTCGAGAGCGGGACGAGGTCGCCGTTCATCGAGCGGACGTAGAGCATCGAGAGCGCGGCGGGATCGCGCTGCCAGCGCTCTTCCAGCTCGATGATGACGCGGTACTGGTTGTTGGGCGCGTAGATGGTGGAGATCCAGCGGCTGCCGTACGCGTCGTAGAGGGCGTTCTCGATCTGGTCGGCCGTGACGCCGAGGGCCGAGGCCTTGTCGCGGTCGATGACGACGTTCACCTGCGGGCTCTGGAGCTGGAGGTCGCTCGTCACGTCGACGAGTCCCGGGACGGTGCGCAGCTCCTTCTCGAACGCCTGCGCCGCGCGGTAGAGCTCGTTCGTGTTCGTGCCCTGGAGCGTGAACTGGTACTGGCTCTTCGTCAGCTGGCCGCCGATGCGGATCGTCGGCAGCTGCTGCATGAAGACCCGCAGCCCCGGAACCGAGGCCACCTTCGGCCGGAGCTCCGCGATCACGTCGGCGATCGAGCCGCGCCGCGCGCGCGGGATCAGATGGAGGAACATGCGGCCCTGGTTCGCCGTCATGCCAGCGCCCGAGGTCGAGCTGACGATCGTCGAGAAGAGCTGGTGCACGTTCGGGTCCTGGCTGATGATCGCGCCGACCGCCTGCTGGTGCTGCTTCATCGCCTCGAAGGAGATGCCCTGCTCCGCCTCGGTGACGGCGAAGATCGCGGACTGGTCCTGATCGGGGATGAAGCCCTTCGGGACGGCGCGGAAGAGGAAGACCGTCGCGACGAGGATCACGACCGAGACGAGCATGGTCGCGGGGCGGTGGCGGAGCACCCACGCGAGGCTCGTGCGGTAGGCCGCGAGCATGCGGTCGAACACGCGCTCGGTCGCCTCGTAGAGCCGGCCGTGCCGCTCGCCGCCGTGCGCGCGGAGGAAGCGCGCGCAGAGCATCGGCGTGAGCGTCAGCGACACGAAGCCGGAGAGGAGGATCGCGACGCAGATCGTGACCGCGAACTCGTGGAAGAGCCGGCCGATGATGCCCGGCATGAAGAGGACCGGGATGAACACGGCGGCGAGCGAGATCGTCATGGAGAGGATCGTGAAGCCGATCTCGCGCGAGCCGGCGAGCGCGGCCTCGAGCGGGCGCTCGCCCGCCTCCATGTGGCGGACGATGTTCTCCAGGATGACGATCGCGTCGTCGACGACGAAGCCGATCGAGAGCGTGAGCGCGAGGAGCGAGAGGTTGTCGAGGCTGTAGCCGAGCGGCGCCATCGCCGCGAACGTGCCGACGACCGAGAGCGGCAGCGCGAGGCTCGGGATGACCGTGGCGGAGACGTTCCGGAGGAAGACGAAGATCACCATCACGACGAGCACGAAGGCGATCAGCATCGTCGCCTTCACCTCGTTCACGGAGTCGAGGATGGACTCCGAGCGGTCGAAGAGGACGCGGAGCTTGACCGACGGCGGGATCTCCTTCCCGAGGACGGGGAGGAGCGCCTTCACCTCCTCGGCCACCTTGACCGTGTTCGTGCCCGGCTGGCGCTGAATCGCGAGCACGACCGCGCGCTCGGTCGTGTCGTGATCGAGGTACCACGACGCGGTCTTGTCGTCCTCGACGCTGTCGATGACGCGCCCGAGCTGCTCGAGCCGCACCGGGGCGCCGTTCCGGTACGTGACGATGACCGGCTCGTAGGCCTTCGCCTCCGTGAGCTGCCCCGTCGCCTGGACGGTGAACGCGCGCTCCCGCCCGTAGAGCGTCCCGGTCGGGATGTTCACGTTCGCGTTCCGGACGGCGTCGGCCACCTCGTCGATGCCGATGCCGCGGCTCGCGAGCGCCTGGGGGTCGAGTTGCACGCGGACGGCGAACTTCTGCGCGCCGAAGACCTGCACCTGCGCGACGCCGCTCACCATCGAGATGCGCTGCGCGAGGAGCACCTCGGCGTAGTCGTCGACCGTCCAGAGCGGGAGCGTCTTCGAGGTGAGGCCGATGTAGAGGATCGGCTGGTCGGCCGGGTTCACCTTCCGGTACGTCGGCGGCGTCGGCATGCCGGGCGGGAGGAAGGGCGTGGCCTGGGTGATCGCCGACTGGACGTCCTGCGCCGCGGCGTCGATGTTCCGCGAGAGGTCGAACTGGAGGGTGATCTGGGTCGAGCCGAGGGCGTTCGTCGAGTTCATCGACGTGAGCCCGGCGATGGTCGAGAACTGCCGCTCGAGCGGGGTCGCGACCGACGACGCCATCGTCTCGGGGCTGGCGCCCGGGTTCGACGCGATGACGAGGAGGGTCGGGAAGTCGACGTTCGGGAGGTCGCTCGTCGGGAGCGTGCGGTACGCGCCGACGCCGAAGATCAGCACGGCGCACATGATGAGCGTCGTCGCGATCGGACGACGGATGAACGGCTCGGTCAGGCTCATCGCGCGTCCCCGACGCGCTCCGGCGCGGGTGCGGAGTCCTCGACCGTCACGCTGACGCCCGGCGCGAGCCGGACGAAGCCCGTCGTCACGACCCGCTCACCCGGCTCGAGGCCCGACGCGACGACGGCGTCCTGCCCCTCCGTGCGCTCGACCTTCACCGGGCGGTACTCGACCGTGCTGTCCGGCTTCACGACGAAGAGGTACGGACCCTCCTGCCCCGTCTGGACGGTCGGGGCGGGGACGACGACCACGTCGCGCTCGGTGGTGAGCGTGAGCGTCACGTTCACGAACTGCCCCGGCCAGAGCGCCTCGTCGGCGTTCGCGAACACGGCCTTCAGGAGCACGGTGCCCGTCGTCGTGTCGACCCGGTTGTCGATGAAGCTGAGCTCGCCGACGATCGGATCGCCGCCGGCCGGGAAGGCGACGTGGGTCGTGAGCGGGTGCGCGGCGTTCCACTGCCGGATCGCGGGAAGCTCCTTCTCGGGGACCGTGAAGGTCACGTAGATGGGCTTCATCTGATTGATCGTCGCGAGCTGCGTGTCGTTCGCCTTCACGAGGTTCCCCTGGTTCACGAGGAGCCGCCCGATCCGCCCCTCGAGCGGCGACCTGATGTAGCAGAAGCCGAGCTGGAGCTTGGCATTCTCGACCGCCGCCTTCGCCGCCTCGACCGACGCCGCCGCGGTGGCCGCCTCCGTGTGCGCGCGGTCCCACTCGTCGCGCGACACGATGCCGCTCTTCGCGAGCTCGGTCATGCGCCGCTCCTGCACGGCGGCGTTCGTCGCCTGCGCCTCGACGCGCACGAGGTTCGCCTTCGCCTGGTCGAGCGCGGCCTGGAAGGGCCCCGGGTCGATGACGAAGAGGAGGTCGCCCGCGCGGACCTCGTCGCCCTCCTTGAAGCGCACCTGGGCGAGCTGGCCCTCGACCTGGGAGCGGAGCGTGACGGTCTGGAACGCCTCGACGTTCCCGATCGCGCGCACGGCGACGGGCACGTCCCGCCGCTCGGCCGCCGTGACCCGCACCGGCACCGCGGCCGGGGGCCGGCCGGCGGGACCGGAGGAGCACGCGGCGAGTGCGAGGCAGAGCACGATGAGGGACACGGAGCGGGACACGGAACTCACGAGTCTCACAATACCGGTCGGGCACGCCAGGACAAGACGTCTTCGAAGCGGGGCGACGAATATTCAGCGCCCCACCTCGACCGCGTTGGTTTCGACCTCGACCGGCGTCCGCTCGGGGCGCGGCTCGCACACCGCGAGCGCGACCGGCGCGCGCCCGGACGTCGGCGCGGCCCCGACGACGCGAACCGCTGCCCCCGACGCGCCCACCTCGAAGCAGCCGTCGCGCTCCGGCAGCTCCGCCTCGACGCGGGCCGCGTGCCCGCCGAGCCGCGCCGTCCGCGCGATCCGCACGGGCGGCACGGTGAGCGCGTGCAGCGTGACCGCGATCGGCTCGCCCGTCGCGTAGCGGTCGTACTCCGTCCGCGCGAAGAGCCGCGCGTTGCCGGCGGAGAGGTTCTCGTCGACGCGCGACGTCGCCGCCTCCCAGAAGCGCGGCCGTCCGACGTCGACGTGGAGGAAGCCCTCCTTCGCGTAGTAGCCGGCGCCGCAGCAGTCGAGGCTCCGGACCTTCAGCCAGAGCGGCCGGAGGATCGGGCGCGGGAACGCGAGATCGGCGGCGAGCCCTTCGGTGTGGAGCGAGCCGGCGGCGGCCTTCGCGCCCTGGCGGCGGATCGTCTCGTTGTAGCCCGGCGTCCGGTAGCCGGAGACGAGGACGAGGCGCTTCCCGCCCGCGAGCGCCTGCACGCGGCTCAGCACCTCGACCAGGCGAAGCGCGAGGCGCCCGTCGCCCGAATCGTCGGCGGAGCGGAAGAGCCGCCGAAGCCGCGCGATGGCGGCCTCGTCGTAGGTGCCGTCCGGGCGCCGGTAGCGGACGCTCACCTGCTCGTCGGTGTGGCCGTTCACGACCGCGAGCGTGCCGTCGCCCGCGACGAAGAAGCGGAGCGGCGCGGGCGCCGCCGCGGCGACGGCCGCCGCGAACGGCACGAGCGCCGCGGCGCCGACGAGCGTGGCGAGGACGAGCGGCGTCACCCGCCGCGGACGCCCCGCGCGGACGTCGCCGGCGGCGCCTCCGAGAGCGGCGTGCACCTCGCCTCCCATCCGAATGGGCAACCGTCTCTACCGGACCGCGGCGCTCCCACTCAAGCCGGACGCGTCCGCCGGGGAGCGTGCGAGGCCGCGCCTCACGTCCGCGCGGGACGGCACGGGCCGGGGCCGGCGGATGGAGTCGCGGGGACGGGCAGGAGACGATCGGGGCCGGGAGGAACGTCGATGACGACCCCCGAGGAGACCGCCCGCCGCGCCGAGCGCGAGCGCGTCGCCACGGCAGCGACGCCGATCCTGGGCGCGCCGATCGAGCACCTGCGCGTCTCGTGGGGCGGCGTCTGGTCGGGCTTCGTGATCGGGCTCTCGGCCTCGATCCTGCTCGGCATGCTCGGGCTCGCGATCGGCATCACCGCCGCCGACGTCGGCCCGGGCGACGCGGGCGCGGCCGCAAAGGGGCTCGGGATCGGCGCCGGCGTGTGGGCCTTCCTGACGCTCATCATCTCCCTCTTCGTCGGCGGCATGGTCGCCGCGCGCTCGGGGGCGGCCCTCGACCGGCCGACGGCCGCGATCCACGGCGCGCTCGTCTGGGGGCTCGCGGTGATCGCGACCATCTACCTCGGGGCGGCGGGGATCGGCCTCGGAGCGAGCGCGCTGTTCAACGTCGCCGGCAGCGCGGCGTCGCAGGCCGGCGGCGGCGGCGTGATCGCCGACCTCACGAGCGGCGACGCGAACCGCATGGCCGCCCGGCTCGCCGACCCGAGGACCGCGAGCACGGTCGCGAGCGCGACCGGCATGCCGCAGGCCGACGTCGAGCGCATCCTCGCCGACGCCCGCACGCGCATCCAGGCGAGCCAGAACGACCCGGCCCGCGCGGTGAGCGAGGCGCGGGACGCCCTCCAGCCGATCATCGCGCGCGCGCAGCAGCAGGTGGCGGCGACCGCCGCCCAGGCGAAGCCCTACGCCACCGGCGCCACCTGGGCGGGCTTCGGCGCGCTCCTCGTGTCGCTCGCCGCCGCCCTCGGCGGCGCGATGCTCGGCTGCCGGCAGGTGCGCGAGGAGGCGATCGCCCCGGCGATGTAGCGCCCGCGTCGCGTCACCGGACGAAGGCGCCCACCTGCCCCGCGAGCGCGTCGTGGATGCGGATGCGCGACATGGGGAGCAGGTCGGGCGGGAGGCGGTCGGGCGGGAACCACGCGAGCGCCAGCGACTCCGGGCCGCACGCGAGCGTGCCGCCCGTGATGCGGCACTCGAACGCGGCGCTCACGTAGTGGATGACGGTCCCGTCCGGGTACGTGACGATCTGGTGGTGCTCCGGCGCGGAGTAGAGGCCGACGAGCCGGATCGGCTCGACCTCGAGGCACGTCTCCTCGCGCACCTCGCGCACGAGCGCGTCGCGCACGGACTCGCCCGGCTCGACCCCGCCCCCCGGGAGCCCCCAGAGGCGGTTGTCGTCGCGCTGCTGGAGCAGCACGCCGTCCGCCGTGAGGATGATCGCCGACACGCCCGGACGGATCTGCATCGGGGCGCACTGTAGGAGGGCCCGGTCGCGCCCGCAAGTCACGCGACGATTCGGTGGTGGTGGGTCAGTCTTGCGCGTCGTACCACATCGCGCGGGAGCGCGGAGAGCCCTCGCGGAGACGACCAGGGGCACCACCACGTCCCTCGATGCGGCATGAGCGTCGTGCTAACGGTGCGCTCGCCTCCGCGAGGCCTCCCCGGCGCTCCCGGGTCGATGGTCGTCGTGCAACTGACCCACTGCCGAGATTCCGATTCTCGTCGACGGACGCCGGTGCGATGCGCGATGAGCGCCGGATGCTCCCCCGCCCGCGCCCGCCGTCGCGACGAAGGTCGGCGGGACGAAGACGATCGGCCTCGGCTGCCCGATCGACTTCGCCTTCTTTCCCCGCCGACGGCGATGACCCGGTGCACGGCGAGCTTCCAGACGGGGCGCGGCGCCCGGGTGAAGTCGTGGCTCGCGCCGACGGGCGTGAGCGTCCAGGGGACGTTCAGCGGCCGGCTCCGGAAGCGGCGTCCGAGCGCGCGAGCCGCCCCGCGAGCGCCGTGCCGTGGCGGCGGAACGCGGCCGCGTTCACGAGGATCGTCACGAGCGAGGTGGCGAGGATCGCGTCGTACACGGGCCGCGCGACGAGCCCGTGCTCGAGCCCGGTCTTGCCAAGGATGTAGGAGAACTCGCCGATCTGCCCGAGGCCGAGGCCGGCGAGCAGGGCCGCCCGCATCGGGTAGCCGCCGGCGCGGACGATCCCGGTCCAGATGGCGAGCTTCCCGACCGTCACGACGGCGACGAGCGCGGCGACGGTCGGCAGCTCGGCGACGATCGTCGCGGGCCGGATGAGCATCCCGACCGACACGAAGAAGACGGCGACGAAGACGTCGCGGATCGGGAGGATGCGGTCGAGCGCCGCGTGCGCCGGCGGCGAGTCGCTCAGGACCATGCCGGCGAGGAACGCGCCGAGCGCGTGCGAGAGCCCGAGGAGCACCGTGAACGCGGCGGTCCCGACCGCGATCGTGACGGTCGCGAGGAGGAGCAGCTCCGAGCTCCGGCTCCGCGCGACGAGGAGGAGGAGCCGCGGCACCGCCCAGCGGGCGAGGGGCACGACGGGGACGAGCACGAGCGCCGAGAGGAGGAGCCCGCGCGCGAGCGAGAGCACGTCGCCCTCCCCGCCGCGCGCGGAGCCGAGCGCCGGAACGAGCAGCGTCATCACGACGACGGCCAGGTCCTCCACGATCGTGATGCCGACGACGGCCCGCCCGTGCGGCGTGTCGAGGTCGCCGCGCTCGAGGAGGAACTTGACCAGCACCATCGTGCTCGCGACGCTGAGCGCCGCGCCGACGACCATCCCCTGCGTCGCGTCCCAGCCGAGGAGCCGCCCGACCCCCATCGTGAGGAGCGTCACGAGGACGATCCCGAGCGGCCCGCCGACGAGCGCGAGCGCGCCGACGCGGAGGAGCTTCCCGAAGGAGAACTCCATGCCGATCGAGAACATGAGGAGGATGACGCCCACCTCCGCGAACTGCTCGAAGGGATGCGGATCCGCGATCGTGAGCCCCGGCGTGAAGGGGCCGATCACGATGCCGGCGACGACGTAGCCGACGATGAGCGGCTGGCGGAGCGCCTGCGCGAGCGTCGCGCCGCCGACCATCGCGAGGAAGAGGAGGCCCAGGTCGACGTAGAAATGGGCGGCGTCCACGGCGTCCCGGTCTTATCGGGTTCGGGGTGGGGACGCAGCCGGGCCGCGCCCCGGCGCGCCGGGTCCCGACCGGGCGCGGCCGGGGCCGGTGCGCGCCGCGGTCCGCGCGCGCGCCGCGGCCGCGTGCTAGGAGGGCGCATGCTCGGCGCCGACGTCGTCGTCCTCCTCGCCGTCGCCGCCGCGGGCCTCCTCGCCGGCCGGCTCGTCCGGCTCCCGCCGATCCCCGCCTACCTCGTCGCCGGCGTCGTCGCGGGCCCGGGCGTCCTCCACTGGGTGTCGCGCACGGAGACCGTCGAGCAGCTCGCCGCGGTGGGCGTGGCGCTCCTCCTCTTCGGCGTCGGGATCGAGTTCTCGCTCGACCGGCTCCGCCTCCGCGCCGCCCGCATGGCCGCGACGGGCGCCCTCCAGGTGGCCGGCACGACCGCTGCGACGGCGGCGACGCTCCGCCTCCTCGGCACGCCGTGGGCGACGGCCGTCTTCGCCGGCTTCCTCGTCTCGGCCTCGAGCACGGCGATCGTCTTCAAGGAGTACGCGGACGCCGGCGAGCTCGACGCCCCGCCGGGCCAGGCGGCGGCCGGCATCCTCCTCTTCCAGGACCTGGCGCTCGTGCCGATGATGCTCCTCGTCCCCGTGCTCGCGCACCCGGGCGCGCACGTGCTCGCGAGCGTCGGCACGGCGCTCCTCCGCGCGGCCGTCGCCGTCGGCGCGCTCCTCGTCCTCGCGCGCGTGGTCCTCCCGCGCGCGCTCGCCCTCGTCGCCCGTGCGCGCACGCCGGAGCTCTTCCCGCTCGCGGCGTTCCTGGCGGCGTTCGGGACGGCGTGGGCGGCGACGGCGCTCGGGCTCGCGATCCCGATCGGGACCTTCCTCGCCGGCCTCGCCCTCTCCGGGAGCCCCTACGCGCACCACGTGTTCGCGGAGCTGCTGCCGCTCCGCGACGCCTTCGTCGCCGTCTTCTTCACGAGCGTCGGCATGCTCCTCGCCCCCGCCGAGGCGCTCGCGCACCCGGCGCTCGCGGCCGGCATGCTCCTCCTCGTCGTCGGCAAGGGGGTCCTCATCGCGGCGATCGTGGCCCTCCTCTGGCGCTCGCTGGGCCTCGGGGTGCTCGCGGGCTTCGCGCTCGCGCAGATCGGCGAGTTCTCCTTCGTGCTGAGCCGCACGGGCGTGGCGGCGGGCCTCATGCCGGACGGCGCCGAGTCGGCGTTCCTCGCGGTCGCGATCCTCACCATGGCCGCCACACCGCTCCTCCTCCGCGTCGGCCGCCGCCTCGCCGAGGCAGCGGGCGCGAGACCGACCGCGGTCCCGGCGTCGCCCCTGCGCGACCACGTGCTCGTCCTCGGCTGCGGCACGACGGGCCAGGCCGTCGCCCGGGTGCTCCGCGAGACGGGCATTCCCTTCCTCGCCGTCGACCTCGTGGCGCCCGTCGTCGAGGCCGCGCGCGCCGAAAACCTCCCCGTCCGCTTCGGCGACGCCTCACGCCGCGGCGTGCTCGAGGAGCTGGGCGCGCCCGCCGCGCGCGCGGCGGTCGTGACCGTCGGCGACCCGGGCGCGACGCGCCGGATCGTCTCCGTCCTCCGGCAGATGAACCCGCGCTGCCGGATCATCGTCCGCGCGCAGCGCGTGGCCGAGGTGGAGGAGCTCGAGCGCCTCGGCGCCGACGACGTCGTGCCGTCGGAGTTCGAGACGTCGATCGAGCTGTTCGTGCGGCTCCTCGGGCACATGGGCGTCCCGCGCCACGTGGCCCGCGTGCAGGAGTCGCTCATCCGCCTCGACCGCTACCAGGCGCTCCGCGGCGTCGGCGCGTCCGCGGAGCTGCTCGCGAAGGCGGGCCAGATCATCGCGGGCGGCATCCTCGAGACGGCGCAGGTGATGGAGGGAAGCCCCGCGTGCGGGCGGACGATCGGCGAGCTGGCGATCCGGCAGCAGACGGGCGCGACGGTGCTGAGCGTCGTGCGCGGCGCGGGACCGGTCGCGGAGGTGGGTCCGGGGACCCGGCTCGAAGCGGGGGATTTCGTCGTGCTCTACGGCGAGCACGAGGCGATCGACCGGGCGCTCGACGTGCTCGAGCCGCCCCGCGATCGGCGCCGGCCGTCTACTTCCGGCGCCTGAGCTGCCGCCGGGGCGCCGAGCACGGCGATCGCGTCGACCGGCTCGTCCGCGGGCACCACCGGATAGACGCCCTCGTCGCCCCTCACCGTCACCTGAGGAACGGCTACGCCGAGCGCCGCTCGCGCGGCGCCTCGGCCGGTGTCCGTCCGCGCCACTCCATCATGCTCGTGTTGACGCCGAGCCACGCCGCGATCCGGTAGAACGCCCTGAAGGGCAGCACGCCCTTCAAGGGCGGCGTCAGCCGCACGAGCCACGGCGTGCGAACCACGACGGCGTTCGACAGGACGGCGTCGACGATCAGGGCGGCGACGCGCTCCGGCGCGAGCAGCGACGTCGTGGCCGGCGCCTTGGCGCCCTCGAAGAGCCCGGTCGCGACGTAGCTCGGGCAGACGGTCGTCACGTGCACGTGGCGGTGTCCCGCGAGCGCGAGCTCCAGCTGGAGCGACTCCGAGAACCCGATCACCGCCCACTTGCTCGACGCGTACGTGGCGCCGAAGGGGAGCCCGACGTAGCCCGACGCGCTCGCCACGTTGACGAGGTGGGCGTCCGGGCGGCCGATCAGGTCGGGCAGGAAGGCGTGGGTCATGGCGACGAGGCCGAGCACGTTCACCGCGTACGTCGTCCGGTGCTTCTCGAGCGGGACGTCGAGGAACGCCCCGCCGAACACGACCCCCGCGTTGTTCACGAGCACGTCGATCGGCCCGCCGTCGCGGTGGACGCGGTCGCGGAGGGCGAGGATGCCCGCCTCGTCGGTGACGTCGAGACGGTAGGTCCAGGCGCGGACGCCGCGGGCGGCCAACCGCGCGGCCACGGCGGCGAGCGCGTCGGCGTTCAGGTCGACGAGGAGAACGTCCGCGCCGCCGGCGGCGAATGCCTCGGCAGTGGCCTTGCCGATGCCGGAGGCGGCGCCGGTGACGAGGACGCGCTTCGTGGTGAGGGTCTTCATGGCCCGTTCGTAGCGTTCGTCGCCGCGGGGCTCAACGGGTCGAGGTCCACTCGTCGCCTGGCCGTACGGGGCGCCGCGCCGGTCGCGGACGTCGGGCCGGGAACACGGCTCGACGCGGGGAAGCGTCGTGCGCATCAGGCGATCGATGGGGGACTGGGGCGCTGGAGCCGCGGCCGTGATCGGTTCGGTCTCCGAGCGCAGGCACGGGGGCTCGACCCCACGACGACCCGCCCGATGCGACTGTGTGCCGTCGATCGAGTCCGCGGTGCCATGGGACTCAAGTTACCCGCAAGAAATGCATTTCCCTTGACACCAAGGAACAGGGGCGGCTAAGCCTTGCGCACTCGCGACGCAGCACCGACCCTGACGGGGGGGGCGACCATGTTCAGCCATGTCATCCTGGGTCTCCTGCGCGACGGCGAACAGCGTCACGGCTACGAGCTGACGATGCAGTACCGGCTCCGCTCCGGAACCAAGATGAGCCCCGGCAACTTCTACCGCGAGCTGACCCGCCTCATGAATGCCGGCCTCGTGCAGACAGGCTCGAACCCTCCGGGCGCGGATGCCCGCCGGATTCCGTACACGATCACCGAGCGCGGGCGGCAGGTGTTCGATCGGTGGCTCGCCTCCCCGACACGCGAAGACGAAGACATCGGGAGCTGGCTCCTCTTCGTCCATCTCGTCGATCGTGAGGCGCGCGACGATATCCTCGAACGTTACCGCGAGGACCTCTGGATGCGGAACAAGCTCCTGACGCGCACCCGTGATGATGCATTGCGGGCGCGACGGGAGAAGCCCGAGGACTACGATCCGCTACCCGTGATCGTCGCACGACAGATCAAGCAGGTGTCGGCCGAGCTGAGCTTTCTGGACGAGTTCCGCGCGTTTCTCGAGGATGCAGATGCGCGCCGGGAGGCGGCTTCGCGAGACGACGCGGCGACGCAGCTCGCGACGGAGGAGAAGGCGCCGCGGGTCACCGCCATGCCCAACAAGGCCAGGCGTCGCGCCCGGGTACGGTCGTGACGCCCATCATCGCCCTCCAATCGGTGACGAAGCGGTACGGCACGGGTGCCGCCCGGACCACGGCCGTCGACGATCTCTCGCTGCACATAGGGCCGGGTGAGTTCGTCGCGCTCATGGGACCGAGCGGATCGGGCAAGACCACGGTCTTGAACCTCATCGCCGGCCTCGACACGCCGGACAGTGGTCGGATCGTCGTCGATGGACGCGATCTCTCGCAGCTCGCCGATCATCAGCTCGCCGACATGCGACTCGGCACGATCGGCTTCGTCTTCCAGTCGTTCAACCTGCTGCCGGCATTGACCGTCGAGCGGAACGTCGCCTGGCCGTTACAGTTCGCGGGGTGCAAACGCCGCGAGGTGGCGCGGCGGACGGCGGCCGCGCTCGAGCGGGTCGGGCTCGCGGACCACGAGCGGCGCCGGCCGGCGGAGCTCTCGGGCGGCGAGCAGCAGCGGGTCGCGATCGCTCGCGCCATCGCGACGCGGCCAGCCATCCTGCTCGCCGACGAGCCGACCGGGAATCTCGACTCGCGCACCGGCCAGAAGATCCTCGATCTCCTGCGCGAGCTGAATCAGGAGCAGCACGTGACGGTCGTCATGGTCACCCACAGCACGCTCGCGGCGGCGTACGGCGATCGCACCCTCGAGCTGCATGACGGCCGGCTTCTCCACGACGTCCGCGTGCCGCGTTCACGCACCCTGGCGAACGTCGGCCGCGAATCGTGATGCGCACGGCGCTCTCGCTGCACCTGGCGTACGAGCACGTCCGCGCGGGGTTCGGCCGGATGGCGCTCAGCCTACTCGCGATCGCCCTCGGGGTCGCCCTGGTCGTGGCCGTCAGTGCCATGAATGCAGCCGTCCTGTCATCCTTCATGGAGACGGTAGATGGCGTCGCTGGACGTGCGGCGCTGACGGTAACTGCCGGAGAAGGGCTGACGTTTCCGGAAGACGTGCGCGCGCGGGTCGAGAGCGTCCCGGGAGTGAAGCTCGCCGTACCGCTGGTTCGCGGCGTCGCCTTCCCCGACGATGGGAGCGGCGAGCTCCTCACCGTGCACGGTGTCGACCTCACGCATGATGCCGAGGTTCGCGTCTACCATGATTCCGCCGATCCGACAGACGTCATCGACGATCTACTCGTATTCTTGAGCCAACGCGACTCCATCGTACTCGGCCGCGAATTCGCACGAACTCGAGGACTCGCGGTCGGCGGCACGCTCACGCTCGTCACTCCGACAGGCACCAGACCATTCACGGTGCGAGGGCTTCTCGACCCGCAGGGTCTCGCGAAGACGCTTGCCGGTCGGATCGTCGTCATGGACCTCCTGGCGGCAGAGGAGGCTTTCACCTCACGCGGGCAGGTGAATCAGATCGACGTGCTGGTGAACGAGGGCACGTCCGCGCAGGATGTGAAGGATCGGATCTCCTCGGTGCTGCCCCAAGGCTTGTCGGTGGAAGAACCGGCGGTCCGCAAGGAGCTGATCCGCAAAACCGTCGAAGGCTTTCAGGCGATGATCACGGCGTTCGCGCTCCTCGCCGTCGTCGCCGGCTTCGTCATCTGCTACAGCCGCCTGGGGGCGATCTTCGAAGCCCGAACGTGGGAAGCCGGGCTCTTCCGTTCCGTCGGGCTCCGGCGATCGACGGTCTTTCTCGAGCTGCTGAAGGAAAGCCTCTTGTTGGGCTCGCTCGGGGTGCTCGCGGGCATTCCGCTCGGCCTATCCCTCGCGCGATACGCATTGCCCGCCGTCACGACCGCCACCGCCATCAACTTCCACATGCCCGTGGCGGCGACGGACGCGCCAACGCCGAACACCTCGGTGCTCCTCGGGGCTGTGATCGGAGTGATGGCAGCGGTTCTCGGCGCCGCCTTGCCGGCAGCTCGCCTTGCGCGGAAGGATCCCGTGGCCGCCCTGACGATGCGAGGGCGTGAAGAGCCGGCACATCCACGGCAGTTGCGTGTGACGCTCGGCCTCGCGTCACTCGCCCTCCTCCTCGTCATTGCCGAGCTCGTGACGAGACGGACTCTCCTGGGAATGCTCACCACGCTCGCGATCGTCGCCGCGGTCTTCTTCGGAGCATCCGACCTCGTCACGGCCGGCTCTCGTCTCCTCGGGCGGACTTGGACGGCCGCGTTTCGCGCAGCGGGGGCATTGGCGGCAGAGCACATCGCCGAGCACCCGCGTCGCGCCGGCCTCGCCGCCGCGACGATCGGCGTCGGCCTCGCGTCGGTCCTCCTCTTCGGGATCCTCGCCTGGAGCTTCGAGCGCACGCTCGTCTCGCAGCTCGCCCCGAGGAACGAGGTCGACCTCGTCATCACCTCGTCTCTCTCCACCGGCGGCTACATGACGGCTCCACTTCCGGACCGCTTGCTCGACGACATGCGGAAGGTGGACGGAGTGGCGCGCGTATGCGGTGAGCAGCGCAAGGACATCCACTTCCGAGGGCAGCCGATCGTCATCAACGGATTCGACGCCGCCTGCTTCGACCACTTCGCGGTAGCCCGCGCACTCTTCACACCCGACGTGACTGCTACCGCGGTCCAGCGGATCAAGAAGGGACAGGCAGCGTTGGTCTCGGGATCGCTCGCATTCGCATTCGGCGTGCGGCCGGGCGACGTGCTCACCCTCGACTCACCGAACGGAACACGCGCCTTTCACGTCGTCGGGGTCACCAACGCGGAACCCGTTCCGGCGGTCATCGTCGACCGCACCGTCGTCAGGCAGGCATGGAACGACGACTTCGTATCCTGGATTCGAGTCGACACGTCGGGCGGAATGAGCAAGGCCCAGGTCGCGGCCGCCTTGAGAAGACAGTTCGCGGAAAAGTACAGGCTCCAGATCCGGAGCGGTCCGGAGCTGGTGGCATTCTACGGAGACCAGGTGCGGCGCGCCTTCCAGCTCTTCTACCCCATGGAGGTCATCATCTTCGTGCTGCTGCTCATCGGCTTGAGCGATGCGCTCGCGACGAGTGTCCTGGAGAGGACGCGATACATCGGCATGATGCGCGCGGTCGGCATATCTCGTCGCCGCATGGCGCTCGTCGTCGTCTTGGAGGCCCTGGCTATCGGCGTTGTTGGTCTGCTGCTGGCCGCAATCGCGGGCGTCTGTCTCGGGCTGCTCTGGGTGAGGGTGGAGTTTCCCGGGCTGCTCGGTTGGCAGCTGGAGCTTCATTTCCCGACGCAATTCGCCCTTGGCGCTTCCGCCCTGACGCTTTTGACGTGTATCGCTGCTTCCCTGTTGCCCGCCGTTCATGCCGCGCGCCTCCCGGTTCCAGCCGCGCTTCGGAACGAATAAGCGCCCACGTCGACGCTTCCGGGTTGGTATTGGGAGCCGGGAATCGAATCCGAAGTGTGTCATTGGACTCTTACCGGGAACTGGCGCGCCTGCTGCACGCCGGCCTCGTGCAAACGGGCATCAATCCACCCGGCGCGGACGCCCGTCGGATTCCGTACACGATCACGGAGCGGTGGCGGCGGGTGCTCAGACCGCTGGCTCCTGGCGCCGACGGGGCGCGAGGCGTCGGAGGGCTGTGATCCGCTGCCGATCATCGGGAGGCGGCAGATGAAGCAGGTGGCGGCCGATCTCGACGTCCTCGACGCGTTTCGTGCCTTCCTCGAGGAGAGCGAGGCTCGGCTGGCGGCGGCGCCGGCCGCGGAGGAGAAAACCCCGCGCGCCGCGTTCCTCGCTACGCGGCCGCGGCGGCGCACCCCGGCGCCGTCATGACGTCGATCATCGCCCTCGAGGCGATGACGAAGCGGTACGGCACGCGCGGCACGCGCACGACGGCGATCGACGAGCAGCCCCTCGCGATCGGGCCAGGGGAGCTCGCCTCTCTCAAGGGGCCGAGCGTCGGCCGCGAGCCGTGAGGCATGCGGCGCTCTGCGCCCGGCGTACGGACACGTCCGTGCTGGGGTTGATCGGATGGCGCTCAGCGTGATCGCGATCGCGCGCACGAGACGAGCGCTTGCCTTTGGCCCGGAACACAGACCACGCTAGATACCCCGCCGTGCGCCCCGCCGCCGCCCTCCTCCTCACCCTCGCCGCCTGCCACGGCGACCCCCCGCATCCCTACCCCACCGACGTCCAGCAGAACTTCCTCCGCACCTGCACCGCCCGCGCCGACGACCGCACCTGCCGCTGCGCCCTCGACGCGCTCGAGCGCCGCTTCACGATCGACGAGTTCCGCGCCTTCGAGACGCGGCTCAAAGCGGGGGACGTGCCGTCCGAGATGGTCGACGCCACGGCGAAGTGCCGCTGACGCCGATCACGGCGCGAAGCCGAAGAGCGCCGCGAAGTTCTCCGCGAGCCGCGCTGCCACCTCGCCCGGCGCGACGTTCCACAGCTCCGCCGCGTACGCCGCCGTCCCCGCCACCGTCGCGGGCTCGTTCGGCCGCGCGGTCGGGGCCGAGGTAGGGGCAGTCGGTCTCGAGGAGGAGCCGCTCGCGGGGGAGCGTCTCGAGCATCCGGGTGAAGCTCTCGGAGCGCCGCGCGTTCGCCGGGATCGAGAGCCAGTGCCCCGCCTCCGCGACCGCCCGCGCGAGCTTCACCTTGCCGCCGAAGCAGTGCCAGCAGACGCGCCGGGCGCCCAGCTCGGTCAGGATCTCGAGCGCGCGGCGCTCGCGGCGGCGGGTGTGGACGATCATCGGCTTCCCGGCGTCCATCGCGAGACGGACGGCGTCCCCTTGAAGAGGAACGCCTTCGCACCGCCCTCGAACACGCGCTCGAAGGGCCCGATCTCCGCCCCACGCGCCTGCATCGCCTCGAACGTGCAGCGCGCCACGACGGCCGGCCACTTCGCCTCCGGCACCGCGACGTCGAGGAACGCCGCCACCCGGCGCATCTCGCCCGCGAGGTCGGCCTTCAAATCGTTGTAGTGGACGAGGAGGACGTTCGGCTCGCGGCGAAGCCGCCAGAAGGACGCGACGTGCTCGAGGAGGCCCAGCATCGGGAGCCAGAGGTCGAAGAAGCCGTGCACGTCGCCGGTCCACGGCGGC
>DASRHG010000087.1:0-4269 GCA_035650655.1 Binatia bacterium | reverse complement strand
TCGGCTCGGGCTTCGGCGGCTCGGGCGCCTTCGCGACCGGCGGCGGCTCCGGTGGCTTCGGGGCCTCGGCGACCTTCGCCGGCTCCTCGGGCTTCGGCTCCGGCTTCGGCGCGGACTTCGGCTCGTCCGCGGGCTTCGCCTCGGGCGGCGGCGCCGGCGGCTCGGCCGCCTTCGCCTCCGGCTCCGGCGCCTTCGGTGCCGCCGGCTCGCCCTTCGGCACGGGCGTCGGCGGATGCGCCGGGCCGCCCTTCAGGTCCGCGCCCGGCGCGCCGGGCGGCAGGCGTCCGCCGAGCGCGCTCCGGTCCGTGATCTCGACCGTGTAGGCGACCATGGGCAGCGGCCGGGCCGGCATCCGCTCCGCGAGCACGATCACGAGCACGAAGAGGAGCACGTGCCCGAGCGCGGACACGGCGAGCATGCGGCGCAGGCGCTCGTCCCACTCGGAGGGCAGCTGGAGCGGACGGTCGGGCGGCATGGTCCGCTACCGGCGCCGGTCGGGCGGCGGCTCGGTCACGAGCCCGACGCGCACGAGGCCGGCGTCGCGCACGGCGCCCATGACCCGCATCACCTGCCCGTAGGGCACGCCCTGGTCGGCCCGCACGTAGAGCTGGCGGTCGGGACGGGCGGCGGCGATCGCGCGGAGCTTCGCCGTGAGCTCCTCGGGCGTGATCGCCGTGTCGTTCAGGTAGACCTGCCCCGTCTTCCCGACGCTCACGACGAGCTGCTCCTCCTGTCCGGCGAGCGGCCCCCCGGCGACCTTCGGGAGGTCGACGGACACGCCCTGCTGGAGGATCGGCGCCGTCACCATGAAGATGATGAGGAGGACCAGCATGACGTCGACGAGCGGCGTCACGTTGATCTGCGAAATGCTGTCGCCGCCCGCTGAGCCCTGGTCGAAAGCCATCGTCCCTCCCGCGCCTACTTCAGGAAGTGACGTTCGGCGATGTTCAGAAATTCGGACGCGAAGGTGTCCATCTCGGCGGTGAGCACGCGGACCTGGCGGGCGAAGCGGTTGTGGAGGACGACGGCCGGGATGGCGGCGGCGAGGCCCACCGCCGTCGCGATGAGCGCCTCCGCGATGCCGGGCGCGACCGCCTGGATGCTCGACGAGGTCGTGGTCGAGAGCCCGCGGAAGGCCGTCATGATGCCCCACACCGTCCCGAAGAGGCCGATGAACGGCGCCGTCGACGCCGTCGTCGCGAGGAACGTGAGGCCGCGCTCGAGGCGCGTCACCTCCTGCGTCCGCGCCCGGCTCATCGCGCGCTGCACGTTCTCGATGCCGCCGACGTCGATCTCGTCGTCCGAGCCCGGGTTCCCCCGCTTCGCCTTCGTGATCCGCTGCAGCTCCTGGTAGCCGCCGCGGAAGATCTGCGCCACCGGGCTTTCCTTCAAGTCACCGCTCGCCGCCTGGATCGTCGAGAGGTTCTTCGCATCCCAGAAGATCTCGACGAACCGCACCGACTGCCGGCGCGCCCGGCGCATCTCGATGCTCTTCGCGAGCCCGATCCCCCAGCATCCGATCGAGAAGGCGATCAGGATGACGAGCACGATGCGCACGACCCACCCGGAGCCGACCATCATGCCGAGGATCGTGTCCTGGTGCGCCGCGAGCGGCGCGCCGAGCTCGGCCGCGACCCCACCGAGCGGCAGCATTGCGAGCCAACTGTGCTGGATCATGCAACCAGGTGAGCGCGTCGCCGCGGCCCCACCGCAGCCCCGGCGCGGACCCTAACCCACCGTCCATAGGCAGTCAAATGTGCAGGGATCTCGCCTTGACCAAGTGGGGGCGACGTGGGATACGAGTTTTTTTCCGACGTTCGCAGCGGCCGCACGCGCGCGCCGCCGCACTCGCGCGAAGGAGGTCCGTCCCGTGGCGACGATTCGTGTTGGCATCAACGGCTTCGGCCGCATCGGCCGCAACGTGCTCCGCGCCTGTCTCGGCGAGAGCGCGCTCGAGTTCGTCGCCGTCAACGACATCACGGACGCGAAGACGCTGGCCCACCTCCTCAAGTACGACTCGGTGCACGGCACGCTGCGCCAGGACGTCCGGGCGACGGCGGAGGGGCTCGCCGTCGACGGCCGTACCGTGCGGGTGCTCGCGGAGCGCGACCCGGCGAAGCTCCCGTGGAAGAGCCTCGGGGTCGAGCTCGTGCTCGAGTGCAGCGGCCTCTTCACGGACCGCGAGAAGGCAGGGAAGCACCTCGAAGCGGGTGCGAAGAAGGTGATCATCTCCGCGCCGGCCAAGAAGGCCGACGTGACGATCGCGATGGGCGTCAACCAGGGCATGTACGACCCGAAGGCGCACGACGTGATCTCGAACGCGTCGTGTACGACGAACTGCCTTGCCCCGCTCGCGAAGGTGCTGCACGAGGCGTTCGGGATCCGCCGCGGTCTCATGACGACCGTGCACTCCTACACGAACGACCAGCGCATCCTCGATCTCCCCCACGACGACCTCCGCCGCGCGCGCGCCGCGGCGCTCTCCATGATCCCGACCAGCACCGGCGCGGCGAAGGCGATCGGGCTCGTGCTCCCCGCGCTCGACGGGAAGCTCGACGGCATCGCGGTCCGCGTGCCGACGCCGAACGTGTCGCTCGTCGACTTGACGGCCGAGCTCGAGAAGCCGGCCACGGAGGACGGCATCAACGCGGCGATGCGGGAGGCGGCGAACGGCGCCATGAAGGGCATCCTCCACTACTGCGAGGAGCCGCTCGTCTCGACCGACTTCAACGGCACGCCGTACTCCTCGATTTTCGACGGCAAGCTGACGCGCGTCATCGACAGGACCTTCTGCAAGGTCTTCTCCTGGTACGACAACGAGTGGGGCTTCTCGAACCGGATGAAGGACGTCGCGCTGCTCGTCGGGAAGAGCCTCCGCTGAGGGCCGAGGGCGGCCCGTGCGTCTCCTCACGGACCTCGACGTCGACGGCAAGCGCGTCTTCGTGCGCGCGGACCTGAACGTGCCGCTCGCCGGCCGCGCGATCACGGACGCGACCCGCATCGAGGCGACGCTGCCGACGCTCCGCTGGGTGCTCGAGCACCGCGGCCGGCCCGTCGTCGCCTCGCACCTCGGCCGCCCGAAGGGCGAGCGGAGGCCCGAGCTCTCCCTCGCCCCGGTCGCGGACCACCTGCGCGCCGCGCTCGACGTCCCCGTGACGCTCGCCCCGGACTGCGTCGGCGAGGCGACGGAAGCCCTCGTCGCCGCGACCGGGCCCGGCGCCGTCGTCGTCCTCGAGAACCTCCGGTTCCACCCGGAGGAGGAGAAGAACGACCCGGAGTTCTCGCTCTGGCTCGCGCGCCTCGGCGACGTCTACGTCGACGACGCGTTCGGCGCCGCCCACCGCGCGCACGCCTCGACCGTCGGCATGACGAGGCACTTCCGCGCGAAGGCGGCGGGCTTCCTCCTCGCGCGCGAGGTCGAGCTCCTCTCGAAGCTCCTCCACGCGCCGGAGAAGCCGTTCGTCGCCGTGCTCGGCGGCGCCAAGGTGTCCGACAAGATCGGCGTGATCGAGAACCTCCTCTCCCGCGTGCAGGTCTTCTGCATCGGCGGCGCGATGGCGTACACGTTCCTCGCCGCGCTCGGGAAGCCGATCGGGCGCTCGCGCGTCGAGCAGGATCGGATCGGGCTCGCGGCCGAGACGCTCCGGCGGGCCGACGCCGCGGGCGTGCGGATCCTCCTCCCGCTCGACCACCTGGCGGCCGACGCGCCCGAGGCGGGCGCCGCGACGACGGTCGTCGGCGCGGAGGACTTCCCGGCGGACCTCCTCGGCGTCGACATCGGCCCACGGACGGCGGAGGCGTACCGCGCGGAGATCCTCCGCGCGCGGACCGTCCTCTGGAACGGCCCGATGGGCATCTTCGAGGTCGACGCGTTCGCGCGCGGCACGCTCGCGATCGCGGACGCGCTCGCCGCGTCGTCGGGCACGACGGTCGTCGGCGGCGGCGACTCCGTCGCCGCGCTCCGGCGGGCGGGGAAGATGGACGCCGTCACGCACGTGTCGACGGGGGGCGGCGCATCGCTCGAGTTCCTCGAAGGGCGGGAGCTGCCGGGGCTCCGCGCCCTCGACGAGCCGGCGACCGAGCCGCTCGCGGAGGAAGGCGCGTGAGCCGTCTGCCCGTCGTCGCGGGCAACTGGAAGATGCACGGGCCGCGGAGCGAGGCGCAGGCGCTCGCGGCGGCGATCGTGAAGGCGGTCGGGCACCTGACGGACCGGGAGGTCATCCTCGCGCCGCCGTTCACCGCGCTCGAGGCCGTCGCGCAGGCGATCGC
>DASRHG010000086.1:0-8360 GCA_035650655.1 Binatia bacterium | reverse complement strand
ACGAAGAGCGGGAAGTTCCACGTCGGGATGAGGCCGCAGACGCCGACGGGCTGGCGGTTGACGAGCGAGCAGTTGACCGTCGTGCCGAGGGCGCCTTCGCTCACGAGCGTCGGCAGGGGCTCCTCGAACGCGAAGCTCGTGGCCAGCTCGGCGCAGCGCCGGAGCATCCTGATCGGCTGCTCGAGCTGGATGTCGTGCGTGATCCAGGTGGCGCCCGCCTCCGCGACGAGGAGCTGGCGCAGCTCCTCCTTGCGCGCCTCCATGCCGTCGGCGATGCGGCGAAGCGCGCGCGCCCGATCCTCGCGCGACGCGCGCGGCCACGGGCCCTCGTCGAACGCCCGCCGCGCGGCCGCGATGGCGCGCCGCATGTCCTCGACCGAGGCGTCCGGCGCCGTGCCGATCGTCTCCTCGGTCGCGGGGTTCGGGATCGGGTACGTCGCGCCGCTTGCGGCTTCGGCCCACGCTCCGTCGACGAACATCCGGCGGCTCGGGGCGTTCGCGCGTGCCTGCTCCACGGAAGCCTCCTTCCGGGCCCGACGGCCCGCGCGTCTCTATAGGCCGAGCCCCGCGCGCCTGTCGACCCTTCCGCTGCACGGTTCCGCACGGCATCCGAGCCGAATCGGTACGAAGTTGACGAGCGCCGGACAGGCGTGTCCGGCGCCGTCGCCGCCGCGACCCCGCGCGCAGGCATTTCCGGCCGGCACGAGGGGTGCATCGGGCGCGGGCCATGCGGATGCGCCGGCGGCTGGGAGCGGCAGCGATGGCGGTGGTGGGGATGGCGAGCCTCGCGCCGCCGGCCGGCGCCGCGATCCTCTACCTCGGGCTCCCGTCCGGCCGCTCCGTCGCCTACGTGACGGCGTCGCCCGGCGCATCCTGGACGCGCGCCGGCTCCGCCGATCTCCCCGACGTCGGCTCGTACGCGCATCCCGCGTTCGTCGACCTCGACGGCGACGGCGACTTCGACGCGATCGTCGGCGAGGTGGGCGGCACGCTCGCGGCGTTCGAGAACACGGGCTCGAACGCGGCGCCGCTCTGGCTCCGGCACGCGAGCTGGGATCCGCCCGCCGCGTTCGGCAAAGGCGTCGCCCCGGCGCTCGGCGACCTCGACGGCGACGGCGACCCGGATCTCCTCGTCGGCACGAACGACGGCGTCGTGCGCGGCGTCGAGAACGTGGGCGGGCACGGCGCGCCCGCGTGGCGCGTACAGCCCGCGTGGGACACGGCCGACCTCGGCTCCGAGGCGCGCCCGGCGCTCGGGGACCTGGACGGCGACGGCCGGCTCGACCTCCTGGTCGGGCTTGCGGACGGGACGATCGTCGCCTTCGCGGGCCCGGCGCCGTTCGCCCGCCGCCCGGAGGGGGATCCGCCGGCGCGGTCGAGCCGCGCGGCCCCCGCGCTCGGCGACCTCGACGGCGACGGCCGCGTCGACCTCGTGGTCGAGGACCAGAACGCCGCCGGCGTCGCGTTCCGGAACGCCGGCGGTGCGTGGACGCCCGAGCCGGGCTGGGCGCCGCCCGATCCGGGGTCGGGGCCGGGATCGCCGGCGCTCCTCCGCGGCAGCACGCTCTCGCCCCCGCCGCCGCCGGGCTCCGGGTCCGGAGGCCAGAGCGGGACGCCGGTTGCGCGGCTCGACGCGACGCCGGTGCGCGGCGACGCGCCGCTCACCGTCCGCTTCGACGCCTCGGCGTCGAAGGACCCGACCGGCGAGGCGCTCGCGTTCGCCTGGGACTTCGGCGACGGGAGCCCCGTCCTCGGATCGATCGACCCGGCGAGCGCGCTCCGCCAGGCGGTCGACGACTACGCGACGGCGAAGGCGACGCGCGACGCCGGCGACTTCGCGCAGGCCGTCGACCTCTACCTGGCCGACGCGGCCGCGCTCCTGCCGCTCACGACGCTCGCGGGACCCGGGCCGATCAGCGTCCAGGGGACGAACGACATCGGCCGGGTCGCGAACTGGCAGCTCGGGAAGATCGGGCACGACCTGGGCGGCATCTACCTCTTCCACAGCGTCGGCCTCTCGACCTGCGACCGCTACGCGACGTCGCTCGAGTACTCGTGGGAGTCCGCGAAGTACTACACCGCCGGCGGCTTCGGCTCCCTCGTGCCCGTGAACGGCACGGGGGAGAACATCGACTCCGCGCAGGCGGCGCTCGCGCAGCGCGGCTGCGCCGTCCCGGCGCCGAGGCCGATGTTCACGGCCGGGGCGGGCGCCGGGTCAGTCGTCGAGCACACGTACGCGGCGGCCGGCGTCTACACGGCGCGCGTCACCGTGAGCGACGGGGCGAGCCGCGACGCGGCGTCGGTCGTGATCCGCGTCGGCGCCGTGCCGCCGGACGGCGGCGGAGGCGGCGGCGGGAGCGGCGGCGGTGAGGCGGATCCCGTCGAGGGCTTCGGGGCGGCGACGCCGGGCGGCGAGGGCGGCCGGGAGATCCACGTGACGGAGCCGACGGACGCGGCGGTGCGCGCCGCCTTCAAGGCCGCGAACGCGGGGCACGCGACGATCGTCTTCGACGTCGCGGGTCCGATCCGGATCGCGAGCCCGCTCCCCCAGCTGAAGGGCGCGTTCGTGACCATCGAGGGCAACGGGGTCACGCTCGACGGCTCCTCGATCGCGCGCACGGCCGCGATGGTCGACGTGCGCGGGCACGACGTGATCGTGCGGAACGTGCGTCTCCGAAACGGGGGCGACAACATCCGCGCGCAGGGCAGCGGTGCGTGGAACGTCGTCTTCAGCCATCTCTCGTCGACCGGCTCCGGGGACGACGGCGTGTCGATCGGGTACGGCGCGCACGACGTGACGCTCGAGTACTCCTTCCTCGCCGGCGACACGCGCTCCATCTTCCTCAAGTACGGCGCGACGAGCCACGTCTCGATCCACCACAACTGGATCATGAAGCAGTGGATCCGCGGCCCGCTCGTGTCGAGCAGCGTCATGGCCGACGTCCGCAACAACCTCGTCGAGGACTGGGCGATGTGGGGGATGCGGTTCGAGGCCAGCTCGAGCGGCAACGTGGTGAACAACCTCTTCCTCCTCGGCCCCTGGGCGCGCTCGATCGGCGGCAAGGCCGACTCGGCGCTGCGGCTCGTCCAGTCGGGGGAGGTGTTCAGCGCGGGCAACGCCTACGAGGGGATGGCGAAGGAGTCCTACGAGGGCGACGCGCGCGCGCCGCTCGACGCGCCGCCCGTCACGACCCTCGCCGTCGCCGACGTGGCGGCCGTGGTCCGCGCCCGCGCGGGCTGCCTGCCGCGCGACGCCGTCGACCAGGCGTACGTCGACATGAGGAGCGGCTGGCACATCGGGAAGTACCAGCCGCTCCGGCTCCCGCACTGACGCGGCGGCGGGTACCGGGTCGGTTCGCCGGTCGTACCACACCGCGCTCCCGGGTCGGCGGTCGGCACGGAAGCTCGACCCCCTGCCCGCCGGCGCCGGCCGTGGACCGCCGCGGCGGGTTCGGCTAGGACATCCACCCGAGATGCATCTCGGGTCGGGCCCGGACGCGAGGGGCGAACCGTTGGCGGTACGCGCGATCCGCACCCGGCCAGCCGAGCGGGCGCCGCACGGCGTCCGCCCGTCCCTCTCCCGCCGCACGCCCGTCCTCCCCGACCCGAGACGCCGTCTCGAGTCGCGCTCCTAGGCACGGGTCCCGTGCAGGCGACCCGCCCCCCGGACGCGCGCCGCGCCGGCCACGAGGCACGGGGGGAGTGGCCGCAGCCGCCGCTCTCGACGCTCGCAACGCGGCGCGCGCGGGCGACGCCCGACTGCGTCTTCGTCGTCGAGGCGACGCGCGACGGTGCGCGGTCCCACACCTTCGCCGATCTCGAGAGGCGCGCGACCCGCATGGCGGTCGCGCTCCGCCGCCTGGGTCTCGGGCGCGGCGACGTCGTCTCGTGGCAGCTCCCGAACTGGTTCGAGGGCGCGGCGCTCGCGGTCGCGATCGACCGCGTCGGTGCGGTGTCGAACCCCATCATCGGCATCTACCGCGAGCGCGAGGTTGCGTTCGTCTGCCGGGAGGCGCGCACGCGGGCGCTCGTCGTGCCGGGCGCCGTCCGCGGCGTCGACCACCGCGAGCTCGCGGCCGCCGTCCGCGGCGCCGCGCCGGATCTCGAGCACGTCCTCACCGTGCGCGCCGCGCCGGGCGCCGGCATGCGCGCGCTCGAGGCGCTGGAGGACGACCCGCCCGCGCCGCTCCCGCCCTCGCCGCACGGCCCGCACGACGTGTCGATGCTCTTCTACACCTCCGGCACGACGGCCGACCCGAAGGGCGTGCTGCACACGCCGTCGACGGCGGGCGCGCTGATCCACGTCCACGCCGCGATGCACGGCGCACGTCCCGACGAGCGCGCGCTCCTCCAGTTCCCGCTGACGCACATCGGCGGCGTCCTCCTCTTCGTGCAGCTCCCCGTGACGCACGGCTCGAGCGCCGTGTTCATGGACGCGTTCGACCCGGCGCTCGCCGTCGACCTGATCGAGCGCTACGCCGTCACCGGCGCGGGCGGTCCGCCCGCGGTCCTCCAGGCGATCTTCGCCGCGCCGAGCTTCGCCCCGGAGAAGGTGCGGAGCGTCCGCTCGAGCGGCTCGGGCGCCGCGGACGTCTCGCCCGCGCTCATGCGAGAAACGGCGCGCCGCTTCCCGGACGCCGCCGTGTACCGCTCCTACGGCATGACCGAGTGCCCGATGTTCACCTCGGGCCGGCGCGAGGACCCGGAGGAGAAGCGGTTCGGGACGGACGGGCGCCCGGCACCCGGCTGCATCGCGCGCCTCGTGGACGACGCGGGGCGGCCGGTTCCGGCGGGCGTCGAGGGCGAGGTCGAGGCCTACGGCCCGCAGCTCTGCGTCGGCTACCTCGACCCCGCGCTCAACGTCGCGTTCACCACGGACGGCTTCTTCCGGACGGGCGACCTCGCGGTCGTGGACGCCGACGGCTTCGTCCGCATCACCGGGCGGCGGAAGGACGTCATCATCCGCAAGGGCGAGAACCTCTCGGCGAAGGGCATCGAGGACGAGCTCGCCGCGCACCCGGCGGTCGCCGACGTCGCGGTGATCGGCGTGCCGGACGCCGAGCGCGGCGAGCGCGTGTGCGCGTGCGTCGTGCTGCGCCCGGGCGCGGGCGCGCTCGACGTCGCGGCCGTCCGCGCGTTCATGGAGGGCCGCGGCGTCATGCGCCAGAAGATTCCCGAGCAGGTGGAGCTGCTGGACGAGCTGCCGCGGAACGCGACCGGCAAGGTGCGGAAGGACGTGCTCCGGGCGCGGTTCGGCCCTGGTGGATAGTCGAGTCGCCCGCCGGTGGCTCCGACGGCTCCACGCTCGGCGAAACCGGCGGTCTCGCGGCGCACGCCGACTTCGGTGTACACGCCGACCGTGGCGTCGCACCGCGATCTCGTCGTCGAGCAGTTCACGCTCCAGGCGGTGCCGTTCTCGAACGCCCCCGGCATCCGCGACGAGGAGGCGCTCCGGGTCCTCGTCGCGGCCGCGGGCGCGCGGACGGACGACACGGTGCTCGACGTCGCGTGCGGCCCCGGGCTCGTGACGATCGCCTTCGCCCGCGTCGCCCGCCACGCCACGGGCGTCGACGTGACGCCCGCGATGATCGAGCGCGCGGAGACGATCGCGGCGGAGCACGGCGTCCGGAACGTGTCGTGGCGCGTCGGCGACGTGCTGCCCCTGCCCTTCCCCGACGCCGCGTTCTCGCTCGTCGTCTCGCGCTTCGCGTTCCACCACTTCCCCGACCCGGACGCCGTGCTCCGCGAGATGCGTCGCGTCTGCGCGCCCGGCGGGCGCGTCGTCGTGTGCGACCTCGCCGTGTCGCCGGACCCGGCGAAGGCCGCCACCTTCAACCTGATGGCGAAGCTCGCCGATCCGTCGCACGCGCGCGCGCTCACCCTCGCGGAGCTCGTGGCCCTCTTCGACGCGGCCGGCCTCCCCGACCCCGCCGTCACGCCGACCGGCATCCCCTCCGACGTCGAGGGGATGCTCTCGCGCTCGTTCCCGCTGCCGGGTGACGCCGACCGCGTCCGCCGGCTCTTCGCCGACGCGCTCGCGACCGACGGGATGGGCGTCGGCGCGCGGCGCCACGGGGACACGATCCGGTTCACCTATCCCGCTGCGATCCTCGTCGCGCGGACGCCGGCGGCCTAGCCGATCGCGTTCTCGAGCCGGCCGAGCCCCTCGATCTCGATCCGCACGACGTCCCCGCGGGCGAGGAAGCGCGGCGGGTCGAAGCCGATCCCCACGCCGGCCGGCGTCCCGGTCGAGATGATGTCGCCGGGCAGGAGGCGGATCCCCTCCGAGATGGTCGCGATCAGCGTCGGGACGTCGAAGACGAGGTCCCGCGTGTTCGCCTGCTGCCGCAGCTCCCCGTTCACCCAGCAGCGGAGTCTCCAGGTTTCCGGCGTCGACCTCGTCGGCGGTCGTGATCCACGGGCCGAAGGGGCAGAAGCCGTCGGCCGATTTCCCGAGGAACCACTGCACGTGCTTCTTCTGGAGGTCGCGCGCCGTCACGTCGTTGGCGATCGCGTAGCCGAAGACGTGCGCGCAGGCGCGTTCGCGCGGAATGGCCCGTCCCGCGCGTCCGATGACGACGGCCAGCTCGGCCTCGTAGTCGAGCGCCCGCCCGAGGCCCTCGGGGCAGCGCACGACCTCGCCCGTCCCGATCACCGTCTCCGGGAACTTCGTGAAGGCGCGAAGACCCCGTTCAGGATCGCGCGCCGGAGCTGCTGGTAGACCTGCTCGGGCAGCGGGACGTGCGAGGCGGCGGCGAGCTCCGGCGTCATGGCTACTGGACGAGCGTTCCCCTGCCCGGTCTCCTCGTCGTACACCCAGAGCCCGGCGAGGAACGTCTTCTGCCGCTCGTACCAGCGCCGCACGCGCTCGGGCTGCGGCGTCCGGTCGACGGGCGCGCCGCCCTTGAAGACGTAGTCGAAGGACTTCGGGCGCTGGAGGAGGCGGATGTCCTTCGTCGGATCGCCGGGGACGACGAGCACGTCCGCGAGGTCGTAGGCGCGCCGGAGGTTCCTGGCCGCGGCGTCGACCTCGCGCTGGAACGCGGCGAGGCCCGACGCGCCGGCGCGGCCCTGGCTCGCGTCGAGCAGGTTCACGAGCAGCGTGAGCGTCGGGTTGATGACGCACTCGTTCGCGAGGCACGCCTCGATGCCGGCGTCGTCGATGTAGGAGGCGTGGAAGATCATGTCGAAGCCTGCGCGGGCCGCGTCCCGCGCGGCGTCGCAGGAGCGCGCGTGGACGGTCGAGAGCTTGCCGAGGCGGTGCGTCTCGTCGGCGATCGTCTTGAACTCCTCGAAGGTGAAGGCGGCCGAGCCGAGGGCGTCGGGCGTGATCAGGTTGTCGTTCGAGCCCGACACCTTGATCGCGTCCACCTCCTCCTTCACCTGCAGGCGCACGGCCTCGATCAGGTCCTCGCGCGTCTTCACGAGGACGGCACACTGTCCGGGCGGCCACCCGAGCTCCGTCGGGAGGGAGTCCTCGAGCCCCTGGTGATTCGTGATCTGCTTCCCCGACACGCGCGTCCGCGACCGTGTCCTCGGGACGGCGCTCGTCGACGACCCGATCCAGCTCGGCGTCGCGACCGACGACCTGGACGGGATGGTGCGCGCCTGCGCCGATCACCTCGGCATCGGCCCCCGGGTGGATGCAGGACCACGCGCCCCCCGAGCTGCACTCGAGGCGCGTCCGCGGGAAGCCCGTCGAGTTGAGCATGTGCGTCGCGCTCGCGTGGACGAGCGGCTTCGACTGGGAGGTGATTCAGCCGCTCGCGGGCCCGAGCGTCTACCGCGAGTTCCTCGACCGCCACGGCGCCGGCGTCCAGCACGTCGCGATCCGGCCCTGCGGGCGCACCTTCGACCAGGCCCGCGCGGAGCTCGTCGCGCGCGGGTTCCTGCCGCTCCAGAAGTGCGAGTGGCGTGGCGTGCAGGTCGCGTACTTCCAGACGGAGACGGCCGCGGGGACGACGTTCGAGCTGCTCGAGTTCCCGCCGGGGTGCGAGCTGCCGGAGCCCGAGCGCTGGCATCCACCGCGCGCGGCGCTCGGGATGCCACGGATTCCGGCGTGAGGTGGGGCCGTAGATGCGAGGACGTGCGTACGCGCCCGCGCGCAGGCGTCTCACTCGCATGAGCGCGCCGCTTGATCCTTTCCCAACCCGACCTGCGAAAGGCGGTTCAGCAAGGGGACATCGCTTCCGACCCCATGCTGGAAGACAACCAATGGGGTCAGGCGTCCGTCGATCTTCGGCTCGGGTTCAGCTTTACCTGCCTCAAGGACCTTCCCGGCGTCACGTTTTCCATCGCTGACGGGCTCCCGACGCTCGGAGCCTCCGGCTTTTGGCAGATTTGAGCGGGTAGGCGTGGTG
>DASRHG010000085.1:0-50476 GCA_035650655.1 Binatia bacterium | reverse complement strand
AAGCTCATGCGCGAGACGGGCGCGGCGAAGGACCAGGCGGCCGAGAAGTGGCCGCACTTCGGCCACTCGATCGGCATCTTCATCGAGACGCCCTACATCGGCGAGACGATGTGCAGCGAGTCGGACGTGTTCACGGCCGAGAGCGTGCTCGGCGTGGAGGCGTTCCTCGCGCGGCCGGGCGTCGGCAGCTCGGGGTTCGAGCGGAACTTCATCGTCCACGACGACCGCAACGAGCTCCTCGACGCGACGCCGATGGTGTGGTGGTAGGGCGATGGCCGCGATCACCGCCGCCGCGCAGAACGGCCGCGACTTCCTCCGCCGCGTCCAGGCCTCCTCGCTCTCGCCGAAGCGCCGGGAGATCGCCGAATACCTCGCGACGAACTACCGGACCGCGGTCGGGCAGACCGCGGCCGAGCTCGCCGCCGCGATGGGAACGAGCGAGGCGACCGTCATCCGCGTCGCGCGCGAGCTCGGGTACGACGGGTTCCCCGAGCTGCGCCGCCAGCTTCACGAGATGGTGCGAGAGGACTTGACGTCGCTCGACCTCTTGAAGCGCGAGCGGAGCGAGCACGCGAAGCACGCCGACACGATCGCCGAGGTCGCGAGCGCGCAGATCGAGCACCTCCACGCGATGGTCGCGAACGTGCCGCGCGCGGAGTTCCGCCGCCTTGTCGACGTGCTGGTGGCGGGCAAGCGCGTCTACGTCGCCGGCCACCGCGCGTCGGCCGCGCTCGCGTCCTTCTTCGGCTACGAGCTCGCGAAGGTCCACCCCGACGTGGTCACGCTCTGCGGCGACGGCAGCGCGGCCTACGACGCCTTCCGCGTCGTGCCACGCGGCGCGTGGCTCATCGGCATCGCCTATCCCCGCTATCCCCGCGAGACGCTCGAGCTGCTCGAGTTCGCGCGCGAGGAGCGCATCGCGATCGCGGTCATCACGGACTCGGTGGTCTCGCCCGCGGCGAAGCGCGCCGACCTGACACTCCCGGTCGCCGCCACCCCCGTGTCGTTCGTCTCGTCGCACGCCGCGCCGCAGACGCTCATCTCGGCGCTCCTCGTCGAGTACGGGCTCCGGGCGCGGCGGCGGACCGAGGCGATGCTCGGCCGCTTCGAGCGGATCGCGGAGCGCCGCCGGATCTTCCACACCCGGACCTGACGATGGACGCGCGGAACGGCTTTCACGCGAACGGCCGCCCCCGGTGGCGGCGCTACTCGGCGCTCAGCCTCCTGCGCCACGGCCTCACGCACGAGGACTGGCCGCGGGCATGGCGGGCGCACGACCTCGCGCCGCGCTACGACGTCGTCGTGATCGGGGCGGGCGTCCACGGGCTCGCCGCGGCGTACTACCTGGCGAAGAACCACGGCATCACGAACGTCGCGGTGCTCGACAAGGGCTACGTCGGCGGGGGCGCATCCGGACGGAACACGGCGATCCTCCGCTCGAACTACCTGACGCCGGAGGGCGTCCGCTTCTACCACCGCTCGGTCGCGCTCTACCGGGGGCTCGCCGCCGAACTCAACTTCAACGTGATGTTCGAGCAGCGCGGCCACCTGACGCTCGCGCACACCGACGGCGCGCTCCGCACGATGCGGTGGCGGGCCGAGGTGAACAAGCTCGAGGGCGTCGAGTCGGAGGTGATCGCGCCGGCGGAGGTGAAGCGCCTGGTCCCGTTCCTCGACGTCTCGTCCGGGACGCGCTACCCGATCCTCGGCGCGCTCTACCATCCGCCCGGCGGCATCATCCGTCACGACGCCGTCAATTGGGGCTACGCGCGGGGCGCCGACGCGCGCGGCGTCCACATCCACCAGAACACCGAGGTGACGGGGATCGACGTCGAGCGGGGACGGGTCGTCGGCGTGCGGACGTCGCGCGGGAAGATCGCGA
Organism: Binatia bacterium; assembly: GCA_035650655.1. GTDB lineage: Bacteria > Desulfobacterota > Binatia > DP-6 > DP-6 > DASRHG01. The sequence goes on along the minus strand of DASRHG010000085.1, from coordinate 48,594 downwards.
CGCGCACGGTCCTCAACTGCACGGCCGGCTGGGCGACGGTCGTCGCCGACATGGCGCGCGTGCGGCTTCCGATCGTGACCCACCCGCTCCAGGCGGCGGTGACGGAGCCCGTGAAGTCCTTCCTGCACGCCGTCGTCGTGTCGGGCTCCCTCCACGTCTACGTGAGCCAGACGGCGCGGGGTGAGCTCGTGCTCGGCGCGAGCGTGGATCCCTTCGCGTCGTACTCGACGCGCGGGTCGCTCGAGTTCACCGAGGAGCTGGCGGGACACGTCCTCCAGCTGATGCCGTCGCTCGGGAAGCTCCGGCTGCTCCGGCAATGGGCGGGGCTCTGCGACATGACGCCCGACTACTCGCCCGTCATGGGCGTCACGCCGGTCGAGGGGTTCTACGTGGACGTCGGCTGGGGCACGTACGGGTTCAAGGCGGGCCCCGTGTCCGGGGAGGCGATGGCCGAGCTGGTCGCAACCGGCCGGACGCCGGAGATCATCGCCGCCTTTGGGCTCGCGCGGTTCACCGAAGGGCGGCTCGTCGGCGAGAAGGGGGCCGCGGCGGTCGGCCACTGACGAGGGAGGGCTCGATGGAGGTGCGCGCCGCATGATGCTCGTTCCGTGTCCGTTCTGCGGCCCGCGGGATGCGTCCGAGTTCCGCTGGGTTGGCGAGGCGCACCGCCGCCCCGCCGTCGCGGAGGCGACGCCGCCCGAGTGGCGCGCGTACCTCTATCTCCGCCGCAACGTCGCCGGCTGGAGCGTCGAGACGTGGTACCACCGGGCCGGCTGCCGGCGGTACTTCCGCGCGGAGCGGCACACGGTCACGAACGCGTTCCGCGCCGCGCAGGCGCCCGGCGCCGTCGACGCGCCGGGGCGGGAGGTCGCGTGACGCCGGCCGAGACGGCGCGCGCGTCCCTCGAGCCGGCGGTCGCGCCCCGCCGCCTCCCGCCGCAGGCCGGCGAGGTGATCGACCGCACGCGGACGCTCGCCTTCACGTGGAACGGCAGGCCGGTCGCCGCGCATCCCGGCGACACGATCGTCTCGGCGCTCGCGGCCGCGGGCGTCCGCGTGTTGTCCCGCAGCTTCAAGTACCACCGGCCGCGGGGCGTCCAGTCCGCGACCGCGCTCGACCCCGGCTGCCTCGTCCAGGTCGGGGACGAGCCGAACGTCCGGGCGGCCGCCCGCCGCGTCGAGCCCGGCATGGCGGTCGTCGCGCAGAACGCGTGGCCGTCGCTCGACTTCGACCTGAAGGCCGCGAATCGGCTCCTCGGCCGCTTCCTGCCGCCCGGCTTCTACTACAAGACGTTCATGAAGCCGCAGCGGCTCTGGCCGATGTACCAGCGCCTGCTCCGTCGCTTCGCGCCGGGCGGCCGGCTCGACGCCGCGGCGCGACCCGGGTACTTCGACAAGAAGTACGCCCATGCGGACGTGCTCGTCGCCGGCGGCGGCCCCGCGGGGATGGCGACCGCGATCGCCGCCGCCGCGGCGGGTGCCCGGGTCATCCTCGTCGAGGAGGAGCCCGCGCTCGGCGGGCACCTGCGCTGGGGCGACGCGCGCGACCTCGCCGTCCTCGCGGAGCTCAGGCGCGCGGTTGCGGGGACGCCCGGGCTCCAGGTCCTCGTCGACGCCGTCGTGACCGGGCGCTGGGATGACAACTGGATCGCGGTCGCCCAGCGCGGCGTGCCGGGCGTCGTCGAACGGCTCTGGAAGATCCGCGCGAAGGCGCTCGTCGTCGCGCCCGGCCTGCTCGAGCGCCCCTACGTCTTCGCCGGCAACGATCTGCCGGGCGTCATGCTCTCGACGGGCGCCCGCCGGCTCGTGAACCTCTGGGCCGTGAAGCCCGGCGACCGCGCCGTCGTCTTCACTGCGAACGCCGCGGGCGACGCCGCGGCCGCGGACCTCGCGCGCGTCGGGGTCGAGGTCGCGCGCGTGGTCGACGCGCGCTGCGGCGAGGACATCGTCCGCGCGCGGGGGGGCAGGAGCGTCCGGGCGGTCGAGCTCGCGGACGGGTCGACCGTCGCGTGCGACCTCCTCGTCACCGCGGTCGGCTGGACGGCGCCGACCTCGCTGCTCAACATGGCGGGCGGCCACCCCGTGTGGGACGCGCGCGCCGCGCGCTTCCGTCCCGGCCCGGGGCTGCCGCCGACGGTCTTCGCGGCGGGCGGCCTCGCCGGCGACGCGTCCCTCGACGGCCTCGTCGAGCACGCGACGGCGGTCGGGTGCGCCGCGGCCGCCGTCGCGGCGGGGCGCACGCCGGATCCGGTGCCCCCGCTCGGCGTCGACGCGCATCCCGCGCTCTTCCGCGGGCGGACGCACGGCTTCGTCGACTGCTCCGAGGACGTCACCTCGAAGGACATCGTGTCCGCGGCGCGGGAGGGCTACGACTCGATCGAGCTCGTGAAGCGCTACACGACCGTCACCATGGGCGCCGCCCAGGGCAAGCTCGAGACGGTGAACGCGGTCGCGGTCCTCGCCGAGGCGCGCGGCCGGACCATCGAGGAGATCGGCACGACGGTCTGGCGGCCGCCGTTCGCGCCCGTGACGCTCGGCGCGCTCGCGGGGCGGCTGTTGGAGCCGGTGCGCCGCTCGCCGATGCACGCGTGGCACGAGGCGCACGGCGCGCGCCCGCTCGTCGCCGGCCAGTGGATCCGCCCCGAGCACTACGGGGACCCGATGGCCGAGGTGGCGAACGTCCGGCGGAACGTCGGCGTGATCGACGTGACGCCGCTCGGCAAGCTCGACCTCCGCGGGCCGGACGTGCCGCGCCTGCTGAACTTCGTGTACGTGAACAAGTGGTCGAAGCTGGACGTCGGCGCCGTCCGCTACGGCGTCATGTGCGCCGAGGACGGCGTCGTGCTCGACGACGGCGTCACGGGTCGCCTCGCGCCGGACCGCTGGCTCATGTCGACCACGTCGTCGGGCGCCGACGCCGTCTACGAGTGGATCGAGAGCTGGCTCCAGACCGAGCACCCGGAGTGGCGCGTCTTCGTCACGCCCGTGACGCACGACTACGCGAGCATGAACGTCGCCGGCCCCCGGGCGCGCGACCTCCTCCACCGCGTCGTCGCAGACGTCGACCTCGCGCCGGGGGCGTTCCCCTACATGCAGGTGCGGACGGCGCGCATCGCGGGCGTCGGCGGCTGCGTCATGTGGCGCATCGGCTTCACGGGGGAGCTCAGCTGGGAGCTTCACGTGCCGGCGGCGTACGGGCTCCACGTCTGGGAGGCCGTGCTCGCGGCAGGCGCCGACCTCGGCGTCGCGCCGTTCGGCGTCGAGGCGCAGCGCATCATGCGGCTCGAGAAGGGGCACGCGATCGTCGGGCAGGACACCGACGGGCTCACGCGCGCGGGCAGCGCGGCGCTCGGCGCGCTCGTCAAGCTCGACAAGGACGACTTCGCCGGGAAGCCCGAGCTCGGGTGGGCGGCGGGCCGGGCGCCCGATCCGCTCCTCGTCGGCCTCCAGCCCGTGGACGGCCGCGTCGTGCCGGCCGAGGCGAGCCTCATCCTCGAGGGCGGGACGCGCATCGTCGGCCGCGTGACCTCGAGCCGCATGTCGCCGACGCTCGGGCGCTCGATCTGCCTCGGGTTCCTCGCGGCGCACCTCGCCACGCCGGGGACGATCGTGACGATCAATCTGCCCGACGGCTCGCGCGTGCCCGCGACCGTCATGCGGCAGCTCGCGCACTTCGACCCGGAAGGGAGCCGGCTCCGTGCCTGACGCGACGCCGGTCGCCCGCAGCGCCGTCGTGCCCGCGCCGCCCGTCGCGGTGGTGGAGGGGTGGGAGGTGTCCGCGCGGCGAAGCACCGCCGCGCTCCGGCTGGCGGACGCGAGCCCGCTCGCGAAGGTCGTCGTCCGCGCCGAGCCGTCGGGCGTGCTCGCCCGGGCCCTCGGCGTCGCGCCGTGGCGCGCCGCCCGCGAGCCGGACGGCCCGCTCGTCGTCGGCGCGGCCCCGGGAGAGTGGTGGGTGCTCGCCCGACCCGGCTTCGCGGCGGAGGCGATCGCGATCCTCGCCCGCGTCGCCGCCGGCGCGCCGGCGGCGCTCGTCGACGTGACTCACGGCCGCACGCTGCTCCGTCTCACCGGCGACCGGGCGCCCGACCTCCTCGCGAAGGTCTGCGGCGTCGACCTGCACGACCGCGTGACGCCGAACGGCGCGGCCTTCCGCAGCTCCGTCGCGAAGGTCGTGACGGACGTGATCCGCGACGACGTCCGGGGGACGGGCGACGGCCGCGCCGCCCCGGCGCCCGAGCGCTCGTACCTCCTTCACTGCGAGCGCGCCGTCGGGCAGTACCTCTTCGACGCGCTCCTCGACGCCGGGGCCGAGCTCGGTGTGGCGGTCGACGGGTTCAGGCCGGAGGGCGGGTGAGCGGCGTGGACGCGAGCCGGGAGAGGCGCGCCGGGCCGAGCGCCTCGAGCGCCGCGAGCCGCGCGCGAAAGCGGCGCCAGTCCTTCGTGCGACCGGCGGCCGACGCGGGACGGAGCGCGAAGTCGGTGATGCGCGTCACGGTGAAGCGGAGCGCGGCGAAGCGCGCCTCCGTGGCGAGCGCGGCGGTCTCCGCGGGCGCGAGCGGCCGCTCGGACTGGTATCCCGCGAGGAGCGCGTGGACGAGCGACTCGTCGAGCGCGGCGCCGAAGCACCAGGCGAGCACGGTCACCATGAGGTCGTACGCCCAGGTCTCCGCGCCCGCGCTCTCGAAGTCGAGAAGCGCCACGACCCGGCCGTCGCGCCAGAGGACGTTGTCGCGGAAGAGGTCCCCGTGCACGACGCCGCCGGGGAGCCCCGGGGTCCGTGCGGCCGCGGCGGCGGCGAGCTCCGCGTCGAGGACGGGGGCCACCGCCAGGAGCTCGGGATCCGTGGCCCGCGCGATCGTCGCGCAGCGGGTGCGCAGCTCGGCGACGCCGAAGCGCCCGGGCCGCCCGTCGGCGAAGCGGGCCGCCGCGCGATGGACGCGCGCGAGCGCGGCGCCGACGTCCCACGCCACGCGCGGGCGGACGCTCGCCTGGCAGAGCACCTCGCCGCCGCTCCAGGCGAAGAGCGCGACGGGGCGCGCGGCGGCACCCGCGCCGAGCGTCGCGACCCGGCCGCGGCCGTCGACGCGCGCGAGGGCCGGCGGCGTCGGGACGCCGGCGTGCGCGAGGTGCGTGACGAGCGCGGTCTCCCAGGCCGCCCCGCGCTCATCCTGCTCCTCGTACACCCGCGCGAAGACCGCCCGGCCGTCGGCGAGCGCCAGGCGGAAATTCGAGTTGACCGAGCCGCGCGCGAGGGGTGTCGCGCCGACCACCTCGACGCCGAAGAGCCGACCGAGAGTGCGCGCGGCCGGAACGTCGAGCTGCCGGAAGACCGCCATGACCGAGCCTTCTTCATAGCGGAGACCGCGTGACGTCACGAGAGCGCATCACGGCGGACGACATCGTGCGGGCCCACGCCGAGCTGCGCCGCGTCGTTCACCGGACGCCGGTCGTGACCTGCGAAAGCATCGCCGAGCGCTGCGGCGTGCCGGCGAGCGGCCTCGGGCTCAAGATGGAGCCGCTCCAGCGCACGGGTTCCTTCAAGATCCGCGGCGCCTACCACCGCGTGGCGCAGCTCGGGCCCGAGGAGCGGGCGCGCGGCGTCGTCGCGGCGTCGGCGGGGAACCACGCGCAGGGCGTGGCGCTGGCGGCGAGCCTCCAGGGCGTACGGGCGACGATCTTCATGCCCGAAGGCGCGAGCATCGCGAAGATCCACGCGACGCAGCGCTATCGCGCGACGGTCGTCCTCCGCGGCGCGAGCTTCGAGGACGCCGCGGCCGCCGCCGAAGACCACGCCGCCGCGACGGGCGCGGTCCTCGTCCCGGCCTACGACGACGACGCCGTCATCGCGGGGCAGGGGACGCTCGGCCTCGAGATCCTCGAAGACGTGCCGGACCTGCACCAGGTGCTGATCCCGGTCGGCGGCGGCGGGCTCTTCGGCGGCGTCGCGACGGCGATCCGCGCGGCGCGGCCGCGCGCCCGGATCGTCGGCGTGCAGGCGAGCGGTGCGGCCACCGCGGTCGCATCGTGGCGCGCGGGGCACCTCGTCCCGCCCGAGCCGATCCGGACGATCGCCGACGGGGTGGCGCTCAAGTCCCCGAGCGAGCGCACCTTCGACTACATCCGGCGGTGTGCGGACGACATGGCGACGGTCGACGACCAGGAGATCGCGGCCGCGATGCTGCTCCTCCTCGAGCGGGCGAAGACGGTCGTCGAGCCGGCCGGTGCGCTCACGGTCGCGGCGCTCCTCGCCGAGCGCGTCCGCGCGGTCCCGGGAACCGTCGCCGTCGTCTCCGGCGGCAACGTCGACATCAAGTTCCTCTCCGACGTGATCGAGCGCGGGATGATCCGGAGCGGCCGCTACATGCACTTCTTCAGCACCGTGCCCGACCGGCCCGGAGGGCTCGCGGCGCTGCTCCACCGGATCGCAGCGGAGCAGGGCAACGTGATCAACGTGGTGCACAACCGGATCGGCGTCCGCGTCCCGTTCGGAGAGACCGGCGTCGAGATGCTGGTCGAGGTGCGGGACCGCCGCCACCTCGACGCGCTTCGCGACGGGCTCACCGCCGAGGGCTACGGCGTCGAGATGCTCGATTGACGGGGAGGGGGAAACCGGCATGAGCGACGAGCGGCGGGCGGTGACGGCGGCGGACGCGCCGCAGGCGCTCGGCCCGTACTCGCAGGCCGTGACGATCGGGGACTTCGTCTTCTGCTCCGGACAGGTCGGGATGGACCCGGCGACCGGCCGCCTCGTCGAGGGCGGGATCGCGCGCGAGACCGCGCGCGCGCTCGAGAACCTGGCCGCCGTGCTCGCGGCCGCCGGCGCGTCGCTCGCGCAGGTCGTGAGGACGACCGTCTACTTGACGGACCTCGCCGACTTCGCGGCGATGAACGCAGTCTACGCACGCCACTTCACGACGCCGTTTCCCGCGCGCGCGACCGTGCAGGTGGCGAAGCTTCCCGCCGGCGCGCGCGTCGAGATCGACGCGATCGCGGCGAGGAAAGGATGAATGCCGATGGCTGAGGCGAAGACGAAGGCGCTCCGGACGTGGCCGCATCTGGCGGCGCGCCGCCGCCGCCCGAGCGAATACGAGATCGTGTCGACGAACCTGCACTGGCGGACGCAGTTCGAGGAGTACTCCGAGCTGAGCCCGAGCCTGCCCATCAACAAGTGGTACCGGAAGTACGTGCGGGAGAGCCCCCTCCGGCACGACGACTGGGACGGGTTCCGGGACCCCGACGAGGTGACGTACCGGACGTACACCGTGGCGCAGGACGGGCAGGAAGCCTACGTCGACGGGCTCCTCGACGAGCACGACGAGCTCGGGCATGATGCGAGCTTGCCGGACGAGTGGGTCCCCGTGCTGGCGCGTCTCTACACGCCCGGCCGGTTCATGCTGCACGCCGTGCAGATGGCGTCCGCGTACATCGTGATCGCCGCGCCCGCGTCCACCGTGACGTGCACCGCGGCCTTCCAGATGGGCGACGCCCTGCGCTGGGTCGCCCGGCTCGCGTACCGGACGGCCGAGCTCGCGGAGCACCGCCCGGGGTTCGGCTTCGCCCAGCAGGAGCGGCGCGTCTGGGAGCAGGACCCCGCGTGGCAGGGGCTCCGCGAGCTCACCGAGCGGGCGCTCGTCGCGTACGACTGGGGCGAGGCGATCGTCGCGCTGAACGTCGTCCTGAAGCCGGCGATCGACGAGGCATTCTTGCGGCAGCTCGCCGCGGCGGGGCGCCGGCACGGCGACACGCTCCTCGGGCTCCTCGCCGACGCGCAGCTCCGCGACAGCGACCGGTCGCGGCGCTGGACGAAGGCGCTCGTCGAGTACGCGCGCCAGCATCCCGGCAACGACGAGGTGCTCGCGCGCTGGGCCGAGAAGTGGGTGCCGCTCGGCGACCGCGCCATGGAGACGTTCGCCGCCGCGCTGCCCGAGAGCCCGGACGCGGGGGCGACTGCGGTTCGCGACGCGCGGGCCTTCCGCACGAGTCTGGGGTTCACCGTCTGACGACCGACTGAAAGGGGGTTCGTCCATGGCATTGCTCGAACGGTCCCGGTGGTACGACCTGGCACGGTCGACGAACTGGACGCCGACGTACGTGCGGGAGGACGAGATCTTCCCGCCCGACATGTCGGACGTCTACGGCCTCGGCATGGACGCGTGGGAGACGTACGACGAGCCGTACAAGGTCTCGTTCCGCGACTACGTCCGCGTCCAGCGCGAGAAGGACACGGGCGTCTACGCCGTGCGCGAGGCGCTCGCGCGCTCCGATTACTACGAGAAGGCGGACCCCGGCTGGATGACGGTCATGAAGGCGCACTACGGCGGCGTGACGACCGTCGAGTTCGCCTCCGCTTCGACCCAGGCGCGCATGGGCCGCTTCGGCAAGGCCGGCGGTCTCCGGAACATGGGCGCGTTCGGCTCGCTCGACGAGATCCGGCACACCCAGACGCAGCTCGTCTTCTCGCACGAGCATCTCCAGCGCGGGAACGACCCCGAACAGTTCGCCTGGTCGCACTACGGCAACCGGACGAACAACTGGGTGAACCTCGCCGTGCGGCACACCTTCGAGGACATCGAGCACACGCGCGACGTCGTGGAGACGGCGGTCATGACGTCGGTCTTCGAGGTGATGTTCACGAACCTCCAGTTCATCGGCCTCGCCGCCGACGCGGCGAAGCAGGGCGATCACCGCTTCTCGAGCCTCATCCAGAGCATCCAGTCCGACGAGGCGCGCCACGCGCAGATCGGGATGGAGGTGATGCGCCTCATGGTGCGCGAGGGGCGCAGGGCGGAGGTGCAGCGGCTCGTCGACATCTCGTTCTGGCGGAACTGGCGCGCCTTCGCGCCGCTCACGGGCATCGCGATGGACTACTACATGCCCGTCGAGAGGCGCGAGCATTCCTTCAAGGAGTTCATGGAGGAGTGGGTGATCGCGCAGTTCGACCGGACGATCGGCGACCTCGGCCTCGCGCGGCCGTGGTACTGGGACATCTTCCTCGACGAGCTCGAGTGGTTCGTCCACGGCCAGCACCTCGGCGTCTGGCTCCTCCCGAACACGGTGTGGTGGAACCCGCCGTGCGGCGTGACGCCCGCCGAGCGGGACTGGCTCGAGCAGAAGTATCCGGGGTGGAACGCGACCTTCGGCCGCTGCTGGGACGTCATCACGAAGAACGTCCTCGACGGGAAGCTCGACAAGATCCAGCTCGAGATATTTCCGCTCATCTGCCACATGTCCAACCTCGCGATCACCGGGATCGCGGGCGACGGCTTCCGGGTGAAGGACCACTACCTCGACTACGAGGGGCGCCGGTACCACTTCGGCTCGGAGGTCGACCGCTGGATCTTCCTGCAGGAGCCGAACCGCTACAAGGACTACAAGAACATCCTCGACCGCTACATGGACGGCACGATCCAGCCGCCGACGAACGGCGGCTTCCTCGCGTACATGGGCCTCAACGAGCACAGCTGGGGGCGCGATCCTCACAACTGGCAGTGGAACGACCGCTTCCGCGCGCGCGAGCGTCGCGCGAGCTAGGAGCCAGGGCCATGGCCGCGGATTTCCCGGTCGGCGTCGCCGTCCAGGGCGACTACGAGACCCGGCTCGTCATGATCGAGCCGGACGCGACGATGGACGATCTCTGTGCCGCGGTGGCGCCGTTCGTCGTCGGCCGGTTCGTCCCCGAGCAGCCGGACAAGACGATGCGCATCAAGCATCAGAACAACGCGGAGCCGTTCCCGCGGGACGCGCGCGTGAAGGACGTGCTCGTTCCGTGGGACCCGGTCGAGCTCCTGTTCCTGTGAGCGATGGCGTTTCGGCGAGTCTGTAGCCTCGACGACCTCTGGGAAGGCGACATGGCGGCCTTCGAGGTCGACGGGCGCGAGGTCCTTCTCGTGCACCTGCCCGGCGGCGACGTGCGCGCGATCCAGGCGATCTGCCCCCACCAGGCGCAGCCGCTCGTGGAGGGCGAGCTCCGGGGCTGCGTGCTCACCTGCCGCGCGCATCGGTGGGAGTTCGACGTCGCGACCGGGAAGAGCGTCAATCCCGAGGGCGAGGAGGTGCGTGTCTTTCCGGTGCAGGTCGAGAACGACGAGGTGTGGGTGGACGTCGCGGGCGTGGCGCCCGACGTCTCGTTCCGCGGATAGGAGGGCGAGCATGGGCGCAGCGAGCGACGACCCGCGTCTCGTCGGGCCGGTGCTTCAGGTGGGCGACGTGGCGGAGGCGATCCTGGAGGCGATCCGGGAGGACAACCCCGGGCGCGAGGTCATCACCGAGGAGCACTCGTCCTACGTGCGCATCCTCTGCCCGGAGGAGTGCGTCATCCGCTGCAGCACGGTAGCCGCGATCCTCGGGCGCCCCTTCGGCGTGACCGACATCGAGACCATCATGAGCGCGTTCTCGGGACAGATCGAGACGCGGGACGATCGCATTCGCTTCTTCCTTCGTCGCCTCCCGAAGGAGCGGAGCGTCGGGTGAGGCGGGGGGTGCGGCTCGGCCCGAGCGATCGCGAGCGCGCCGCACGCCTGCTCCTCGAGCTCATCCGGATCGACAGCCATTCGCGCCGCGAAGGTGCGATGGCCGCGCGGCTCGCGCGGGAGTGCGAGGCGCTCGGCGTCCAAGCGGAGGTGGACGACGCGGGCGCGCGGGTCGGCGGCGAGACGGGGAACCTCCTCGTCCGCGTGCCGGGGACGCGCCCGGGCGCACCGCCGCTCCTGCTGAGCGCGCACATGGACACGGTCGTGCCGGGCGAGGGCATCGTGCCGGTCGTCGATGGCCACGTCGTCCGGACCGACGGCCGGACGATCCTCGGCGCGGACGACAAGGCCGGCTGCGTGATCGTCCTCGAGACGATCCGGCTTCTCCGCGAGCACCGCCGGCCGCACGGCGACCTGGAGGTCGTGTTCACGGTCTGTGAGGAGGTGGGCCTCCTCGGCGCGAGGGCCTTCGACTGCACGCGCCTCGCGGCGCGGAGCGGCCTCGTCTTCGACTCCGAGGGCGTCGGCCTCGCCTACACGCGGCAGCCCGCGTGCGACCACCTGCACTTCACGGTCGAGGGGCTCGAGGCGCACGCGGGCGTGGCCCCGGAGCGCGGCATCTCGGCGATCCGGATCGCCGCGGAGGCCGTCGCCGCCATGCGGCTCGGCCGCGTGGACGAGGCGACGACCGCGAACGTCGGCTGGATCGAGGGCGGCGGTCCCGTGAACGTCGTCCCGCATCGGGCCCGGCTCCACGCCGAGGCCCGCTCGCTCGACGAAGCGGCCCTCGACGCGCAGTGCCGCCACATGCGGGAGTGCATCGAGTCCGCCGCCGCCCGACACGCGACGGTGCTCGACGGCCGCCGGGTCGAGGCGCGCGTCACGACGGCGATCGAGCGGCAATACCCCGCGATGAACGTCTCCCCCGACGCGCCGATCTTCCGCCGCGTCCGCGATGCGGCGGCCCGCCTGGGCCAGCCGCTCGCGGCCGCGTCCTCGTGCGGCAGCTCGGACGCGAACGTCTTCAACGCGCGCGGGATCGCGTGCGTCGACCTCGGCACCGGCATGCAGCGGATCCACACGCTCGCGGAGTGGATCGACCTCCGCGGCCTGTGGAGCGCGACCGAGCTGGCGGTCGAGATCGCCGGGCTGCCGCGCGAGGGCGCGGCGTAGCCGGGGCGCGGTCGCGCCGGTCACGCGGCGCGCGACGGCCCGCGATTGCTCATCGAGGCCGGCGTCGCGCGCGGCCGCCGGATCGCGTCGTGGCCGTCGCTCGAGACGGACCTCCGGAACGCGGGCGCGGAGTGCGTCGACGAGCCGGTCGTCGTCGACGGGAACGTCGTCTCGAGCCGCAAGCCGGACGACATCCCGGCCTTCAACCGGGAGATGCTGGCGCTCTTCGCGCGGGCGCGCGAGCGGGGGCGGCGGACGGCCTGAGGCGCGCGCCCGCCACGCCGGCTCAGAAGCCGTCGAAGTCGACGTCCTCGCCAGCGGGCGCGAAGACGAGCCCGACGAGCGCGTCATCGTGCCCGTGGTCCCCGTCCAGATGGGCGCCGTCGTCGAAGAAGACGTCGGACACGATGAGGAAGTCGTCGCCGTCGCCGAGGTGCGCGTCCACGCGGTCGTCGAAGGACGCGAGCTCGATGCGCAGCTCGTCGGGACCGTCGCCGGTCAGCAACCGGACCCGGTCCGCGCGGTGCGCGTCGATGTCGAAGAGCGACACGCGGTCCCGCCCGGGACCGGTCGTGATGCGCAGCCGGCGACCCAGCGTGACGCCGTCGAACGTGACGTTCGACGCACCGGTGCTCCCGCGGATCGAGACGTCGCTGTTCACCGTGGTCCGGGTGATGCCGATGTCGTCCCGACCCTGCCGGCCGCGGATGAAGAGGGCGCCGGCCACGAACGCGTCCTCGAGGAGGACCGCGTCGTTGCCGTCGCCGAGGAAGACGCGAAGCGTCCCGCGCACCGTGACGTCGTGGATGCCGACGGTGTCCGCGCCGTCCCCGGTGTCGATCCGGATGCCCCGGACGCGCTCGGCCGTCACGGCCGCTCCGCCGTTCACCGTCGTTCCGTCCGTACCCGTGACGACGACGGCGCCGCCGCCGGCGGACTCGAGCATGAGCCCGTTGTCGGCCCCGTCGCCTTGGACGAGGAGGCGCCGGCCCATGCGCGAGACGGTGACGTTCCCGGCCGCGTCGGCCGCGGCCGCGGCGAGGAGGACGAGGACCGCGGCGAGCCGTGACGAGCGACGCACGCTGCGAGTCTGCCTCGCGGGCGGCGTTTCGCCACTCCCGCCGCGCCGACGCGTTCCGGCCCCGCCCCGCGGCGCCCGACAGGGGCGCGCTCGCACCGGCTTGCGCTCATGCTCGCCGTAGCCACGCCCGTTCACGCGACCGATCTCTGCGTCTACAGCAGCTGCGAGACCGTTCTCGCTAGGGGAGTTCGACAGCGAACGGCGCACGGCGCACGGCGCCGATGGCGCTTTCGCGAGTGTCACGCAAGTTTCCAGCGCGCTACGCCGATGACGATGCGGCCGCAGCGTGACGCCGCGCGAGACGCGCCCGTGCCGTGGAAGTCGCAGCGGGCTGCGCAGCGGATGCAGGGTTATGTGCGTGTGGCGCCGTGCTTGCTCTGCTCACACGACGGGAAGTCAGCATTCGACTGCTGCTGGGGCGGTCGTACGACCTGGGTCGCGTTGACAGTGCGGATCTCAAACGACTAGCGTGTGGATGTCCGCGCGCGCAACGACATCAGCGACGACGGAACGACGGAAAAGGAGAGCCGATATGGGAGGGCTCGGAGTCTCCTTGATGCGTGGACGAAAAGGCGCCGGCCCATGCGGGAGACGGTGACGTTCCCAACCGCGTCGCCGCGGCCGCGACGAGGAGGACGAGGACCGCGGCGAGCCGTGACGAGTGACGCACGCCGCGAGTCTGCCTCGCGCGCGGCGTTTCGCCACTCCCGCCGCGCCGGCGCGTTCCGTTCCCGCCCCGCGGCGCCCGCGCGCGCTCGCGCGCGCCGCGCGAGCGTCCGCCGCGGGGAGAATCCGCGCCGCGCCCGCCGCCAGCCGCAGATTGCGGCCGTCGAACGGCGACGCGAACCCGTGGAGCGGCGCTCGCGTGCCTGACGCCTCGGGCGCGCTCCCGGGTGGCGTGCGATGCCCGTTCGCGCAACCTCCGTTCGCGCATGGCGAGTGCGAGAGGTTGTTGTTGGCAAGTGAAGTGATCCTCACCGAGGCCCAGGTCGCGGCGCTCGAGAAGGCGACGGCGGACGGGGAGGCCCAGGGCGAGTTCGAGCGCGAGTGCCCGGGGTGCTGCGGCGCGCAGGGCACGTTCTACGTCGGGACGCCGAAGGGCGTGGGGCGGATCTACCAGCAGACGTTCATCGACACCTACAGCAAGGTCGCGTTCGCGAAGCTCTACGACACGAAGACGCCGCTCACGGCGGCCGATCGCCCTGAACGACCGGGTCGTCCCGTTCTTCGAGACGCACGGGATCCCGCTCTGCCGCGTGCTCACGGATCGCGGGCCCGAGGACTGCCGGGCGCCGGAGCGACACGAGTACGAGCTCTCCCTGGCGATCGAGAACATCGACCAGACGCGCACGAAGGTGGAGAGCCCGCCGACGAACGGCGTCTGCGAGCGGTTCCACGAGACGGTGCGGAACGAGCTCTACCGCGTGGCGGTCCGGAAGACGCTCTACGGGAGTCTCGCCGAGCTCCAGGCGGATCTCGAGGCGTGGCTCGTGGTCTACAACGAGCAGCGGACGCACCAGGGTCGCTGGTGCCACGGGAAGACGCCGATGCAGACCCTCCTGGACAGCATGCCGCTGGCGGAGGAGAAGATGCTGGCGGCGTGAGCGGGAGCGGACACGAACGCGAACCCGACACCGAGGACCGGAGGATCGCGTGTCAGATCAGGTGCCAACCTCTACGGCTGAGGGGGTCACGGCGCTGCTGTCTCGTCATGCAAATGCCGTCATCGGCGCGTTCTTCAGCAACCTGCTAGAACGCGGCGCCCGTCCGTGCTAAGGCGCGGGCGTCGCGGCTCCGCCCTCGTAGCTCAGGTGGATAGAGCACCGGATTCCTAATCCGGGGGTCGTGCGTTCGAATCGCGCCGGGGGCACTCGGAAGTCACAGGCTCGGCGCGCGGCGTCTCATCCGCGGAGCTTCGCCGCGAGGCGCTCCGCGTGCTGCCGGGCCCGCGTCGCGGCGAGCGCGGCCGCGCGCGCGGTCCGCCGCTGCTCGCGTGCGCGTGCCTTCGCCTGTCGGAGCTGCTGCTGGAGCTCCTGCACGACCCGAGCAGCGCCGGCCGCCTCGCGGGCGCGCGCTTCCGCCGCCGTCTCGAGCGCTCGCGCCTTCCGAGCGAGCTCGGCCGCTCGCTCCCGATCCGCGTCCGGCGCCTCGGGCGCGCGGCGCGCCACCGTCGCGCGGTCGCGGGCTCGCCGCTCCTCCTGGCGCCGCCGTTCGTCCTGCGGCGGAATCGGGCGCTCCGTCCGTCGCGCGGCCGGCGGCGCGATTCGGAGACCGCTCAGCACGTCGAAGCCGGGCGCCTGCCGCTCCTCCGTGAGCCGCCCCTCGAGCAGGGCTCGGCGCGTGTCGCGATCGGCGGCGGCCCCGACGAGCGTGTCGGAGATCCGCTCGCGCGTGTTCGAAGCGGCCTCGAACCCCTCTCGTGCGAGGATCGCGTCCGCCGCGCGGAGGAGGACGTCGAGCGCGCGCCGCCGCGCGTCCGTGGCGCCGGCGACGGGCTCGCGGCCGCCGAGCTGCACCCGCTTCAGCCGATCGGTCGCCTCCGCGAATGCCCGGACGGCGCCCGCCTGCTCGCGCGCGAGCGCGTTCACGGCCCAGAGCGCGAGGCTCGGCTTCTTCAGGCGTCGAACGGCCGTTGCCTCCTCCGTCCGCCCCTGGCGTCGGAGCTCCGCGGCCTGCGCGTTCCGGTGCCGGGTGAATTCGGAAGGACGGAGGGCGTAGAGCGCCGCGAGGTCCGAGCTCGGCTTCGAGGCCATCGGCGGGAGCGTAGCAGACGCGCCCGAGCGTGCGAGCAGGCGCGGGGTGGAGATGGAAGCGCCGTGCGTCCGCCGTTCGCTCGACACGACGCTCGTCCACCGACGACGCGATTGACGGATCCGGCCTTTGCGCCTACGTAGGTCTGGTCGTCTCGGTGACTGCGATCGCCGCCGTCGGGCGGGTGGTTCGCCCCGAGACCGCCTCGCGCGCCGAAGGGTCCTTGCGCGACCGCGTCCAGACCTCGACCGAGGAGACATGATGCGTTTTCACTCGCCGGGGATCAGCCGTGTGCGTCCGAGAGCACGATTTCGCATCCCGGTCGACGAGGGACGGCGCGCACCCGCCGGCGTCGGGGGGTGGGGGATGTACGAGTTCGTCGAGCCGCACGTGCGACGACTCGTCGCGGAGCACCTCGGCGTCGGAGCCGAGGAGCTTCGCGCCGAGGTGTCGTTCCGGGACGATTTTGCGGCGGACTCGCTCGATCTCGTCGAGCTCGCGATGTCCGTCGAGTCCGAGTTCGCGATTCTGCTGCCGGACCACATCCTGGAGACGTTACGGACGTATGGCGATCTGGTCCGAGCCGCGAGTCTGCTCGTGCGCGCGGGCAGGGCGCGGGCGCGCGGCGCCGAGCCGCCGATTCGCGTGTGGGCATGCACGCGGTCTCCGTCGGGGGGGCGAGCGCGAGCCATCGAACGGACCGGCTGGCTCGACCCGTACCTGGTGGAGCTGATCGCCGAGGACGCGGTGCACGCCGGCCGCGACGTCCGGCTCGACGTCGCACTCGCCACGGACAGCACGCGCGCGCTCGTCGCGCTCCAGCATCGCTTCGCAGCGCTTCGGAAGCGAGGCATCGAGGTGACGGTTCGGCTCGTCGGCGACGTCTCGGCGCCTTCCGATCCGACCGCCGTGATCGCCCGCGTGGTCCTGAGCCACCCGGTTCTCGATGCGCTCACGGGAGCACGGACGACCGTCGTCCTGACCGGGTACGACGGCGACGACCCCTGGGAGGCGGACGACCTGATCGCGCTCGCAGGTGAGCACGCGAAGCGGTTCGGAGACGCGACGCCGGCCGAGCAGGCAGAGGCGTCGAGCGGCGGCGGGCCGTGCCGCTTCGTGCCCGGCGACTCGGCCGGGAGCCCGTATCGCGCGACGATGCGCGGGCATCACGTGCACGCGGACTTCGATCGCCGCCGGGACGCCGCGTACGCGAGCCGCGGTCCGGCGGGGACGACGCCGACGCCGCTGGAGATCGGGTCCGGGGGTCCGGAGGACGCGCGGTACTATCAGACGAGTCTCTGCGGCACCGTCGCCGAGGACGGCGACCCCCTCGCGTGGCGAGACGCCACCTGCTACGCGCACGATGGCGAAGGGCGCGCGTTCGACGTCGCGAGCGCGCAGACGCGATTCGCGACGCCGCGGCATCCGGTCGGGCGCCACGACGGGCTCCGTGCGCGCTTCGATCTGTCCCGCTCGGCACGCCACGGCTTCCGGGCGCACACGGCGCGGCTCCATCTCGGCGCCGCCGCCGACCGCTGCGCCCTCGTGCTGGTCGTCTCCGTGGAGGTCGCAGGAGCGCAGCGCTTCGCGGAGATCACGCTCCGCCGCGTTCCCGTCCTAGGCATCGACGTCCGCTTCCTCGGCGGCGAACCAGTCTCGCTGCCACCCGCGGCGGCCCGTCCGTAGGCGCCGCGACCACCCCATCCCCATCGACAGGAGGACGAGAATGCCGAGCCGACCGAGCGAACAGGGCGAAGATCGCAACCGACCGCCGTCGCAGGACTGGACGGACGAGCAGTATCGTGCGTTCGGCGCCGAGCTCGACGCCCTGCATGCCGAGGTGACCGCCAGCCTCGGGCCCGGGGACGTCGCGTACGTCGAGCGCGTGCGCGGCATCTCGCGGCTCGCCGAGGTGCTCGGCCGCGCGCTCATCCACGCGAGCATCGACCCGGTGACGTGGTTCGCCGGCGTGGTGGCCCTCTGGAGCCACCACCAGCTCGAGGCCATCGAGATCGGCCACTCCGCCCTGCACGGGGCCTGGGACCAGATGCCGGGAGCCGAGAAGTTCCATTCCTCGCGATTTCGCTGGGACACGCCGGTGGCGGAAGCGGCGTGGAAGAAGGAGCACAACGTCCTCCACCATCAGTACACGAACATCGTCGGCCGGGATCCCGATCTCACCTACGGACCGCTCCGCGTCTCGGAGGACACGAGGTGGATCCGGTATCACCTCGTGCAGCTCGGCCAGTTCTTCTGGACGGCGCCCGTCTTCCTCTGGATGATCGCGCTGCACGCGACCGGCCTCACGGACCTCCTCCATCCGTCGAAGGACCCGACGTACGCTCCCGTCCTCCCCGACCGGTCGCCTCGGGCGATCCTCGACGCCCTCTCCGCGACGGTGAAGAAGGCCGTCCCGTACGCGCTTCGGGAGTTCGTCTTCTGGCCCGCCCTCGCCGGCCCGTTCTGCTGGAAGGTGCTCGGCGGGAACGTCCTCGCCGACGTGATGCGCAACGTCTACTCCTGCGCCACGATCTACGCGGGCCACTTCGGCGACCGTCTCGAGTACCGGGCGAGAGAGTTCCGGCCGCGGGGGCGCGGCCGCTGGTACCGAATGCAGATCGAGGCGGCCCACGACTATGCGGTGCCCTCCGCCGTGAGTCTCCTCTGCGGGGCGCTCGATCACCAGATCGAGCATCATCTCTTCCCGAAGCTCCCGCCGAATCGGCTTCGCGAGATCGCGCCGCGGATCGAGGCCATTTGCAGGCGCTACGGCGTGCGGTACACACGCGATACATGGGGCGGGAACCTGTCGGCCGCGTTGAAGCGATTCGCGCGGATGTCGCTGCCTCCCCGCGCCGCGCTCGCCTAGGCGCGGCGCTCGGCGAGCACGGGTCCCGTTCCGAACGGGCGCGCGCCTTCATCCGCGCGGCCGCGCTCGTCGCGCTGGTCGCGCGCGACGGCGGCGCGGCGGTGCCGCTGCCGGCGGTCGAGGGGCCGATCGCCGGTCCCGGCGCGCCGTTCGTGCAGACGACCGCGTTCGACCTGAGCGAGGTCGGCTACGCCGAGGAGGAGTTCTTCCTCACCGGTACGGCGCGCGCGTACGCGAACGCCGGGCCGCTCGGCCTGGACGGCCGGTGGACGGTGGTGCCGGGCGCGACGGCGCCCTACCGGACGCGGATCGTCGTCTACCGGCCCGCCGACCGGCGGCGGTTCAACGGCACGGTCGTCGTCGAATGGCTCAACGTGAGCGCCGGGATCGACGCGGGTCCGGACTGGACGCTCGCGCACACGGCGCTCGTCCGCGCCGGCTTCGCGTGGGTGGGCGTCTCGGCGCAGCGGCTCGGCGTCGAGGGCGGGCAGGCGCTCCTTCCCGTCGTGAGCCTGCCGCTCAAGACGGTGAATCCCGCGCGCTACGGCTCGCTCTCCCACCCGGGTGACAGCTTCTCGTACGACATCTTCTCGCAGACGGGCGCGGCGGTGCGGCGTGCCTCGAGCCCGAGCGTCGTCGGCGGCTTCCGGGTCGAGCGCGTCCTCGCCTCGGGCGACTCGCAGTCGGCGTTCCGGCTGGTCACGTACATCGACGCGGTCCACTCCCTCGCGCGCGTGTACGACGGCTACCTCGTCCACAGCCGCGGCGCGATCGGCGCGCCGCTCTCCGAGGCCCCGGAGGCCGCGATCGCCGTCCCGGGCGCGGCCCGGATCCGCGACGACCTCGACGTCCCGGTCCTCACCCTCGAGACGGAGACCGACCTCACCCTCCTCGGCTACTTCGCCGCGCGCCAGCCCGACGCGAAGCGGTTCCGGCTCTGGGAGGTCGCGGGGGCGGCGCATGCCGACGCCTATTCGCTCGTCGCGGGCGCGCGGGATCTCGGGACGTCGCCCGGCATCGTCGCGCCGATCCTGACCGCGTCGCCGGTCCCCGGCCTGATCGACTGCATGCGCCCCGTGAACTCGGGCCCGCAGCATTTCGTCATGAGCGCGGCCTTCGCCGCCCTCGACCGCTGGGTGCGCGGCGGCCGCCCGCCGCGACGGGCGGCGCGGCTGGCGCTCCGCGGCTCGCCGCCGGCGATCGTGCGCGACGCGCACGGCAACGCGCGCGGCGGCGTCCGCACGCCGCCCGTCGACGTGCCGATCGCCGCCTTCACGGGCGAGCAGGACGGCTCCCTCATCTGCCGCATCCTCGGCACGACGACGCCCTTCGACGCCGCGACGCTCCATGCCCTCTATCCGACCCATCGCGCGTTCGTCTCCGCCTTCCGCCGGGCGGCGGCGCGCGCCGTGCGCCGGGGCGTCCTTCTCCCGCCCGACGCGAAGCTCCTGCGCGCGTGGGCGAGGACGTCGGGCGTCGGCGAACGAGCGCGTCGGCCCGTCCGCGCGGCATGCGGTCCGACGTGACGGACGCCGGATCGCGGCGTGCGGCCCCGCGGCGACGTACGTGAGCATCGGTCCCGGCCCCGAACACGTGGGTCGCCGACGGGGGCACGCAGCGGCTGCCGACGGGCGTGACGCTCGGGCCGGTGACGCCCGGGAACCCGATCTTCGATTCGCGCGGAACGCTCGCGACGGGGGTCAGCGTGAGGGTCGGCAAGAGCGGAGCCAGGACGAGGACGGTGACGGTCAATGTGCTCGGAGAGACGACGATCGCGGTCAGCTGAACGGAACGCGCGCGGGACGCGCGGCGTCTCGCTCCTCGAGGCGCTCGGCGCGACGGCGATCCTCTCCGCGGCGCTCCTCGGGCTCGCGAGCGGGTCGATCAACCTGACGCGGTCGCACACGACCCGCCTCGCCGCGTACGTCCGGTGCCGCACGCTCCCATGCTCGTGAAACGATCCGCATGGCGTCGCGAGGCGGGGAGCCGCGGCCTCTCCACCCCGGAGATCCTCTCGGGCATCACGCTCACGCTGCTCGCCCTCGCCGCGCTCTATTCCCTCCAGCTCGCGCAGACGCGCGCCTTCGCGACCCAGAGCGTCTACGTCCGCGTGACGTCCTGGCTGTCGTTCTCGTGCTCACGCTGTTCGCGCTCACGGCCCTCGCGGTATGACGGCGCCGCGCAGGTGCACTTAGAAGCCGCCGCGAGCGCGACGGACCCGGCGAACGCGGGCTGGCTCGTCGCGACGGCGCTCGGCCCGGAAGGCGTCCGCAACGTGACCGGCGTCGGATTTTCCCCGGGGCCGCCCGTCGTCCCGAGCGTGCGGACCTCGCCCGCGGCGCCCTCCGCGATCCGGCTGAACCAGCTCATCGACGACCTCCTCGCGCGGGGGCCGGCCGACTACCCGAACGAGAACTACGCGGGGCCGACTGCGGGCAGGCGCCGGGCGCCGCGCGGGCTCGCGTGACGGCGGCGCGGCGAGGTGCCGCCGACGCGTCGCGCATCGTCGCGACGCGCGGCCTCCGCGGCTTCGGCGACGGGCTCGTGAGCGTGCTCCTCGCCGACTACCTGACCCGCCTCGGAATGACGCCGCTCGAGGTCGGCGCGATCGTCACGGGGACGCTCCTCGGCTCGGCCGCCGTCACCATGGGCGTCGGGCTCCTCGGCGCCCGCGTCGACCTCCGGCGCGTCCTCCTCGCCGCGGCGCTCCTCATGGCCGTGACGGGCCTCGGCTTCGCGAGCCTCACGCGCTTCTGGCCGCTCCTCGCCGTCGCCGTCGTCGGCACGCTCAACCCCTCGGCGGGCGACGTGAGCCTCTTTCTCCCGACGGAGCAGGCCGTCCTCGCGCACGCGACGCCGGCCGCCGGCCGCACGCGGGCGTTCGCGTGGTACAACCTCGCCGGCGCGCTCGCGGTCGGCCTCGGCGCGCTCGCGAGCGGCGCGCCGGCGCTCGTCGCGGAGGCGACCGGCGGGAGCGTCGTCGGCGCGGAGCGGATGGCCTTCGCCGTCTACGCCGCCCTCGCGCTCGCGATCGCGCTCGTCTACCGCGGCCTCGCACGCACCGCCGTCGCACTCCGGCCGCGCGGCGCGCCGCTCGCGCGCTCGCGCCGCATCGTCCTCGAGCTCGCCGCCCTCTTCAGCCTCGACGCGTTCGGCGGCGGCTTCGTCGTGCAGTCGCTGCTCGTCCTCTGGCTCTCGCGCCGCTTCGGCCTCGCCCCGGGGACGATGGCGAGCGTCTTCTTCGCCGCCGGCCTGCTCGGCGCCTTCTCGCAGCTCGCCTCCGCGCGGCTCGCCGCCCGGATCGGGCTCGTGCGGACGATGGTCTACACGCACCTCCCGGCGAACGCGCTCCTCGTCGCGGCCGGCGTCGTGCCGAGCGCGCCGCTCGCCGTCGCCTTCCTCCTCCTCCGCGCCGCGTGCGCCTCGATGGACGTCCCCGCGCGCCAGGCCTACGTCATGGCCGTCGTGCCGCCGGAGGAGCGGGCGGCGGCGGCGAGCGTGACGAACGTGCCGCGGAGCCTCGCGTCCGCGCTCCCGCCGCTCCTCGCGGGGCTCATGCTCGAGCGGACGGCCTTCGGCTGGCCGCTCGTCTGCTGCGGGGTCCTGAAGGCCGTCTACGACGGCCTGATCCTCGTCCGCTTCCGCGACGTGCCGCCGGGTCTCGAGTGAGCGCCGCGGCGCCCGGGCGCCGGCCCGTCACCGCCGGCGGGCCGGATCGGGGGCCCCCGGCACGCCGCGGCCGCCGCGTCCCTCGCCGTCGGCGAAGCGCCGGGCGCCGGCGCGGCCGACCGCGACCGTCGCCCACCCGAGGCGGCGCTCGAGGGCGAGCCCCTCCTCGAGGGGCAGCCCGGTGCCGCGGATCGCGGCCTCGCGGTCGGCCAGCAGCGTCTCCTGCGGGAAGGCCGCGATCGCCTCCGCCCACTCGAGCGCCGCGGGCACGACGTCGGCGTCGGAGACGACGCGGTTCACGAGCCCCACGGCGAGCGCCTCGTCCGCCGTGACGGCGCGGCCGAGGAGGATCAGCTCGAGGGCGCGGCCGAGACCGACGACCCGGGGCAGGCGCTGCGTCCCGCCGTCGACGAGCGGCACGCCGAAGCGCCGCTCGAAGCAGCCGAAGGTCGCGCCGCGGCCGGCGACGCGGAGGTCGCACCAGAGCGCCAGCTCGAGCCCGCCCGCGACGCAGTAGCCCGCGACGGCGGCGATCGTCGGCTTCGGGGAGAAGAGCCGCGTGATCCCGAGCGGCCCTTCGGGGCGGTCGCGGAGCGTCGCGATCGCCTTCAAGTCGGCCCCCGCGCAGAACGCGGCGGCGTCCCCGGTGAGCACGAGCACGCGCGCGCCGTCGTCCGCGACGAAGCGCCCGAAGGCCGCGTGGAGGGCGTCGGCCGTCGGGCCGTCCACGGCGTTCCGCCGCTCCGGACGGGCGAGCGTGACGAGGGCGGCGGCGCCGCGGCGCTCGTAGCGGACGGGGTCGGACACGCGCCCGCTTCTATCGTCGCCGCGGCGCCGCTGTCCACCGGGTGGCCGCGCGGCGCGGGCGAGGCGGCGGGGCGTCCGCGCGCCCGCCGAGCCGCGGCACGAGCATCGGCACCGCCCCGCGGTACTGCTCGTAGACCTCGCCGTGCGCCGCGACGCCAGCTCGCGACGCACCTCCTGCGCGAAGGGACGGACGGCATCGCCGGCATCGCGGAGCGCGTCGGCTGCGCGTCCAAAGCGGCGTTCAACCGCGCCTTCGAGCGCGTCGCCGGCCGTCCGCCGGCCGCGTGGCGGCGTGAGGTGGTGGCCGGCGCGGACGCGCGGTAGGCGGCGGCCGCGGCCGCGGGCTGGGGGCCGGTCGCCGCCGATCGGACTCACGTGCGCGACGAGCCACGCGGTTGGCGGCCGGGAGCGGACGGGTTAGAACCGCGGCCATGGCCGACCTCGTCATCCGGGGCGCGCTCGTGGTCGACGGCACGGGGCGCGACGCCTTCCGCGGCGACGTCGCCGTCGACGGCGGGCGGATCGTCGCGGTGGGGCGGATCGCGGAGCGCGGCCGGACGGAGCTCGCCGCGGCGGGGCTCGTGCTCGCCCCCGGGTTCATCGACCTCCACACCCACTACGACTGCCAGCTCTTCTGGGACCCGTCGGCGAGTCCCTCGCCGTGGCACGGCGTGACGACGGTCGTCATGGGGAACTGCGGATTCACGATCGCCCCCTGCCGCGCGGCGGATCGCGAGACGCTGATGCGGCTCCTCGTCTTCGTCGAGGGCATGCCGGTCGCGACGCTGCGCGAGGGCATCGCCTGGGCCTGGGAGGACTTCGCCGGCTATCTCGCCGCGCTCGAGCGGCGCGGGGTCGGCCCGAACGTCGCCGCGTTCATCGGGCACTCGGCGGTCCGGGTCCGCGTCATGGGGCGGGCGGCCGTCGAGCGGGCGGCGACGGCCGAGGAGACGGCGCAGATGGTCGCCCTCGTCCGCGAGGGCATCGCGGCGGGCGCGCTCGGCTGGTCGACGTCGCTCTCCCCGACGCATTTCTTCGGCGACGGGACCCCCGCGCCGTCCCGCGTCGCCGCGCGCGAGGAGCTGCTCGCGCTCGCGGGCGCGCTCCGCGGCCTCGACCGCGGCGTCGTCGAGATCGCGCCCGCCACGACGATCGGGAGCGCGGAGGACAAGATCGCCGAGCAAGGCTTCTTCGCCGAGCTCGCGCGGGCGAGCGGCAAGGTCGTCTCGTGGGCGCCGCTCCTCGACAGCCCGTTCGCGCCGGGGAGCGCCGAGCGCCTGATCGCCGACGCGGCGGCATGGCAGGCGGACGGCGTGCAGGTGGTGCCGCAGGTCGGCTGCCGTCCGCTCGAGGTCCGCTTCGACTTCGCGGAGCCGGCGTTCCTCCTCGAGCAGAACCCGCTCTGGCGGCCCTTCATGGCGAAGCCGCGCGCGGAGCGGCTGGCGGCGTTCGCCGATCCCGCCTTCCGCCGCGAGCTCGACGGCTGGGCGCCCTTCGTCGCCGCGCTCGCGCCCGCGTGGGACGAGCTCGTGCTCCGCATGCCGATGTCCGAGCGGACGCGTGCGTGGCAGGACCGGAGCGTCGCGGCGATCGCGGCCGAGCGCGGCGTCGCCCCGATCGACGCCTTCTGCGACGCCGTCCTCGCCGACGAGCTCGCGGGCCAGTGGGGCGTCGTCATGTTGAACGGCGACGAGGCACGCGTCGGCGCGCTCATCCGCCATCCGGCCGGCGTGCTCGCGCTCTCCGACGCGGGCGCACACGTCGACACGCTCTGCGACCAGGGGTTCACGACGTATCTCCTCGGGCACTGGGTGCGCGAGCGGGGCACGTTGTCGCTCGAGGAGGCGGTGCGTCTCGTGACCAGCGTGCCGGCGGCGCGCTACGGCCTCCGGGGCCGCGGCATGCTCGCGCCCGGCATGGCGGCCGACCTCGTCGTCTTCGACGCCGCGCGCGTCGGCACGCGGAAGACCGAGATGGTGTACGATCTCCCCGGCGGGCAGCGCCGGCTCCTCCAGGGCGCGGACGGTGTCGTGCACGTCTTCGTGAACGGCACGGCGGTGGTGGAGGACGGCCGCCCCGTCGACCGCCGCCCGGGTCGCGTCCTCCGCGGCGGCGAGTAGCGAATTTCCGAGAGGAGAGACGATGCGCACCGACGCCGAGGCGAAGGAGCAGATCATCCAGATCACGAACGAGCTCTTCGCGATGGGCCTGCTCACCCCGACGGGCGGCAACGTGAGCGCGCGCGCCGCGGATCCGGAGCTCTACTGGATCACGCCGAGCCAGATGTACAAGGGCGGGCTCGGGCCGGACGACCTCGTCTGCATTCGGCCGGACGGCACGGTGGTCGAAGGCACGAGGAAGCCGTCGATCGAGTACCAGATGCACTGGGCGTCGTATCAGGCGCGCCCGGACGCGACCGCGGCCGTGCACACCCACGCGCCCGTCGCGACCGCCTTCGGCATCACGAACCAGACCTTCCCGCCGATCAACACGGACGCGATCTTCCTCGCCGACACGAAGACCGTTCCCTGGCTCATGCCGGGGTCGAAGGAGCTGGCCGACGCCGTCGGCGAGGCGCTCAAGACGAGCCGCGGCGCGATCCTCCAGTGCCACGGGCTCATGACGGTCGGGAAGACGATGCGCGACGCCGCGACGCGCGCCATGATGCTCGAGGAGACGGCGAAGATCCTCCTCTACTGCAAGCAGTTCGGCGGCGAGCTCACGCTCATCCCGACCGAGTGGGTCGAGCGGCTGGCGCAGTTCGCGAGCTTCATGTAGCGGCGCGCGGTCTCACGCCGCGCGGCCGGTGCGCGCCTCGAGCAGCTCCTCGTAGTAGCGGACGAGCAGATCGGCGACGTGATCCCACGTGTAGTGCGCGAGCACGCGCTCGCGGGCCGCGTCGCCGAGAATCCGGCGGAGCGCCGGATCGCCGAGGAGCGCGTCGAGCGCGGCCGCGAGCGCGCCGGCGTCGCCCGGCGGAACGAGGATGCCGGTGCGGCCGGGGACGATCGTCTCGGCGAGGCCGCCCGTGGCCGACGCGACGACCGGAAGGCCGGCCGCGCCGGCTTCGATGGCCGGGATCCCGAACGACTCGAGAAGCGACGGCGCGGCGACCACGTCGGCGAGGGCGTGGTAGAGCGCGAGCTCGCCGTTCGGGACGGCGCCCGTGAACGCAACGCGCGCGCCGTGCGGCGCCGCGAGCCGGCGCAGGCGCTCCATGTAGCCGCGATCGAGCGCCGCAATCGCGCGGCCGAAGGGCTCCGCGCCGGGCGTGCGCACCTTGCGGAGCGGCCCCCAGTCGGGCCCGACGAGGAGACACGTCGCCGCGGGGACGCGCTCGCGGACCCGGCCGAACGCTTCGAGCAGGACGTGGACGCCCTTCTCCGAGGACAGCCGGCCGACGAACAGGACGACCGGGCCGCGGATCCCGTAGCGCGCGCGGAGGGCGGCGACCGCCGGCGCGCGGGTGGCGAGCACGCGCTCGCGCGGCGGGAAGGCGTCCGGATCGACGCCGTTCGGAAGCACGCGGCAGCGCGGGCTCACCTCGGGGAAGCGGTCCACGATCTGGCCGGCGATGTGCCGCGACACGCCGAGGACGAGGTCGACGCTCGCGAGCCGCGACGCGATCGCGGCACGCGGCAGCTCGACGAGCCACTCGCAGTGCATCTGGAGGACCAGGCGCGCGCGCGGAAGCATACGGCGGAGCGGCGGGACGAACTGCGAGACGTTGTGCAGATGGACGATGTCGGGCGCCGCGCGGGCGAGCCGGCGCGCGATTCGGCGCACGTACCGGCCGTAGTAGAGCGGGCTCGCCGCGTAGAAGCGCTCCGCGACGCCGAGGCGCCGCGCAAGCCGGTTCCGCAGGCGGAAGTAGCGTTGGAGGAGCGCCGCATCGAGACCCGCCGGGATGCGGACGTAGCGCAGCCCGTCGCTGTCCTCCTCCGGAGCGTCCCCGCGCCAACGGGTCGAGACGACGGTGGTGTCGAATCGGCGGCGGGATCGCACCGTGAGCTCGTGCACGACGCGCGTGATCGACCCGAGGCTCGCCGCGCGCGGGGGCAGGCGGCAGTCCTCCTGCGCGATGTGCGCGACGCGTGCGGCCATTCGGTCCGCGCTTCTGCAACCTGCGAGCCGCCGCGATTCGCGCGGCGTCGCAGGCGCGCGCTGTCGGCTTTGCCGACGTCGCGCGGCCGGGATGGGGCATCCGCCGTGCGGATCGCCACGGCCGGTACGCGCGTGACGGCGAGGGCGCGAGCGTTCGCATTTTGGCGCTCGAGCCGGGCGTTCGAGACGCGCCGACGGCCGTTCGGCCGGGTACAGCGGTTGCATCGAGGCGGGACGCCGGGTCGTCGGCCCTCGCCGCCGACGGGGACGACGCCGCGGCGCGGAGGGGGCGGAGGGAGGTCGTGTTGGAATCGGCGCTCCGCGCGATTCTCGAGGCGAGCGCGGCCGCCGCCGCCGCGGTCTGTTCCTTCGACTCGGCCGACACGGCGCTTCGCCTCGTGGCGGCGATCGGCCTCTCCGCAGAGGGATGCGACCGCCTGCGGCACGTGCGATCGGGGGTCGCGGCGTGGGAGGTGCCGCTGCGGAGCGTCCTCGAGCGACGGCCGTACGTGATCGACAGCGCGGGCGAGAAGGCCGACGTCCCCCACCTGGTCGAGCCGCCGAGCGCGATGCGGACGGTTGCGTGCGTGCCGCTCCTGGCGCGTGGAGTGCCCGCCGGCAGCCTCGTCCTCGTGACGCGTGTGCCCCGCGCCCTCGGCGAGCCCGACCTCGCGGGCCTCGATCCGCTGCTGCACGCGCTCGCGCGGCTCGTGCACGAAGCCCACGGGGGGGCGTCGAGCGCCGGCGCTCCGGCGCTGCCCGCCGGCGCCGCCGACGCGATCGCGCGCCTGCGCGCCGATCTCGAACGGCTGGGCGGCGGCAGTGACGTGGACGCGCTGCTCGCCGCGCTCGCCGGCGCGGAACGGCACCGGCTCTTCTTGACGGCGGCGCTCGAGCTCGCGACGCGGGCGGAGCGCGCGCGCGCGCAGGCTGCAATCGCCGGCGCCGAGGCGGCGCTCGCGACCGCGGAGGCCATCGCGCGCGTCGCGGGGGGGCCGGACGCGGCCGCACGCGCGACCGCCGCACGCGTCGCGGCGCTCGAGCGCGAGATCGCGCTCCTGCGCGCGGCGACGACGAACGGCGCGCCCGCGCGCCTCGCGCCCGCCTCCGTCGCGGCCGCCGTCGCACCCGCCTCCGTCGCACCCCCCCGTGCGCCCGCCGAACCCGCCCCCGCCGACCCTGCCGGCGCGACGACCGCGCCGGCGGCGGCGACCATCCCGGAGCCGGCGGCGGCGCCGTGCGACGTGGAGCCGCCCGCCGAGGAGGCGCGGCCGGAGGCGTCGTGTCCGGCCGCGACGCTCGCGGAGGCGCCCGCGGTCGAGGGGCCGCTCGCGTCGGGCGGCGCGCCGTCCGGTGCGGCGGCGGCGGTCGCGGGCGACGGTCGAGTGGTCGTCCTCGACGTCGACGCCGCCTGGGATGCGCTCGCACCGGCCGGTCGGCCGCTCGCGCGGATCGTGCCCGAGGACGGCGGCGGAGGGCGTCTCGCCGCCGCCGGAGTGGCGACCGTCGTCGCGAACCTCGCCGCGCCGGGCGTGCTGGGTGCGCTCGCCGCGGCACGCGCCGCGGGATGGAACGGGCGCGTGGTGGGGTGCCTCGCGGCGCCCGGCGGCGACGGCGTCGTGACGCTCGGTCCCGTCGACGTGGTCGCGGCGCCGCTCGACCCGGGGGCCGTCGTGCGCCTCGTCGTCGCCCGCTGCCCGCGCGGCACGCGGCTCATGACGGCCGGCGACGACGCCGCGGCGCTCGGCCGGCTCCGCACCGCCCTCGTCGACGAGGGCATGTCGGTCGCGATGGTCTGGGACGCGAAGCAGGCGAGCGACCTGCTCGACGTCGTGCGGCCGGGGCTCGTGCTGGTCGACCTGGCGCTGCCCCGGCGCGAGGGGTTCGAGATCGTGCTGCGGCTCGCGGACCTGACGCCCATGCCGGTGACGATCCTCGTCGTCCGGCCGGACACGCCGGCGGACGGCTTCGCGGCGGCGCTCGCCGATCCGCAGCGCGCGGCCCGCGCCGTGCCGCGGGAGCGGGTCCTCGCGGACGCGCTCCCGACGGGCGCGTGACGGCGCCGGCCGCCGGGCGGCCGTGCCGGCGGCGATGCATGGAATCAGGTAGCGCCGGCCGCGCGCTCAGTACGCGCCGCCGAGCTTCCCGTGGTCCCAGCTCGAAACGCGCTCGGGACGGACGCGGATGACGACCCGCTTCCGCGCCCGTGCGCGCAGGGCGTCGCGCAGCCCGTCCCCCGCGCCCGGCATCCCGTAGCGGGCGTGCACGCGGCCGAGGACGTCGAGCACGTGCTCGACGTCGCCGTCGAGCGCCGCGCGCCCTCGGATCAGCAGGCCTTTCAGCTCCGCGTAGGTCCGGCCGCTCTCGAGGAGGAGCGCGCAGCGCGGGTCCCGCCGGAGGTTCACCGCCTTCTGCGACTTGGCGAAGGTCGTCATGACGACCGCGCCGTCGGGCTCGACCGCGTACCACATCGCGACCGCGTGCGGGTACCCGCGCCGGTCGAGGGTCGAGAGGACGATCGTCCGCGACTCCTCGAGGTACCGGCGCTGCTCCTCGGCGGTGAGGGCGATCGCGTGGCGGCGCGCCATGCGGGCGCCTCCTTAGCTCGCGGATTGCAGGCGTGCAACGGCCGACGGGCCGGCGCGCGCCGACCGCGCATTGCGCATGGCGCCGTTCGTTGACCGCTCGCGTCCGAGTACCCTACAGTCCCACCGCGCGGAAGCTTTCTACCCGCCACGACGTAGAAGGAGCTGGACGATGCAGATCGACCGATCGAGGTTCTTCCCGTGGCTCGCGAGCGGCGCCCTGGTGGCGGTGGCGGCGGTGGTCGTGCACGCCGCGACGGGCACGCCGACGCCGCGGGCGATCACGAACACGTCCGGCGGGCAGAGCGTGAACGCGAGCATCGACGAGTCGGGCAAGCTGATCGTCTTCACGTCGAGCGCCCACCCGTCCGCGACCTACGGCGCCGCCGGCACGTTCGACTTCGACGGCGCGGGCAACGACTTCCTCCTCCCCGGGGACGCGCCGCCGACGCCCCGCTGCGTCAACTGCGACAACGCGGACGGGAACGGCGAGCTCTATCTCTGGCGCTTGAAGGCGAAGCGCACGGAGCCCGCAAACTCGATCCGCCAGCTCACGGTGTCGACCGGAGGCGGCCTCGCGGCGAACGAAAACGCGGTCATCAACCAGAAGGGCACGATGGTCGCCTGGGACTCCGACCGCAACTACGGCGCGAACCCCGGAAACGACCGCGAGATCTTCGTCGAGGACCTCGCCACGAGCACGATCACGCAGATCACGAGCACGACGGGCGGCGGCGACGCGGCGAACCGCAACGTCGACGTGTCGGACGACGGCAGCGTGCTCGTCTGGGACTCGAACCGCGACTTCGCCGGCGTGCTCGGGTGCACGCTCGCCGACGGGACGTCGCCCTGCGACAACGGCGACAACAACTCCGAGATCATGCTGTTCGACCGGGTGGCCAACAAGCTCACGCAGGTGACGAAGACGACGGGGAACGGCAACAACGCGAACATCCGCCCGCGCATCAGCAACGACGGCAAGTTCGTCGCCTTCCAGTCGACGCGCGACTTCGCGGCGCTCGCGAACTGTACGCTCGCCGACGGGACGACCGCCTGCACGAACGGCGACCAGAACGGCGAAATCATACGCTGGGACCGGGCGCTCGACCGCTTCACGCAGGTGACGAACACGGCCGCGACGGGCAGCTGCGGCGGCAACAACGCGAACGAGCGCGTCGAGATCGGCAAGAAGGGGAAGTTCATCACCTTCCAGTCGACGTGCGAGGCGCAGCTCGACGCCGGCGGCTGCGGCGGGAGCTGCGACGGCTCCGACAACGACGAGGTCTTCCTCTACGACGCGAGCAGGAAGACGCTGACGCAGGTGACGATTTCGGTGACGGGTCGGTTCAACCGCGTCCCCCGCATCTCGGGCGCGGGGAACTACATCGTCTTCGAGTCGAACGCGAGCTACCGGAACCTGAACCCGAGCCACGCCCGCGTGCTCTACATCGTCAAGCGGAACAGCAAGGCGGGCGTGAACGGCGTGACGGGCCCGGGCCAGCTCATCGCCGACGACGAGACGGGCGCCATCCAGAGCGCGAAGGCTCGCGTGATCATCGTGAACCGCGCCGGCGGCTTCAACTCGAGCACCGAGGGCTTCGGCGCCTCGGCCGGCGGGAAGTTCTTCACCTTCGACAACTCGAAGGGCGTCGGGAACTCCGAGATCTTCTTCCTCGACCGCACGAGGTAGACGGGCGCGGCGCCGTCGGCGCGCGCGCGAGGCCGGACCGCCGCGGGGCCGGCCTTTTTTTTCGCGGGCGCAGCGGATATGCGGGACGGGTGGCGCGGCAGATCTACAAGGGGCGGATCGTCGACCTCCGGATCGAGCGGGTGACGCTGCCGAACGGGACGTCCGTCGACCTCGAGCTCATGCACCACGCGGGCGCGTCGGCGGTCGCGGCGGTGGACGACGCCGGGCGGGTGACGCTCATCCGGCAGTACCGCCACGCGGCGGGCGGCTGGGTGTGGGAGCTGCCCGCGGGCGTGCTCGACCCGGGTGAAGCGCCCGAGGCGTGCGCGCGGCGCGAGCTCGAGGAGGAGACGGGGCTCGTCGCCGAGCGGCTCGAGCGTCTGAGCACGATCTTCACGACGCCCGGCTTCTGCGACGAGCGCATCCATCTCTTCCTCGCGCAGGGCCTTCGCGGCGGCGGCACGCGCCACGGGGCCGACGAGGTGATCGTCGAGGTCCGCGCCGTCGGCCTGCGGGACGCGCTCGGCATGATCCGGCGGGGCGAGATCGTCGACGGGAAGACGATCGCCGGGCTCCACCTCGCCGCGGCGGCGCTCGGGGTCGCGCCGTGAAGGTGGGGCTCACGGGCTTGCCGGGGGCGGGGAAGACGACCGTCTTCAACGCGCTCACGGGCCTCCACGCGGCGACGGGCGGCGGCGACGCCCGCCCGAACATCGGCGTCATCAAGGTGCCCGATCCGCGCGTCGACGCGCTCGCCGAGATCTACGCGCCGAAGAAGCGGACGTACGCCGAGGTGACGTTCGTCGACTTCCCGCCGCCCCGCACGGCGCCGCAGAAGCGCGCCGTCCTCGACGCGGACACCATCGGCGCGCTCCGCGACGCGGACGCGCTCGTGGAGGTCGTCCGCGCCTTCCCGGACCTCGCCGGCGCGCCGCCGACGCCGGCGGCCGACCTCGAGGCGTTCGGCGCCGAGCTCGTGCTCGCCGACCTGGCCGTGCTCGAGAAGCGGCTCGAGAGGGTGAAGAAGGAGAAGGGGCACGAGCGGGAGCGGGCGCTCCTCGAGCGGATCGTCCCGGCGCTCGAGGCCGGGCGGCCCCTCCGCACGCTCGGGCTCGACCCCGACGAGCGCACGGCGCTCGCGGGCTTCGCGCTCCTCTCGCTCCGCCCGCTCCTCGTCGTCGTCAACGTGTCGGAGTCGGAAGCGGCCGCGCCGCTCCCGCCCGACGTCGCGGAGCGCGCCGCGGCCGAGGGCGCCGAGGCGCTCGTCCTCTCGGGCAAGGTCGAGGCCGAGGTCGCGGAGCTCGATGCCGCCGACCGCGCCGCGTTCCTCGCCGACCTGGGGCTCGCCGCGAGCGCGCGCGACCGCTTCATCCGGGCGAGCTACGCGCTCCTCGACCTGATCAGCTTCTTGACCGCCGGCGAGGACGAATGCCGGGCCTGGCCGATCCGCCGCGGCACGACGGCCGTCAAAGCCGCGGGCAAGATCCACAGCGACATCGAGCGCGGGTTCATCCGCGCCGAGGTCGTCGCCTTCGACGACTTCATCGCCTGCGGCTCCGAGGCGAAGTGCCGCGCGGCCGGGAAGCTCCGCCTCGAGGGGAGGGACTACGTCGTGCAGGACGGCGACGTGATCCACTTCCGGTTCGCCGTCTGAGTCGCCGGCGGCCGGCGTGCGCCTTCGCAGCCCCGCCAACGTCCCGAGCGTGCGTTCGCGGGCCTGAGAAGGCGGCGCGCGCGCCCTCCCGTCCCGCCGACGCGGCCCGCGGCGCTCGCCGACGTCGGCGCGGTCGCCGCTGGCACGGCCCGTGCAACGGCGATTCGTATGCCGCTCGAGGGGCGTCACGTCGCGGTCGTCGGCGCCGGCATCGGCGGGATCGCGGCGGCGCTCCTCCTCGCGCGCGGCGGCGCGCGGGTGACGCTGTTCGAGCGCGACCCGGAGCCGCGCACGGTCCGCGCGGGCCTCCTCCTCCAGCCGAACGGCCTCGCCGTCCTCTACGGGCTCGACCTGGACGAGCGGCTCCAGCGGCGCGGCGCACGCGTCTCGCAGCTCCGCGTCGCCGACGCGGCCGGGGCGACCCTCTTCGACGTCCCGATCCCGCGCTTCGCTGCCGGGCTCGACCACGCGCTCGTGCTGCGCCGCCGGGAGGTGCTGGCGGCGCTCGTCGACCTCGTCGTCGCCGAGCCCGGCGTCGAGCGCCGCTTCGGGACCGAGGTGGACGCGGTCACTGCGGACGGCTCGGTCGCGTTTCGGACGCCGAAGGGGCCCGCGACCCTGCGCGCCGACCTCGTCGTCGGCGCCGACGGCGTCCACTCGCGCGTCCGGAAGGCGAGCCGCGTCGACGCGCGCGTGAGCCACGGCTTCCGCTACGTCCGCGGCCTCGGGCCGCCGATGCGGCTCGACGGCATGACCGAGTACTGGACCAGCCTCGGCATCTTCGGGCTCGCGCCCGTCGACCACGGGACGTACTTCTACGGCGCGGCGGACGCGCAGCCGCTCGCGACGGCGATCGAAGAGCAGGACGTGGAGCTCTTCCGTCGCGCCTGGGCCGCGGCGCTCCCCGCCGCGGGGGAGGCGCTCGCGGGCGTCCGGCGCTTCCAGGACCTCCTCGTGAACGAGGTCCGGCGGGTCGACTGCGCGCGCTGGGTCGACGGCGCCGTCGTCCTCCTCGGCGACGCCGCGCACGCGATGGCGCCGAACCTCGGACAGGGAGCCGGCAGCGCCCTCGTCGACGCGGTCGTCCTCGCGTGGGAGCTCGCGCAGCCCGGCGAGCCGGCGGCGGCCCTCGCGCGCTACGAGCGCCGCCGCCGCCCCGCCGTCCGCGCCGTCCAGGATCTCACGGACCGGCTCGCGTGGCTCGCGAGCGTGCACCACCCGGCGCTGCGCGGGGTGCGCGACGCCGCCGTGCGGCTCCTCGGGTCGTGGGTCGTCGGCGAGGTGCCGCTCCGCCTCGTCGAGCAGGAGGACCCGCTCTGGCTCCGCCTCACCGCGACGGCGCCGGCCGCCGCGTGACCGCCGCGCCGCCCGTCCGCGGCGAGGGGGAGCGTGCGGAGCATCGCCGGGAACCGTCGTAGCAGCCCGGCCGGCGTCGGAAAACGCCGGCCGGCGCGGCGCCCTTGCCGGCGTCGCCGGCCGGCGCTAGCGTCCCCGCGTGGCCGTGGTCGCGATCGCCCGCGAGATCGGAACCGCGGGCACACAGGTCGGGCAGGCGCTCTCGCGGCGCCTCGGCTGTCCGCTGCTCACGCGGGAGATCGTCCTGGAGGCGGCACGGCGCTACGACGTCGCCCCGGACAAGCTCGCCGACGTCGACGAGCACGCGCCGTCGTTCTGGCAGCGGTTCGACCGCGAACGGCGGCGCCACCTCGTCTTCCTGCGCGCCGCGCTCCTCGA
This sequence comes from Binatia bacterium, assembly GCA_035650655.1. Lineage (GTDB taxonomy): Bacteria > Desulfobacterota > Binatia > DP-6 > DP-6 > DASRHG01. The sequence continues at coordinate 14,009 of DASRHG010000085.1, read as the reverse complement.
CCGGATCGCCGGCGGTGCCTGCATCGTGATCGGGCGCGTCGCGCCGCTCCTCCTGCTCGACGTGCCGCCCGTCCTCCGCGCGCGGATCACCGCGCCGCGCGCCGTCCGCGTGCGCCGCCTGATGGCCGAGAACGGCATCGAGGAGGCGGCCGCGCAGGGGCAGATCGACGCGTACGAGCGCGAGCTCGAGGCCCAGGCGCAGGCGCTCTTCGGGCTCGACTGGCGCGAGCCGACGCACTACGACGTCGTCCTCAGCACGGGTCGTCTCGGCATCGAGGAGTGCGCCGCCGTCCTCGCCCGCTCCACGGACACGGCGACCCACCGCCCGACGCCCGCGACGCGGGCGTGCCTGCGCGACCACGCCGTCGCCGCCTGCGTCCACGCCGCGCTCGCCCGCGAGCGCGGGCTCGGCGCCCTCGGCGTCACCGTACGCGCCGCAGACGGCCACGTGACGATCACGGCCGCGACGATCGGCCCGGCGTTCGCCGAACGCGTGCGGGGGATCGCCGCCCGCGTCGAAGGCGTCCGCGAGGTCACGTGCGTGTCGGAGGCGCCGGTCCCGATCCCGCCCGTCGAGCGCCTGTAGCGGACGTCGCCGCGCGCCGCGGACGCGCTCAGCGCACCGCCGCCTCGGTCGCGGGGACGCGGAGGAAGGGGCCCGAGCGGTCGGAGACGTCGACCGACGCCCGGACCGAGAGCCCCACGCGGAGGGGGCGGTCGCGCGGGGGGTCGTCGAGGACGATCTTCACCGGGACCCGCTGGACCACCTTCACCCAGTTCCCGGACGCGTTCTCGGGCGGGAGGATCGAGAACGCCGCGCCGCTGCCCGCGGCGATCGAGTCGACGTGGCCGCGGAGCTCGACCCCCGGATAGAGGTCGACGCGCACGCTCGCCGGCTGGCCGACGCGGATCGGCGTCAGCTCCGTCTCCTTGAAGTTCGCGACCACGTAGAGGTCGAAGGGGACGAGCGCCATGAGCGGCTGCCCCGGCTGCACGCGCTGCCCGGCCTCCACCGCGCGCCGGCTGACCACGCCGGCGACCGGCGCCACGATCGTCGTGTAGCCGAGCTCGAGCGCCGCCATGTCGCGTGCGCTCTCGGCCTGGCGGACGATCGGGCGGTCGTAGGGCCCGACGCCCTCGGGACCGAGCGTCGCCTGCGCGCGCTCGAGCTCGCGCGCGGCGGCGTCGAGCCGCGCGCGCGCGACGTCGAGCACGGTGCGCGCCCGGTCGAACTCGTCGGCGGACACGACGCGGCGCGCGCGGAGGTCGGAGACGCGGCGGAAGTCGATCTCGGCCTGCTCCCGCTCGGCCGCCGCGAGCGCGTGCGCGGCGCGTGCGGCGTGCACGGCGGCGATCTGCTCGTCGACGGTCTGCCGCGCGCGCTCGAGGGCCGCGGTCGCCTGGTGCAGCCGGACCTCGAAGTCCTTCGGGTCGAGGCGGACGAGCGTCGTGCCGGCGGCGACGACGGCGTTGTCCTCCACGGGCACGGCGAGCACGGCGCCGGCGACCCGCGGCGTGATCGTCGCGACGTGGCCCTCCACGTACGCGTCGTCGGTCGTCGCGTGCCAGCGCGTCCAGAGGAGGTACCGGACGCCCCAGACGAGGAGCGCGAGGAGGACGACCGCTCCGCCGACGGCCGCGATCTGCCGGCGCCGCATCAGTGCGCCCCCGAGGGGGCGCCCGGGGTGGGACGCGCGGACGGCATGGCCGCCATGCCGAGGACGATGCCGAGCGCGACGATCCCGGCGACGAGGAAGCAGTCCTCGAAGGCGAGCATGGTCGCCTGCGCGCGCAGCTGGCCGTAGAGGAGGGCGGCGGCCTGCGTGCCGTCGACGACGAAGCCGCGCGCCGCCATCGCGCCCGGGATCGCCTCGAGCGCCTGCCGGAAGGGCGCGTGGAACGGCGTCGTGTGGGTCGCGAGCACGGCCTGATGGAGCTGCCCGCGGCGGAGGAGGAGCGTGCCCAGGATCGCGATGCCGAAGCTCGCGCCGAGGTTCCGCATGAGGTTGTAGATGCTCGCGGCGCTCCCCATCACCTCGCGCGGGAGGCGCGCGAGCGAGGTCGTCGAGAGGAGCGTGAAGATGAAGCCCATGCCGATCCCCTGGATGATGCTCGGCCAGACGAGCTGCCACCAGCCGAGCTGGAGGTAGAAGTGCGACATCTCGACCTGCGCGACGACGAGGATCACGACGCCGATGGAGATGAGCAGCCGGGGGTCGAAGCGGCGCGAGAGCCGCCCGACGACGAACATCGACAGGCCCGTCGCGATCCCGCGCGGCGCCATCGCCCAGCCGGCCTGCGAGGCGGTGTAGCCCATGAGGTTCTGGAGGAAGAGCGGCCAGAGCGTGAGCGTCCCGAAGAGGACGAAGGCGAGGAGCGCGATCAGCGTCGAGCCGATCGCGAACCCCCGCTCGCGGAGCAGCCGGAGCCGCACGACGGGCTCGCGCGCCCGGCCGAGCTCCCACCAGACGAACGTGCCGAGCGCCACGACGGCCGTCGCGGTGAGGGCGCGGACCCACGCGGCCGCGAACCAGTCCGCACGCTCGCCCCGGTCGAGGACGATCTGGATCGCGCCGAGCCCGACGACGAGCAGGGCGATGCCGAGCCAGTCGGGCGCCGTCCGCCGGGCCTGCGCGTGCGGCGGCTCCTCGAGGAAGCGCGACGCCATGAGGGTCGCGATCAGGCCGAAGGGGAGGTTGATGTAGAAGCACCAGCGCCAGCTGTACGTGTCGGTGATCCAGCCGCCGAGCGTCGGTCCCACGACGGGGGCGACCATGAGCCCGACCCCCCACGTCGCCATCGCGATCGCCTGCTCGTCGGGCGGGAACGTCTCCATGAGGATCGCCTGCGACGAGGGCAGCATCGCCGCACCGCCGAGCCCCTGGACGATGCGGAAGAGGACGATCGTCCGGAGGTCGGGCGCGGCGCCGCAGAACATCGACGCGACCGTGAAGACGACGATGCTCGTGATGAAGTAGCGCTTGCGGCCGAAGCGGCCGGAGAGCCAGCCCGTCATGGGGATGACGATCCCGTTCGCGACCAGGTAGGAGGTGAGGACCCACGTGATCTCGTCGACGCTCGCCGAGAACGCGCCCTGCATGTGCGGCAGGGCGACGTTCACGATGCTCGTATCGAGCACTTCGAGGATCGTGCCGAGCATCACCGAGATCGCGATGAGCCACTTCCGCTCGCCGGGCGCCGCCATGGGGTCCCTCTCATAGCAGCCCCGGCCGCCGATCCAACCACGCGCCGTCCACCGGCGTGGACGCGCGGCCGTGGAGGCGTGGCGGCGCGATGCTAAGGTGTCGCGCGCATGCCGTCGCCGCTCCGGGATCGGTGGACCCTCGATCCGGCCGTCGCGTTCCTGAACCACGGGTCGTTCGGCGCGTGTCCGGCCGCCGTGCTCGAGGCGCAGCAGCGCTGGCGGGCGCGCATGGAGCGCGAGCCGGTCGACTTCTTCGTGCGCGATTTGGAAGGGCTCCTCGCCGCGGCGCGCGCGTCGCTCGCGGCGTTCCTCGGCGCGGCCCCCGACGACCTCGCGTTCGTCCCGAACGCGACGACCGGGGTGAACGCGGTCGTCCGCTCGCTCCGCTTCGCCGCCGGGGACGAGCTGCTCGTGACGAGCCACGCCTACAACGCGTGCCGCAACGCGGTCGGGTTCGCCGCCGAGCGGTGGAGCGCGCGCGTGGTCGTCGCCGAGGTGCCCTTTCCGCTCTCCGGGCCCGACGCCGTCGTCGACGCCGTGCTCGCCCGCGTCTCGCCGCGGACGCGGCTCGCGCTCGTCGACCACGTGACGAGCCCGACGGGCCTCGTCTTCCCGGTCACCCGGCTCGTGGCGGCGCTCGCCGCCCGCGGCGTCGACACGCTCGTCGACGGTGCGCACGCCGGCGGCATGGTCGACGTCGACCTCCGCGCGCTCGGCGCGGCGTATTACACCGGCAACTGCCACAAGTGGATGTGCGCGCCGAAGGGCGCCGGGTTCCTCTGGGTGCGGCCGGACCGGCAGCACGACGTCCGGCCGACGGTGATCAGCCACGGTGCCAACGCCCGGCGGACCGACGTGTCCCGCTTCCGGCTCGAGTTCGACTGGGTCGGCACCGACGACCCGAGCGCCTACCTCTGCGTCCCCGACGCGCTCGCGTACGTGGGCGGGCTCGTGCCCGGCGGCTGGGACGCCGTCCGCGCGCAGAACCGCGCGCTCGCCCTCCAGGCGCGCCGACTCCTCTGCGACGCGCTCGAGGTCCCGCCGCCGTGCCCCGAGGAGATGATCGGCGCGCTCGCGGCGGTCCCGCTGCCCGACGGCCCCGCGGCGGCGGCGCCGTCGGCGTTCGCGACCGACCCGCTCCAGGATGCGCTTCGTACGCGGTTCGGCATCGAGGTGCCGGTCGTGCCGTGGCCCGCGCCGCCCCGGCGCCTCCTCCGGATCTCGGCGCAGCTCTACAACGCGCGCGCGGAGTACGAGCGTCTCGCCGCGGCGCTGCCGGCGCTCCTCGGCGCATAGCAGTCGCGCGCGGCGCACTCGCGCGGGACACGAAATGTCGCGGGCATGACGAAATGTCGTGCGTGCGCGCGCGCGCGTTGACACGGACGAACGCAGGCCGGTAGAGGGCCGCATGGCCCACGCGACCTTCAAAGAGATGATGAACGAGGTGGTCGACTTCGGCAGCTGCTGCGAGTGCGGCACCTGCGTGCTCGTCTGCCCGCACAACGTGATCGACTACGTCGACGGCAAGCCGAAGCAGGTCGCGAAGGCGACCGCGGCCTTCGACCACTGCGGCATCAGCGAGGGGATCGGGTGCGACGTGTGCGCGCAGGTCTGCCCGCGCCTCGGCATCCGCGAGTTCGACCTCCGCGACCGCGTGATCCCGAGGGAGCCCGGCGTGTACGAGGGGGTCTTCGGCCGCTACCGGCGCATCGTCGCGGCGCGCGCGAAGGACCCGGAGGTGCTCGCGCGCTGCCAGGACGGCGGCGTCGTCACGACGATGCTCTGCCACGGCCTCCGCGAAGGGCGGTTCGACGGCGCCGTCGTCTCGGCCGCCGACGAGTCGATGCCCGCCGCGCCGAAGCCGAAGGTCGTGACGACGGTCGCGGAGGCGATCGCGAGCGCAAGCTCCTGGTACACGTACTGCCCGAACAACCTGGCGCTCGCCGACGCGGAGCGGCTCGGGCTCAAGAAGGTCTGCTTCGTCGGCGTGCCGTGTCAGATCACGCCGACGCGGAAGATCCAGGCCGCCGACCCGTCGTTCCTCGTGAACGGCCGCAAGAAGGAGAAGCACATCGAGCGGCAGACGAAGTTCCTGAAGGGCTTCGGCGAGATCGTCGAGATGACGATCGGGCTCCTCTGCACCGAGGTGTTCACGTACGAGGGCCTCATGGTGCAGAAGATCCAGGAGGAGATGGGCGTCCCGCTGACCGACGTGAAGAAGTTCAACGTGAAGGGGAAGGTGCTCATCTACAAGAAGGACGGCGCGGTCGTGGAGATGCCGCTCCACCGGGCGCAGGAGTACGCGCGGGTCGAGTGCCACCACTGCGGGGACTTCACGGCGGAGCTCGCCGACGTCTCGTGCGGCGGCGTCGCGTGCATGGACTGGACGATCACGATCCTCCGCACGGCGAAGGGCGAGGCGTTCTTCGACGACCTCGTGGCGCGCGGCCTCGTGGAGACGAAGTCGATGGACGAGTTCGAGAGCTCGATGAAGGTGATGCTGCGGCTCACGAAGAAGCAGCGGGAGCGCGTCCCCGTCCCGCCCGGGCGTGCGCCGCGCTACGTCCGTCCCGAGGGCTATCCGCCCGTCCCGGCGGACCCGACGGCCTGAGCGGCCGATGCGCGTCGCCGTCGCAGGGCTCGTCCTCGCCGTCCTCGTGGCGCCGGCCGCCGCACTCGACGGCCGGCGGCTCCGGGTGCGCGACGGCCGCCTCGTCGACCACCTGCGCCGCGAGGTCGTGCTCCGCGGCGTGAATGCGCGCGTCGCCGGCGTGTTCGACGTGACGTTCCCGGACGGCCGGCTCCCGCTCGAGCCGATCCCGGTCTTCGACGCGGGGGACGCCGCCCGCATGCAGCAGCTCGGCTTCGACTTCCTCCGCCTGCCGATCGACTGGAGCGGGCTCGAGCCGGTGCGCGGCCGGTACGACCCGACGTACCTCGACCGCATCGCGGCCGTGGTCGACGCCTGCGAGGCGCACGACGTCGTCGTGCTGCTCGACTTCCACCAGGACGCCTTCTCGAAGGAGATCGGCGAGGACGGGGCGCCGCGGTGGGTGCTCGACCTCCTCCTCGGTCCGACCGGCTATCCGTTCCTCGGTGGCCCGCTCGGGGACCTGAACGCGCGCCGCGTCGCCCCCGCGGCCCTCGCCGCCGGGCAGCGCTTCTTCGCGAACGACGCGGGCATCCAGGACGCGTACGCGGCCGCGGTCGCGGTCGTCGCGCGCCGCTTCGCCCGCAGCCGCGCCGTCGTCGGCTACGAGATCATGAACGAGCCGCTCGTCCTCGGCGTGCCGGACCCGGAGGCCGTCCTGCTCGCCTTCCATCGGCGCGTCCTGCGCGCGGTCCGGCGCGTCGACCCGCGGCACCTGGTCGCGTTCGAGCCGAACGTCCTCCGGAACGCGACGAACGCGGCGCCGATCCCGCGGACGCCCTTCCCCGACCGCCGCGCGCTCTACGCGCCGCACGTCTACACCGACGTCTTCGACGGGCAGACGTACGCGAGCGGCGACCCGGCGGAGCTCCTCCCCTCGATGGCGAACGCGGCGCGGGAAGCGGCGGCCTGGGGGACGCCGCTCCTCGTCGGCGAGTACGGCATCGACCCGGGCGCGGCGCATGCGAACGACTGGATCACGGCGGAGCTCGACCTCCAGGACCGCTTCCGCGCCCACGCCGCGTTCTGGGTGTGGGAGGAGACGAGCCAGGGGCGGTGGGGCCTCTTCGAGGGCGAGGACACCGAGCCCGGCGGCGAGCGGATCGCGCGGACGACGGCGCTCTCGCGCGTCTACGCGCGCGCGGTCCCGGGCACGGTCGTCGAGCACGCGTTCGACGCGCAGGCGAACACGCTCCGCCTGCGGTGGCGGCCCGGCGGCCGCGGGCCGATCGAGCTCTTCGTCCCCGCCCGGCGCTATCCGACCGGCTTCGCGGTCCGCTGCAACGGCGCGCCGATCGACGCCGCGCCGGACGCGGTGGGCGTCGTGCGGCTCCGCTGCGGCCGCGGGAAGGGCGAGCATCTCCTCGAGCTCGCGCCCGCCGCCCGCGCTGACGCCATCACGCGCTGAAGAAGTCGAGGAGCGCGTCCGCCTGCGCCTCGGCGTCCGCCCGGCCGAGCGCGATCAGGTGGTCCGCGTAGCAGCGGTCGAAGTAGAGGTACGAGAGCAGGTCCGCGTCGCCCCCGCGCATCGCGTGCCGGAGGACGAGGTCGGCGAGCCGGCCGCGCCACCCGGTCGCCGGCGGGCGGTGCGCGAGGCAGTCGGCCGCGATCGCCGCGATGTCCTGCGACGGGCGGAGGTAGACGTTCCGGACCACCTGATACGCCGTGCCGCGCTCGGCCTCGACGGTCGCGTTCATCCGGGCGAGGAAGTCGGGCCCGTAGGCGCGGACGCCGGTGTCGAGGATCGCGTTCACGATGCGGAGCCGGTCGACGTCGTAATCGACGTGGTCGAGGAGGAGGGCGTTCAGCACCTTGCCGCCGAGGTAGAAGAGCGAGCCGTAGCCCTCCTCCGGCGCCGAGGCGGCGTTCCGGGCCCCGTCGGCGTGCGTGAGGCCGACGATCAGGAGGCGGTTGCCGCCGAGTCGGAGCGCGGGCGCGAGCGGCGTGTTGAGGCGCAGGCTCCCGTCGCAGTAGTAGCCGCCGTCGACGCGCGGCGCGGGGAAGAGGAGGGGGATCGCCGCGGAGGCGAGCGCGTGCGCGGGACCGAGCGCCGCCGGGCGGGCGACGATGAACGGGTCGCGTGCCCAGCGGACGACGCGGCGCTCGCGGTTGTCGATCCACACGATCGAACGGCCCGTCGCGATCTCGGTGGCCGTCACCGCGACCGCCTCGACGACCCCGGCGTCGACGTTCCGCCGGAGCGCGGCCCACGGCACGACGTCGCGGACGAGGCGCTCGAGCGGCAGGGAGTCGAGGAGGCCGGCGAGACGCTCGGGGATGCCGGACTCCGGCCGCCGCCGCCGCGGCCCGACGATCCCGAGCGAGCGGAACGGGATGGCGAGGAGCTGTCCGAGCCGCACCCGGAACACGCGGGCGAGGTCGAGCCCGTGCCAGAGGTCGGTGAGCCGCGCGCCCGCGCCCGGGCTCCCGGCGGTGCCCGCGAGGAAGCAGGCGTGGATGGCGCCGACGCTCGTCCCGGTGAGGATGTCGAAGCGGACGGGCCGCCCGAGCCGGGGCGGCAGGTCGTCCAGGATCCAGCCGAGGATCCCGGCCTCGTACGCGCCCCGCGCGCCGCCGCCCGAGAGGACGAGCGCGTACCGGGGCGCGCCGCCGGCGGGCGCCGGCAGATCGGCCGGCTTGCGGGTCTCCATGCTCATCGAGGGTCGTTTCCGCTCACGGTTCGAACGCGTCAAGCGGATGGCGTTGGCTCCGCGGCCTGTGCTACATGTTCTCGTCCCGGCGCGCTCCGCTTCGTCCCGCGCCCGAATTCACGCGAAAGGACATTCCCATGGCCACGCCCGTCATCGTCAGTGCGACGCGTACCGCGATCGGCACGCTCGGCGGCGCGCTCGCCCAGTTTCCCGCCACCACCCTCGGGGCGATCGTCGTGCGGGAGGCCGTGCGGCGCGCGCAGCTCGACGCGGCCGAGGTCGAGGAGGTGATCCTCGGCCACGTCCTGCCCGCGGGGCTCGGGCTGAACCCGGGTCGCGTCGCGGCCCTCGAGGGCGGCATCCCGAAGGAGGTGCCGAGCTTCACCGTGAACAAGGCATGCGGGTCGGGTCTCAAGGCCGTCGTCCTCGCCGCGCAGGCGATCCAGCTGGGCGACGCCACGACCGTCGTCGCCGGCGGCATGGAGAGCATGAGCGGCGCGCCGTACATCCTGAAGAAGGCGCGCTTCGGCTATCGCATGGGGCACGACCAGATCCTCGACTCGATGATCGCCGACGGCCTCACCTGCCCGATCACCTTCGTGCACATGGGCATCACGGCGGAGAACATCGCGAGCAAGTACGGCATCTCGCGCGAGGAGCAGGACGAGTTCGCGGCCGAGAGCCAGGCGAAGACGGCGGCGGCGATCAAGGGGGGGAAGTTCAGGGCGGAGATCGTCCCCGTCGAGGTGCCGGCGAAGAAGGGCGAGACGGTTCGGTTCGACACCGACGAGCATCCGCGCCCCGACACGACGGCCCAGAAGCTCGCCGCCCTCAAGCCGGCGTTCAAGAAGGACGCGGGCACCGTGACGGCCGGCAACGCGTCGGGCATCAACGACGGGGCCGCGGCAGTCGTCGTCATGGCGGAGGATCGCGCCAGGGCGCGCGGGCTCGCGCCGCTCGCGCGCATCCGCGCGTACGGGGCGGCCGGCGTCGATCCCTCGATCATGGGCATGGGGCCGTGGCCGGCGGTCGAGAAGGCGCTCGCCCGGGCGGGCCTCCGCAGGGAGGAGATCGACCTCTGGGAGCTGAACGAGGCGTTCGCCGCGCAGTCGCTCGGCGTGCTGCGGGAGCTGCGCATCCCGAAGAACCGGGTCAACGTGCACGGCGGGGCGATCGCCCTCGGGCACCCGATCGGCGCGAGCGGCGCGCGCGTCCTCGTCACGCTCCTCCACGCGATGCAGGATCGCGACGCGCGGCTCGGCGTCGCCTCGCTCTGCATCGGCGGCGGGCAGGGCATCGCGCTCGTGGTGGAGCGGCCGTAGGACCGGGCGCACCGTGGCCATCGCGGCGCTCTTCGACATCGACGGCACGCTGATCGCGCGCAACTCGGCGCCGCTCTACATGCAGCACCTCCGGCGGAAGGGCCTCGCCCGCCGCCGGGACCTCGCCCGGACGCTCTACTTCCTCGTGCGCTACAAGCTCGGCCTCCTCGACATCGAGCGCGCCGTCGCGGTCTCGATGGACTGGATCCGGCACCACGAGGAGGCCGCGTTGCGGCGCGACTGCGAGCGCTGGTACGCCGACACGGTCCGGCAGTACCTCTACCCGGCGATGGTGGCGACGGTCGAGGCGCACCGGCGCGCGGGCCACGTGCTCGCGATCCTGACGAGTGCCACCCGCTACCTCGCCGCACCGCTCGCCGCGGACCTCGGCATCGAGCACCTGCTCGTCACCCGCCTCGTCGTCCGCGACGGCCGCTTCACGGGCGAGGCGGAGCGTCCCGTGTGCTACGGGGCGGGGAAGATCTACTGGGCGGAGCGCTTCGCGGAGTCGGCGGGCGTCGATCTCCAGCGGAGCTACTTCTACACCGATTCGATCACGGACCTCCCCGTGCTCGAGCGCGTCGGCGAGCCGCGCGTCGTGAATCCCGACCCGCGGCTCCGGCGCGTCGCGGCGCGGCGCGGATGGCCCGTGTTGCACCTCCGGCTCGACGAGACGGCCCCCGCGCCGCTCGACGGCGCCGCGTGGTGCCAGAGCTGACGGCGGAGGAGGACGCGGCATGGCGGACAAGCGACGGCGGCGGAAGCCCTCGCGGCGGTCTCTCATCGGGCCGCTCCTGATGCTCGGCAGCGGCGCCGCCCTCGGCGGCATCCTGTGGCACCTGCTCATGGCGGACGGCCGCGGGCGCGTCCCGGCGTCGGCCGCCGAGCGTCTCACGCCGCACGACCGGCAGGCCCTCGACGGGCTCTTCGAGCACGGTTCCCAGCGCTGACCGCGTCCGCGCGGCGGCTGGTGGGGGAGGCGCGGGATGGCGACGATCGAGGAGAACCTGCGGCGGGTTCCGCCGCAGAGCCTCGAGGCCGAGGAGGCCGTGCTCGGGGGGATCCTCCTCGACAACGCGGCGCTCGACCGGGTCGTCGAGCTGCTCCAGGTCGACGACTTCTACCGCGGGACGCACAAGAAGCTCTTCCGCGCCATGCTCGAGCTGTCGGAGCGGAGCGAGCCCGTCGACCTCATCACCCTGACCGAGGTGCTGCGCGCGCGCGGCGAGCTCCAGGAGATCGGCGGCTCGTCGTACCTCGCGGCGCTCGTCGAGCGCGTGCCGACGGCCGCGAACATCGTGCACTACGCGAAGATCGTCCGCGACCGCGCGATCCTCCGCGGTCTCATCACCGCGTCGACCGAGATCGCCACGCGCGGCTACGAGGCGGTCGACGACGTGAACGAGCTGCTGGACCGCGCCGAGCAGCTCATCTTCGGCATCACCGAGCGGCAGGTCCGGCTCTCGTTCACGCGGATCTCCGACGTGCTCGTCGGCTCGATCAAGACGATCGAGCGGCTCTACGAGCAGAAGCAGGCCGTGACCGGCGTGCCGACGGGGTTCGCCGACCTGGACGCGCTGACCTCGGGACTCCAGCCGACCGACCTCATCATCGTCGCGGGCCGCCCGAGCATGGGAAAGACGGCCTTCTGCCTGAACATCGCCGAACACGCGGCGCTCCGCGCGGACCGGGGCGTCGCCATCTTCTCGCTCGAGATGTCGAAGGAGCAGCTCGCGATGCGGATGCTCTGCTCGGAGGCGCGCGTCGACCTCTCCCGCGTCCGCACCGGGCATCTCTCGGACCGCGAGTTCCCGAAGCTCGCGATGGCCGCGGGCCGCCTCGGCGACGCGCCCATCTTCATCGACGACACGCCGGCGCTCTCCGTGCTCGAGCTGCGCGCGAAGGCTCGGCGCTTGAAGCGCGATCCCGCGGCGAAGCTCGGCCTCGTGATCGTCGACTACATCCAGCTCATGCGAAGCGCCGAGGGGAAGGACAACCGCGAGCAGGAGATCTCGGAGATCTCGCGCTCGCTCAAGGCGCTCGCCAAGGAGCTCCACGTGCCGGTCCTCGCGCTCTCGCAGCTGAACCGGCAGGTGGAGAACCGCTCGCCTCCCATCCCGCGGCTCGCCGACCTTCGGGAATCGGGCGCCATCGAGCAGGACGCGGACGTCATCTGCTTCCTCTATCGCGAGGAGTACTACGTCGAGGACTCCGACAAGAAGGGCGTCGCGGAGGTGATCGTCGCCAAGCAGCGGAACGGGCCGATCGGGAGCGTCGAGCTGACGTTCCTGAAGGAGTTCACGCGCTTCGAGAACCGGGAGGTCGCGCCCGAGGACGAGCGCGGCCCCGCGGACGAGTCGGGCGAGGCGCCCGCGTTCTGAGCGCGCGCCCCGCGCGACGAGCGTGGGAAGGCGCGCGTTGACGGGCGGGTGCGGCCCCCGGTACGACCGCGTGCGTGCTCCGGCTCTACGACTACCTGCCGTCCGGGAACGGCTACAAGGTCCGGCTCCTCCTCGCCCGGCTCGGCATCGCGTACGAGCGCGTCGAGGTCGACATCCTCCGCGGGGAGTCGCGGACGCCCGCCTTCCTCGCGAAGAACCCGAACGGCCGCATCCCGATCGTCGAGCTGGAGGACGGGACGGTCCTCGTCGAGTCGAACGCGATCCTCTGGCATTTCGCGGACGGGACGCCGCTCCTCGCCGCCGACCGCCGCGCCCGGACGGACACGCTCCGGTGGATGTTCTTCGAGCAGAACCTCCACGAGCCGAACATCGCGACGGCGCGCTTCTGGATGCGGTACGTGGATCTCACGCCCGTGCGGCGCGCGGCGCTCGAGATCAAGCGGCAGCTCGGGACGGAGGCGCTCGGCGTCATGGAGAGCCACCTCCGCGGGCGCGCGTTCTTCGTCGGCGAGCGCTGCTCGATCGCGGACATCGCCCTCTACGCGTACACGCACGTCGCGGACGAGGGCGGTTTCGACCTCGGCCCGTACCCGGCGATCCGCGCCTGGCTCGCGCGCGTGCGCGGCGAGCCCGGACACGTGCCGATCACCGCGGGGTGAGCCCGCCGACCCGCGCCGGGGCCGCGTGCGGAGGGACGTCGGTGGTCGGCTCGCGACGGGGGCCGAGCACCGCGCGGAGCCCGTCGAAGTCGACCGTTTCGTGCTGCAGGAGCCGCTCGACGAGGCGATCGAGCTTCGGGCGCTCCCGCGAGAGGACCTGTCGGACGGCCTCGTGCCGCTCGTCGAGGAGGCACTGGACCTCCTCGTCGATGCGGGCCGCCGTCGCCTCGCTGTAGTCGCGCCCCTGCGACAGGTCGTAGCCGAGGAACGGCTGCCTCTCGTCGGCGCGGAAGGCGATGACGCCGAGCCGGCTCATGCCCCACCGCGTCACCATGCGCCGCGCGAGCTGCGTCGCTTCGACGAGGTCGTTCTCCGCGCCGGTCGTCACCGTCCCGAGGGCCAGCTCCTCCGCCGTACGCCCGCCGAGCATGACGGCGAGGCGGGCGAGGAGATAGGGCTCGCTGTAGTTGTAGCGGTCCTCGCCGGGAAGCTGCGCCGTCACGCCGAGCGCGCGGCCGTGCGGGACGATGGTCACCTTGTGGACCGGGTCGGCCTCGGGGGTGAGCCACGCGACGAGGGCGTGGCCGCCCTCGTGGTACGCGACGACGCGGCGCTCGGCGGGCGAGAGCGCGAGCGCGCGGACGCCGCCCAGGAGGATCTTCTCCTGCGCGGCGAGGAAGTCGGCCATGGTCACGCGGTCGCGGCCGTGGCGCGCGGCGTTGAGCGTCGCCTCGTTGCACAGGTTCGCGAGGTCGGCGCCGGAGAGGCCGGTCGTCGCGCGCGCGAGCCGCTCGAGGTCGACGTCGGGGGCGAGGAGAAGCCTGCGGGTGTGGATGCGGAGGATGCCGACGCGTCCCTTCAGGTCCGGGAGGTGCACCTCCACCTGGCGGTCGAAGCGGCCGGGGCGGAGGAGGGCGGGGTCGAGGACGTCGGGGCGGTTCGTCGCGGCGAGGACGATCACCTCGTGGCGCTCGTCGAAGCCGTCCATCTGCACGAGGAGCTGGTTGAGCGTCTGCTCGCGCTCGTCGTTCACGGCGCCGACGCCCGCCCCGCGCCGGCGGCCGACGGCGTCGAGCTCGTCGATGAAGACGATCGCGGGCGCGGCCTTCTGAGCCTGCTC
>DASRHG010000084.1:0-46260 GCA_035650655.1 Binatia bacterium | reverse complement strand
CGGCGACGTCCACATCCACACCCGCTTCTCCGCCGACGCCTACATCTTCGGGACGCGCGTCACGCCGCACGACGCCTATGCGTTCGCGCGCGGAGCCGCCATCCCGTTCGCCGACGACGACGAGGCGCAGACGCGGAGCGCCCGCATCGACCGCCCGCTCGACTTCGCCGCCGTGACCGACCACGCCGAGCTCTTCGGCGAAGTCCGGCTCTGCGACACGCCGGGCTCGTCCGTGTACGAGAGCCACCAGTGCGCGATCCTCCGCCAGCTCGAGTCGCCCGACGCGCAGTTCCTGACCCAGGCTGCGTGGCTCTACCCGGTCGGCATCCCGAACCCGACCCATCTCCCGCTCTGCACGGAGCCGGGCGTCGACTGCCCGGCCGCCAGCGTATCCGTGTGGAACGACGTCCGGGCGGCCGCCGAGGAGGCCTACGACCGGACGGCGGCGTGCACCTTCACGAGCTTCATCGGCTACGAGTACACGGCGAGCCCGGCCGGCCGGCACCTCCACCGCAACGTCGTCTTCCGCAACGACCGCGTCCCGCCCTCCGTGACCGGCTACGTCGCGACGGCGGCCGGCGGGATCCCGCAGGGCTTCTGGTCCGCGATCGAGGCGACGTGCCTCCAGGCGGGGACGGGATGCGACGCGGTCGTCATCCCGCACAACTCGAACCTGAGCGGCGGGATGCAGTTCCTCGATCCCGCGGATGCCGTCGAGGCGCTCCGCCGGCAGACGATCGAGCCCCTCGTCGAGATCCACCAGATCAAGGGAAACTCCGAGTGCCGCTTCGACCGGCTCGCGCGGGCGGGCGCGGGGACGGCGGACGAGCTCTGCACCTTCGAGCAGGACCCCAGGGTGGACCAGCTCCCGGGGCATGAGCCGACGCCGATCGACGCCTATCCGCGCCGCAACCTGGTCCGCAACGCGCTGAAGGACGGCCTCGCGCTCGAGCAGCGGCTCGGCGTGAACCCGTTCCGGCTCGGCTTCGTCGGCTCGACCGACAACCACGATGGCGCGGCGGGGAGCGTCGCCGAGGCCGGCTGGGCGGGCGGGCAGGGCAGCGGCGACTCGTCGCCCGCACGGCAGATCGGCGATCAGATGCGGACCAACCCGGGCGGCCTCGCGGTCGCGTGGGCGGAGGAGAACTCGCGCGACGCGATCTTCTCGGCGCTCAAGCGCCGGGAGACGTACGCGACGAGTGGCACGCGCCCGGTCGTCCGCTTCTTCGCCGGCGACCTGGCGGGCGTCGCCTGTCGCTCGGCGAGCTTCGTGCGCGACGCCTACGCGACGGGAACGCCGATGGGCGGCGAGATCGGCGCCGGGCGCGGCGCGCGGAGCCCGCGCTTCGCCGTGTGGGCGGCCAAGGATCCGGGGACGGCGGATGCGCCGGGCACCGACCTCCAGCGGATCCAGATCGTGAAGGGCTGGGTCGACGCGCGGGGGAGGACGCACGAGCGCGTGTTCGACGTCGCCGGCGACGCGAAGAACGGCGCGGACGTGGACCCGGCGACGTGCGCGCCGCGCGGCCGGGGCGCCGCGGAGCTGTGCGCCGTGTGGCGCGACCCGCGCTTCCGGCGGTCGGAGCGCGCCTTCTACTACGCGCGCGTCCTCGAGAACCCGACCTGCCGCTGGAGCACGCGCGTCTGCAAGGCCGCGGGCGTCGATCCCTTCTCCCCGAACTGCGCCGCGGCCGCGGCCGCCGCGGGCGCGGCGTTCGCGAACTGCTGCCTCGGTCCGGGGAACGACGCCTTTCTCGACCCCGTCGTGCAGGAGCGCGCGTGGACGTCGCCCATCTGGTACCGCCCGGAGGCGATCGGACGCCTCCGGGCCGCCGTCGAGTACGGCGCGGCGCCGGGGACGGACCGGCTCGCGCTCCGCCTCGCGCTCGCGCGCGTGCCGAAGGGATTCGGCACCGCGCCCCTCGAGCTGCGCGTCGCAGACGACGACGAGGTCCTCGCGGTCACGTTCCCCGCCGGCGCGTTCCGGCGCGCCGGCTCCGGGCGGCGCGTTCTCGCGGCGCCCGTCGGCGCCGTGACGAAGGCGACGATCGCGAGGGGTCGCGGCGGTACGACGCTCGCGCTCGCGACCGCGCCGAGGGACCTCTCGCACGCCGACCGGACCGACCACATGGTGACGGTGTCGCTCGCGTCGGGGACGTGGCGCGCGGCGCACACGCGCCTCTGGCGTCTCCGGCGCGAGCGCCTGGAGTCCGGGGGGCGCTGATGCGATGGCGGTCGCTCCTCGGCGCGCCGCTCCTGCACTTCCTCGTGCTCGGCGCCGCGCTGCTCGCCGTCCGCGACCGGTGGAATCCTCCGGCCGCCGCCCGCCCGCGCATCGTGATCGACGTCGCGCGGCTGCGCGAGACCTGGGCGGCAGAGCACGGCGCGCCGCCGAGCGGGGCGGCCGAGGCGGCGCTCGTCCGCGACGCGATCGACGAGGAGGTGCTCTACCGCGAGGCGCTCGCACGCGGCTTCGATCGGCGGGACGCGACGGTGCGCGAGCGCTTGGTCCGCCTGGCGCGGTTCGTCGGCGAGGACGCGGGCACGAGCCGCGAGGCGCTCGAGCGGAGCGCGCGCCGGCTCGGGCTCGAGCGGACCGACCTCGTCGTGCGGCGTCATCTCGTCGAGATGATGCGCCTCACGGCCGGCTGGCTCGGACCGGAGGACACGCCGTCGGAGGCGGAGCTGGCGACGTATCTCGCACGCCACGCGGACGCGTTCGCGGCGCCGGCGCGCGTCCGGCTGACGCACGTGTATCTCGGCGCCGCGGCCCACGGCGCGGCCCTCGAGTCCGACGCGCGGGCGCTGCTCGCCGCGCTTCGCGCGAACGGCACGGCGCCCGCGGCGGCGCCGGCGCGCGGAGACGCCTTCATCCGCGGCGCCGAGCTGGAGGCCTCCCGGGACGACCTGGCGCTCGCCTTCGGCCCGGGCTTCGCGGAGACCGTCGATGCGGCACCGCTCGCGACCTGGGTCGGCCCCGTCCGCTCGAGCTACGGGCTGCATCTCGTCTGGGTGCACCGGCACGTCCCGGCGTCGACGCCCACCCTCGCCGCGGTGCACGGCCGCGTGCTCCAGGCGTGGCGGAACGAGCGGCGCGCGCAGCGCGCGCGCGAGGCGATGGAGGCGATGCGGCGCCGCTACGTCGTCGAGGTGCGCGGGTAGGCCGGGCGCATCGCTACGTGCCCGTGCCCGGCGCCTTCAGCGGCTCGTTGCGTGCGTTCTTGTCCGCGAGGGTCTTGATGAGGGTCGCGGGCGACGACGAGCTCAGCATGTTCGTGAACTGCGCGCGGAAGTTCGCGACCAGGCTCACGCCCTCGATGACGAAGTCGATGACCTTCCACTGCCCCTCGGCGTTCTTTCGCAGGCGATAGTCGACCTCGATGTCGCTCGCGCCGCCGCCGCGGACGATCTTCGTGAGCACCGTCACGTCGCCGCGCGGCTCCTGGCGCTCGCTCTGCACGGCGACGGTCTCGTTGTGGTAGTTCTCGATGTTGCGCCCGTAGGTCATCGAGAGGTGACGCCTGAACTGCTCGATGAACTCCGCCTGCTGCGCCTCCGAGAACTTGCGCCAGTTCTGCGCCAGCACGAGGCGGGAGAGCGTCTCGAAGTCCGTGTCCCGGAGCACGATCTGCTCGAGCTTCTGGCGCTTGGCGTCCGCCGACAGCGAGTCGTCGCGCAGGACCTCGAGGGCCTCGTTCGTGACGCGCGTGACGACGGCCTTCGGGTCATCCGCCGCGCCGGCGCGGGGCGCGACGAAGGCGAGCGCGGCCGCGACGAGAGTCAGGGCGGCCGTGGTGCGGATGATCATTTGTCCTCCAGTTGCGGGTAGTAGATCTCCTCGCGGGCCTCGGGCGCGACCCCGAGGAGCCTCCGCCGATGCTGCACGTAACCATTGCGGACCGCGGTGTAGTAGTCGAGGGAGGCCGCCTTCGCCTCCCGCACCTGGTCGAGGAGGAGAGTGCGCTCGTTCACGGTCTGCCCGGTGCGGCCGGCCGCCAGGATCCACCAGTCGACGAACCAGGGGAAGATCGAGAAGACCGAGTCCGCGCCGATCCCGACGGCGTCGCGCGGATTCGAAGGGCCGAGGAGCGGCAGCACGAGATAGGGGCCGGAGGGCACGCGCCAGTACGCGAGCGTCTGTCCGAAGTCCTGCTCGTGCGCGGGCATGCCCCAGCGGGCGGCGGGGTCGAAGAAGCCGAGCACGCCGACCGTCGTGTTGACGGCGAAGCGGGCCGCGTCCCGGCTGGCGTCGACCGGTCGGAGCTGGAGCAGGTCGTTCACGGTCACGATCGGATAGCGGAGGTTCCCGAAGAAGTTCGACACCGACGTCTGCACGCGCCGCGGCGCGACCCAGTTCCATCCCTTCGCGACGGGCTCGAGGACGTAGACGTCCACCTTGTCGTTGAACCAGAACATCTTCCGGTTGAAGCTCTCGAGCGGATCGTGCTCGGTGGCGACCTGCTCCGCCTCCAGCTCGGCCGCGAACGCCGGCGCGCCGAGCGCGAGGATCAGCGCGCACATCATCCCCATCCGTCTCATGGTGCCTCCTTCTCCTTGCCCTCCGCCGGTTTCTCGCTGCCCGCGCCGACGTCGGTCTGATGGATGAACTTGCCGAGGAGCCGCTCGAGCTGCACCGCGGGCTCCGTGAAGCCGATGTCCTCGCCCGAGCGGAGCAGGGTCGTGTCGCCGCCCGGCTGGAGCTCGACGTAGCGGTCGCCGAGGAGCCCCGCGGTCACGATCGAGGCCGACGTGTCGACCGGGAGCTGGAGCGTGGGGTCGACGACCAGCCGCACCCGGGCCTCGAAGTTCTTCCCGAGCGCGATCGACTCGACGTCGCCCACCTTGACGCCCGCGATCACGACCGGCGCGCGAGGCTTGAGCCCCGCGATCTGGGTGAAGTTCGCGTAGAGGACGAGGCCGCGGCTCGGATTGAACGAGAGCCCGCCGACGCTGAGCGACAGCCACGCGAGCGCGCCGAGCCCGACGAGCACGAAGCAACCGACCAGGAGATCCCGGGTGGGAGAGCTGCGCATCGACCTTTAGACCCCCCAGAGCGACGTGATGACGTAATCGAAGAGGAGAATGGTGACCGACGACACGACCACCGTCGACGTCGTCGCCGTGCTGACGCCCGCCGACGTCGGCGCGCTCGTGTAGCCGCGCCAGGTAGCGATCAGCCCGACGAGCGCGCCGAAGACGAGCGCCTTCACGAGGCTCTGCGCGACGTCCTCGCGGAAGACGACGGCGCTCTCGAGGCTCGAGAAGTAGATGCCGCCGTCGAGCCCCATCAGGTGCACGCCGACGAAGTACCCGCCGAAGACGCCGCAGGCGATGAAGAGCGCCGTGAGGAGCGGCATCACGAGCGTCATCGCGACCGCGCGCGGGGCGACGACGAAGTCGACGGGGTCGACCGACATCATCCGGAGGCCGTCGAGCTGCTCCGTCGTCACCATCGTCCCGATCTCGGCCGCGGTGGCGGAGCCGGCGCGTCCGGTCGCGAGCAGCGCGGTGAGGACCGGCCCGAGCTCGCGGACGAGGCTCAGCCCGACGACCGCGCCGAGCGACTGCTCGGCGCCGAACCGCACGAGGGTGTTGTAGCCCTGGAGCCCGAGCACCATGCCGACCGCCACGCCCGACACGCAGATGATGACGAGCGAGAGCACGCCGAGCTTGAAGAGCTCGTTCACGAACGGCCGCACGCGGACGGGCGGGGTCACGAGCGCGCGCCCGAGCATGCCGGTGAACCGCGCCATGCCGCCCAGCTGCGCGACGAATCCGAGCGCGGCGCGGCCGATCGCCTCGACCGGCTCGGCGATCACGTCGCCCCTCCGCTCGCCTCCCGCTCGGCCGCGTGCTCGGCGGCCTCGATCGCCGCCGCGTCGACCTCGTCCGTCAGGAAGGCGCGGACGCGGGGGTCGGGGTGCGCGCGGAGCTCGTCGGGCGTCCCCTGGATCGCCTCGCCGCCCGGGACGATCAGGACGACGTGGTCGGCGATGCGGTACGTCGAGCGCACGTCGTGCGAGACGACGATCATCGTGATGCGGTTCTCGGCGTTCACGCGCTGGAAGAGCCGCTCGATCAGGCGGACGGAGACGGGATCGAGACCCGAGAAGGGCTCGTCGCAGAGGCAGATGACGGGCCGCATGATGAGCGCGCGCGCGAGCGCGACCCGGCGCATCATGCCGCCCGAGAGCTGACTCGGCAGGAGGTCGTCCACGCCGTGGAGGCCGACCGCCGCGAGCGTCTGCCGGACGCGCGTCGCGATCTCCGCGCGGCGCGCGTGCGTGTGCTCGCGGAGCGGGAAGGCGAGGTTGTCGAAGACGGTCTCCGAGTCGAGGAGCGCGCCGCCCTGGAACATCATCCCGATCTTCTTCCGCAGCTCGAAGAGCGCTCGGTGCCCGAGCTGCGTCACGTCCTCGCCGTCGACGAAGACGTGGCCCGCCTGCGGGTGGATGAGCCCGCCGACCAGGCGGAGGATCGTGCTCTTCCCGGACCCGCTCGTGCCGAGGATGCAGGAGATGCGGCCGCGCGGGAAGGCGCAGTCGAGGCGCCGGAACACCTCGCGCGTCCCGAACGCCATCCGCACGCCGTCCAGGCGGACGTGCGGGTCGGCTACGGCGCTGGGCATTCCCAGATTACTACGCAATACGCGCGCGATTGGCGAGCGCTCGGGCGAATGCCCCCGGGCGCGCACGCCCCCCGCGCGGGCGGCGCGTCCGGGACGATCCACTCCTCCCACGAGACGGGCTCGAGGCGCCGACCCCCGCGCTGCCCGCTCCGTCCCCGCGGCCACGGGAACACGAGCCGGAGAGCGCCGGGGCGGCCGTCGTGCTCCGCTCCTCCGCCGAGCGGCGGATGACGTCCGGGTTGCGCGTCGCGAGCGTCTGGCCCGGCCGGTCCTCGTGATCCTCGGGCTCGTCGATCCATTTCGCGCGTGCGGTCGCCGGCGAGTGGCGGCCGTGGCGGCCCGAGAGGCGCGCGCGCCGCCCGCGGCGCCTCGTCTCCCGTCGGTGCGCCGCGAACGCGCGGACGCGGGCGGGCGGGCGCCCGCTTCGACGCGGCGCAGGCGACGCACGCGCCGTCGCCTGCGCGGCGTCGGGGACGGCCGGGTGCGCCGCTCGCGCCGCCTCGTCGGGCGCCGCGGAGGATCTCGACGTCGCGCGAGCGGAGCAAGCCGAGCGCACAGCCGGTGCACCGCGCGGCGCGCGCGCGAGTCGCGGGCGGGAGCGCGAGGCGGAGCACGACGCACGTGTTCCTTGACGGTGACCCGCCCGCGGCGCTAGGGCTGGCGGAGGGTGTGGTGGCTGCTGGCGGGTGTCGGTCTGGTCGTCGGGCTCGGCTGCGGGGCGGGCGATGCGGCGCCGCTCCCGTCGGCGCTCGCCGCCGCGGAGCAGCGCCTCGCCCCGCGCTTCGCTTCCCGGGGCGTCGCCTACCCACCACGCGCCGTCGCGCTGCTCGCGCTCAAACGCGAGGCCCGTCTCGAGCTCTGGGCGGACGGAGGGAGCGGATGGACGTTCGTCCGCTCCTACCTGATCCGTGCCGCGAGCGGCTCGCTCGGCCCGAAGCTTCGGGAAGGCGATCACCAGGTGCCCGAGGGCGTGTATCGAATCGCGGCCCTCCATCCGGCGAGCGCCTACCACCTCTCGCTCGAGATCGACTACCCGAACGCCTTCGACCGCGCCCGGGCGGCCGAGGACGGCCGGACGCGCCTCGGCGGCAGCATCATGATCCACGGCGGGAGCGCGTCGGACGGCTGCCTGCCGCTCGGCGACGCGGGCGTCGAGGAGGTCTTCGCGCTCGTCGAGCGCGTCGGCACGGACCGCGTCGACGTCGTCGTGAGCCCGCTCGACCTTCGTCGGTACGGCCCGCGGCTCGCCGCAGTCGGGGCGGGCGTGCGGCCCTCCTGGGTCGAGGGTCTCTACGAGACCATCGCCCGCGCGCTGGAGCCCTTCGGCCTCCCCGCCGACGACGGCCCCGCGGCCGGCCGTGCCGCCGCCCCGTCGACGCCCCGCTGTCGCGGGTACGACGTGGCCGACTGCGTGCGGCGCTGCGAGCGCGGCGACCGTGCGAGCTGCGCGCGTGCGGGGCTCATGTACGAGGGCGGCCGCGGCGTCGCCGCCGACGCGGACCGCGCCTGGTCGCTCCTCCGGCGGGCGTGCGAGGGCGGCGACGCGTTCGGCTGCGCGGAGCTCGGCCGGCTCTACCTCGCCGACGACGGTCCGCGCCTGAACGCCGCCCGCGCGCTCGAGCTCGCCGAGGCCGCCTGCGCCGGCGGCGACGGCCACGGGTGCAGCGATCTCGCGCAGCTCTGCACGGACGGCGTCGTCTACGCGCCGCCCGGTGCGTGCGCGGCGGAGCGCGTGCGCGGCCTCCGCGAAGCGGCGGTCGCCCGGCTCCGCCGCGGCTGCGCGGGTTGGGACGCGTACGACTGCACGACGCTCGCCGCGATCTACTACCCCGGCGACCGCCCGACGTCCCTCCGCTTCGCGGCGGGCGCGTGCGACGGCGGCGACGCGGCCGGTTGCTGGACGGCCGCCCGGGTGGCGGAGGACGCGGGCGACGCGGCGGGCGCGGCAGCGTCCTACGCCCGCGCCTGCGAGCGGGGATGGCTCGCCGCGTGCGAGCGGGCCCGCGGGGGCGTCGTGCACGCGGTCGCGTTGCCGTAGCCGCCCGCGCTCCCCCGACCAGCAGCCACTCGCAGGCGCGGTCCTTCTCCTCCCACCCGACGAGCCGCGGATGGAAATGCTTGATGCGCAGCACGACGCCGTCGCCCTCCGGCTCGACGACGAGGAGCTCGTAGAAGAGTACGGCACCGCCCCGCACCCACCGAAACGTACCGACGAGCGAGTCGCCGGCGGGCGGCGCCCAGTGCTCCTCGACGCGGTGCTCGCCGTTCCGGCCGATCCAGCTGCCGGCGAGCCAGCCGAGGTCGGCGGGGCGGACGCCGGACGCCGCGGCGGTCGGAAGCGGAAGCTTCATACGGGGACCCTCATGAACGCGAGCCTCGGGTCGAGCTGCGCGGCGAGCATCGGCACGCCGGTCTGGATCCGCCGGCCCTGGTCGCGCGCGAGCGCGAGGAGCGGCGTCGTCTCGGGCGCGACCACGCAGGCGGCGACGCACGCCGTGCTGCGGATCGCGTCGTGAGAGAGGGGAAGCGGGTCGCGGGCCTTCATCCCGAGGGGTGTCGCGTTGACGGCCAGATCATAGCACGCCCCGCCGTCGCCGACCGCGGCCTCGACGCCGGGGAACCCGCACGCACGCGGGCGACGAGGTCCGCGCCCTTCGCGACCGTCCGGTTCACGACGGCGAGCGACGCGCATCCGTGACGCGCGAGCACGAAGGTGATCGCGGCCGCGGAGCCGCCGGCGCCGACGACGCTGCGCCGCGGACCTCGTGCCCCGCGCCGCGGAGCCCGGCGACGAGGCCTTCGCCGTCGAGCTGCGTGCCGACGCGCCGCGCGTCCGGCGTGCGCCGGACGACGTTCACGGCGCCGACAGCTCGGCCTCCGGCGTGAGCGCGTCGAGGAGCGGCACGATCGCCGTCTCGTGCGGCATGGAGGTCGGCGACGAGGGCGAGGACGCGCGCCGCGCCGGTGGCGGCCGGCACGTGGCTCACGGCAGCCACGCCGACGACCACGTCTCCGTGAGCACGTCGCCGTCCCGCGCGAGGTACGCACGCAGCTCGACCGGCTCCGGCGTCTTCGGCTTCATCTGGAAGGCGAGGCGCCAGCCGCCGGTCACGGGGTTCTTGTAGACGTGCTGATCGTAGACCCGGGCCCCGCGGCTCGCCGTCACGACGGCGCGCGGCGGCCGGTCGGCGGCGAGCGCGGCAAGCGCCGGACCCTCGAAGTCGAGGACCCATCGGAACGCGTCGCGCGGCGACTCCGCCGGGCCGCGGTCGCGCCGCGTGGCGACCGTGCGTCCGCCGGGCGGACGTGCCGGGTCGTCCGTGTACCAGGAGAGCGTGTACGCGCGGGCGAGCGGGTGACCGGGCTTCGGCGGCGCCGCCGGGACCCAGAACGCGACCACGTTGTCGAGGAGCTCGTTCGCCGTCGGCAGCGTGATCAGCCGGATCTCGCCCTCGCCCCAGTCCCCGCGCGGCGCGACCCACGCGCTCGGCCTGAGATCGGCGCGCGTCTCGAGGTCCTGGTAGTCGGCGAAGGCGCGGTCGCGCTGGACGAGCCCGAAGCCGCGGGGGTTCCGCGCCCGGAAGCTCGCGACGTCGATCCGCGGTGGGTCGTCGAGCGGGCGCCACAGCCATTCCCCGCCGTCGAAGTGGACGAGGAGCCCGTCGGAGTCGTGCACCTCGGGCCGGAAGTCGTCGAAGCGCCGCGTCGTGTTCTCGCCGAAGAAGAACATGCTCGTGAGGGGCGCGAGCCCGAGCGTCTTCGGTCTCCGGCGCGGGAAGAGCCGGACGTCGACGTCGACCGTCGTCGCCGCGCCCGGCGTGACGGCGAAGCGGTACGCGCCCGCGAGGCTCGGGCCGTCGAGCAGCGCGTAGACGACGAGGGTCGTCGCCTGCGGCGCCGGCTTCTCGAGCCAGAACTCGACGAAGCGCGGGAACTCCTCGCCCGCGGGCTCCGCGGTGTCGATCGCGAGCCCGCGCGCCGAGAGCCCGTAGACGTTGTCGCGGCCGACGGCCCGGAAATAGCTGGCGCCGAGGAAGACGATCACCTCGTCGAAGTACGCGGGGGTCTTGAACGGCGCGTGCACGCGGAAGCCGGCGAAGCCGATGTCCGGCGGGATGCGGGCGGCGAAGTCGTTCTTCCCGTAGTGGAAGAAGTCGGGCGAGTAGCGGACCTCGTGCACGCCGTCGGCGTCGACGACGTTCACGCGGACGCTCCGGTCGAAGTAGAGGCCCGGGTGGAAGAGCTGGACCTGGAAGGGCAGCCCCTCGGCGCGCCAGAGGGCCTGGTCGGGGCGGAAGCGGATGTCGCGCCACTGGTCGTACGTCATCGACCCGACGAGCATCCACGACGGCACGACGGTCTGCCGGTCGCGCCACGGCTCGCGCGCGATCGCCGCCGCCGTGCGCGCGACGTCGTCGAGGCCGAACGCGCGCGCGGCGGCGGGCGCGACCGAGAGCGTGGCGCAGAGCGCGAGACGGAGCACGGTCATGGGCGGGAGCGCGTATCGCATCGGGCGGCGGGGTGGCAAGGTCGCGTCGGCCCCCTCCTCCTCCGCGGGCGGTTGGTGCTATGCCGGCGCCCGGAGGAACGCCGATGGACCGTCCCCACCGCGCGCCGCCGGCCGCGCTCCTCGCGCTCGCGGTGGCGCTCGCCGCGTCCGCCGCCGCTTCCGCCCGCGACGTCGTGCTGAACGCCCAGGGCGAGTTCCTCGACGCCTACCTCGTGAACGGCGCGGCCTTTCCGCCGCGGGTCGTCTTCATCGACCCCGACCCGCCCGCGCCCGACGACCCGAACGGTTCGCCGCCGCGCGTCGGCCGGCACGTGAACGGCCCGCTCTGCTTCTTCCCGCCGAAGTTCCGCCACACGGGCTACTTCGCGATCGCCGACGACACGTACCGCGAGGCGTGCCTCGACCGCACGCCGCCGCAGGCGCGGTGCGCCGCGACGCGCGCGAGCCCGCTCTGGGTGGGCCGCGACCCGGACGGCTGGGCGATCTTCCGCCGGAGCGGCAAGTGGACGCGCGGCCACATCCACACCGCGTGGGACTTCTCCGGGCCGCCGCCGCAGGGCAACATCGACCCCCAGGGCTGCGCCTTCGACGCGCAGGGCAACTTCTGGGGCGTCGACGTCGGCCACGGGTCGGCAAAGGAGCACGACGGGAGCCTCGTCGTCTTCTTCCCCGGGCCGCGCAAGCGCTACCGCGAGTACTGCTTCGTCGACGAGGCGCTCGCCGCCCCCGGCATGCCGGCGATGGACGACGCCGGGAACCTCTACGTCCCGGAGCCCGCGGCGCTTCGCGTGACGAGGTTCTCGCCGCCCTTTCCGACCTCGCCCGCGGACTGCGCGAACCCGAAGCGCCTGGTGACGATGCCGCCGACGAAGACCACCTTCCTCGCCGCGGGCGCGGGCGGCGCGTTCACCTTCGCCGGTATCGTCCGCCTCCCGAGCGGGCACTTCTTCGTGGGCAGCGTGCTCGCGCCGCCCGTCGTCAACGAGTACGACGCGAGCGGGCTCTTCGTCCGCACCGTCGTCCCCGCCGGCATTCCCGGGAACCCCCTCGGGCTCGCGGTCGGCACCGACGGAACGCTCTACTACTCCGAGCTGAGCCTCGATCCGACGACGCTCGACACGCGCTGCGGCCGCGTGTCGATGGTGCGCTTCGACGCGGCCGGACGCTCCGGCGCGCCGCAGGTTCTCGGGCGGAACCTCGCCTTCCCGGACGGCGTCACCGTCGTCGACTCCTCGCGCTTCCGCCTCGACTTCGGCAAGCTCCCACCGGCGGTCGAGCAGCCGCCGTCGGCGTGCGGAGGCGAGTGACGCCGTGAGCGCGGGTGGTGCGGTCCTCGCGTGCCTCGTCGCGCTCGCCGCGGCGGCGCCCGCCGTCGCGCGCGACTGGCCGACGTACGGTGGCAGCGCGGCGCGTCTCTTCTTCGCGCCCGGTCGGCCGCGGTTGACGCCCGCGAACGTCGGGGCGCTCCGCGTCAAGTGGACGTTTCCGACGGGGGGCCCCGTGACCGCGGAGCCGGCGGTCGCGACGCTCCGCCTCCCCGGCGAGGGGCGCGTCCAGCTCGCGTTCGTCCAGGCGTGGGACCACGTGCTCTACGCGCTCCGCACGCGCGACGGCACCGCGCTCTGGCGCTTCCCGATGCCGGACCAGCCCGGCGCGCCGTTCCCGAACGCGGGCTCCGCCGACGTGCGGCGGGTCGACGGCCGCCCGACGGTGCTCGTCGCCGGCGGCGAGACGATGTACGCGGTCGACGCGGCGACGGGCGAGGAGCGGTGGCACTTCGCGGCCGGCACGGGCTGCGCGACGCCGCCCGGGCTCTGCGCCTTCGACGGGGAGCGCAACGAGGTCGAGTCGTCCCCGATCGTCGTCGGGGGCCTCGTCCTCTTCGGCATGGACGTGAACGAGGAGAATGGGAAGGGCGGCTTCTTCGCGGTCGACGTCCACGACGGCCACCTCGTCTGGTACTTCGACATCGAGACGGGCGCGACCTGCCGGCCGGGCCGCGACGACCGCGTCTTCCGCTTCGACGGCTACCACACCGAGGCCGAGCTCGGGCTTCCCGCCGGCTTCCTCGCGTCCCGTCCCGGCTGCGGCGTCGCGCGCACGCGCGACGGCTGCGGCAGCTCGTGGTCCTCGGCCGCCGTCGACGCCGGGCGGGGCCTCGTCTACTTCACGACCGCGAGCTGCGACGGCGGCGACAACCGCGGCCCCTTCGAGGAGGCGATCGTCGCGCTTCGGACGAACGGCACGCCCGCGTGGCGCTGGCGGCCGCGCGCCGTCGACACGCGGGACCTCGACTTCGGTGCGGCGCCGAACCTCTTCTCGATCACGGCGGCGGGTCGCGGCCGGGACGTCGTCGGCGCGGGCGCGAAGGACGGCACGTACTACGTGCTCGACCGCGACGGCGTGAACGGCGTGACCGGCGTGCGCTGGGACGACGCGGACCCGTCGGGGCTGCCGTACTGGCGCACGCAGGTCGTGCCCGGCGGGAGCGCGGGCGGCATCATCGGGAGCGCCGCCGTCGACCCGGACGCACGGCGGGTCTACCTCAGCACCGCGCCCGGCGACGACGACGACCTCTTCCACCCTCAGCGGCCGACCGTCCACGCGCTCGACGCGGACACGGGCGCCGTCGTCTGGCAGAACACCGGCGAACCGGACGCCGACGCGAGCTTCGCGCCGACGCTCGCGATCCCCGGGCTCGTCTTCGCGGGGCAGAACCTCGGCGGCGCCGTCCGCGTCTACGACGCGGCGACGGGCGTCCGGCTCGCGGCCGTGCCCGTCGGCGTGACGCTCGCCGCTGCACCGGCGGTCACGGGCGGGCTCCTCGTCGTCGGGGCGGGCTCGGGCGCCCGGGGTCCGGACCCGACCGCCGTCGCGGACGTCCAGGCGCGCGCGCCGGCGCGGGTGACGGCCCTCTGCGCGTCGGGCACGCCCGGCTGCGACCCGAGCCCGCGCGACCACTGCGACCGCGGCGGCAGCGCGCCCGCGGACGCGCGCGCGCTCGCCGAGGTCCCGGCCGCGATCGCGCGGGCGTGTCCGTGCCGTCCCGGCCGCGTCGCGTGCCTCCGGACTGCCGTCGGCGCGGCGATCCGCGACGGCCGGCTCCGCGCGGCGTGCCGCCGGCGCGCGCTCGGCGACGCGCTGGCGGCGGCGTGCGCGGAGGACGCGGCCGGCTGATCGTCGCGCTGCTTGAGAAGCGGCGCGGGCTCCCCTACGGTGGACGCCAACGCTCCGGAACGGCGGCGCGTGGAGGAGGAGACATGCAGCGGTGGTGGTTCGCGGTGTCCGCGGTCGTCGTGCTCGGCGCGCGCGGCGCGCTCGGAGCGACGTTCACGGTGAACAGCACGGCGGATGCCGTGGACGCGACGATCGACGGCATCTGCGCCGCGGCGAGCGGCGCGTGCACGCTCCGCGCGGCCGTCCAGGAGGCGAACGCCGCGGCGGACGCCGACGTCGTCGTCCTCCCGGCCGGCACGTTCCGGCTGGCGGTGACGGGCACGGGCGAGGACGCCGCGGCGACCGGCGACCTCGACGTGACCCAGCCGCTCGAGATCGACGGCGCCGGCGCGGACGCGACAATCGTCGACGGCCTCGGCCTCGACCGCGTGCTCCAGGTCCTCGGCAGTGCGACGCTCGTGCTGAAGAGCCTGACGATCACGAACGGCGACGCGCAGGGCGGGCCGGGCGGCGGCGTGTGCGTGAGCGGCACCGGAGCGCTCACGCTCGACACCGTGACGTTCACGCTCGGCCACGCGGCGTCCGGCGGCGGCGTCTTCGCCGGCGGTCCGGTCAGCGTTCGGGGCTCGATCTTCGAGGGCAACTTCGCGGGGACGGGCGGCGGCCTGTTCGTGAGCGGCGCCGACGCCGTCGCGATCGAGAGCAGCCGGTTCACGTCGAACTCGGCGACCGGCACCGCCGGCGGCCTGTTCGTCTCGAACGGGGCGGACGTCGCGCTGACCGACTGCACGGTGGCGGACAACTTCGCGGCCGGGAGCGGCGCCGGTGCCTTCGTCAACACGGCGGGGAGCCTCGCCGTCACCGGGGGGACGTTCACGAACAACTTCGGCACGGCCACGGGCGGCGGGCTCTTCTTCTACGGCGGCGGATCGAGCGCGCTCACGATCCAGGGCGCGGCCTTCCGCGCGAACCGAGGGATCGGGTCCGGGGGCGGCATCTTCGCGACGCTCGGCGGCGCGGCGACCTTCACGGACGTCGAGGTGAGCGGGAGCGTCGGCGTCGGCAGCGGCGGGGGCGTCTTCCTGTCCGGTGAGTCGTCGCTCGCGATGACCCGCTGCCGCATCCTCGACAACGCGAACCTCGGCGGTTCGGGGGGCGGCGTCTTCGACGCGGGCAACGGCGGCGCGACGGTCGTCGACTCGACGTTCGACGGCAACTTCTCGTACATTGGGCCGGGCGGCGGGCTCTACCGGAGCGGCCCCATGCCCCTCGCGGTCGAGAGCTCGACGTTCTCGCGGAACGTCGTGCAGGCCGCCGCGGGCATCGGCGGCGGCATCTTCGTCAGCACCGGCGGCACGTCGACGATCGTGAACTCGACGATCTCCGGCAACGTCGCCGGGAGCCAGGGCGGCGGCGTCTTCGCCGGGTCGGACGTGACGGCGACGAACGTCACGTTCGCGGCGAACCAGGCCGGGACCGCGGGCGCCGCCGTGTTCAATCCCGGCGTGGCCGTCACGCTCACGAACTCGATCCTGGCGGCGAGCGTCGCGCACTCGAACTGCGGGGGCACGATCACGTCGGGCGGCGGCAACGTCGACGACGACGGCTCGTGCGCGCTCGCCGGCCCGGGCGATCGCCAGGTCGACCCGAAGCTCGGCGCGCTCGCGGACAACGGCGGCCCGACGCTCACGCACGCGCTCGCCGCAGACAGCCCGGCGATCGACACGGCGCGCGCCGGCGCCTGTCCCGCCGCGGACCAGCGGGGCATCCAGCGCCTCAACGACGGGAACGGGGACGGCACCGCCGGCTGCGACGTCGGCGCGTACGAGTTCGTCGACGAGTGTCCGGCGGATCCGGCGAAGGTCCTCCCCGGCATCTGCGGCTGCGGCGTCGCGGACACGGACGCGAACGCGAACGGTGTCGCCGACTGTCTCGTGAACCCGGAGCTGAAGGCGCGCCTCTCGGCCGTCGGCACGGCGCTCGGGGCGCTCACGGGGCAGAAGAACCCCACCCAGACGGCGCTCAGGACCGAGCTCGACGGGCTGACGGCCGGGATCGTCGACTACGTGAAGCGTCTGCACGGCCAGATCCACACGACCAACCCGAAGGCGAAGCTCGTCCGGCTGGCGAAGCGCCTGAAGGCCGCGGCGCGCACCGCCGGCCGGGCGCGCGGCCACGGGCTCAAGGGCGCGCGCAAGCGGGCGCTCGCGGCGCTCCAGGCGCTCGACGCGGTGGTCGCGGCCGAGTAGGCGCGCGCGTTCTCAGCGCGGGCGTGCCCGCGCGCGCACGGGCTCGAGCAGCGCCCAGTCGTCGGGCTCCATCGCGTGCCCGGCGGGATGCGGGGCACGCGGCTCGAGCCCGAGCGCCGCGACGACGCGCGGGTGGCGGTAGTACTCCGCGTAGACGAGGAAGAGGAGGGCCGGCATGAAGAACTGGTCGCTGGCGGCGAACTCGCCGAAGACGGCCCGGCGCTCCGCCGCCGACAGCGCGGCCCACCCATCCGGGTGCCGCGCGCGGGCGAGGTCGGCGAGCGCGCCGAGGCCGTACTCGAGGACCGGCCGCAGCATGGGCATCCGCGCGGCCGTGCGCGCCATGCCGGGGACGAGGTCGAGCGCGCCGGCGCCCGGCATGCGGCCGTCGGTGCTCGGCGGGATCGTCTCGTCGAGCAGACTCGCGAGGAGCGCCGCTTCGTCGGGGGTGAAGCCGCCGTCCGTCACGGCCCTCACTCCGCGTCGAAGAGGTTCGCCAGGTTCCGCTTCATCATGTCGCCCACCCAGAGCGCGAACGCCTGGATCGTGTTCGTCGGGTTCACGGCGGCCGAGGTGACGAAGACGCTGCCGTCGATGATGAAGAGATTCCGGACGTCGTGGCAGCGGCCCCAGGGGTTCACGACCGAGGTCGCCGGGTCGGTCCCCATCCGGCAGGTCCCCATGAGGTGCCACCCCGCGAAGCGGAGCGGCGACTCGACGACCGTCGCCGTCGCCCCCGCCGCCTCGAGCACCTCCGTGCCGCGCGCGACCGCGTGCGCGAGCATCTTCTCGCTGTTCTCGCTCAGGCGATAGGTCACCTTGGGCGCCGGAATGCCGTCGGCGTCCTTCAGGTCCGGGTCGAGCGTCACGCGGTTCTCGGGGTCGGGGAGGTCCTCGCAGATGACGACCATGCCCGCCGTGCGGTCGAACAGCTCCGCGTACGCGCGATGGTGGTCCGCGCCCCACGGGACGCGGTTCGCCTGCATCCCCCAGAGCGCCGTGTAGACGGGGCCGAAGCCGCGGAGGATCTCGAACGAGTACCCGCGCACGAAGCCGCGCGAGCGGTCGGTCGCGTAGAACTCCTGGCTCATGATGCAGCAGCCGGTCGGGCCCTTGTGGCCCTCGAGCGGCTCGTCGAAGATGCCGGTCACCATCGCGTACGGGTGGAACATGAGCCGCTTGCCGACGAGGCCGCTGCGGTTCGCGAGGCCGTCGGGGAAGTGCTTGGAGCGCGAGTTCAGGAGGAGGCGCGGCGTCCCGATGCCGTTGCACGCGAGCACGACCACCTCCGCCCGCTGGCGGCGCTCGACGCCCTCGGCGTCATAGTAGACGACGCCGCTCGCCATGCCGTTCGCGCCGATGGTGATCTCGCGCACCCGGCAGCGCGTGCGGAGCTCGACGCCGCGCCGGAGCGCGGGCGGCCAGTAGGTGACGTCGGTCGAGCCCTTCGCGCCCTGCGGGCAGCCGACGAGGCACGTGCCGGCGTTGATGCAGGGGGCGCGCCCCTCGTGCTCGCGCGTCGCGATCGCGCTGTCCGACGGCCACCAGTGCCAGCCGAGGCGGTTGAAGCCGCGCGCGACCGTCCGCCCGAGCTTCCCGAGCGGCACGGGCGGCAGCGGCACCTCCTTCGGCGGGTAGGCGGGGTCCCCGGCGAGCCCCGAGACGCCCATCATGTGCGCGTTCAGGGCGTAGTACGGCGCGAGGCGCGCGTAGTCGATCGGCCAGTCGTCGGCGACCCCGTCCTCGGTGCGGACGCGGAAGTCGGACGGCCGCAAGCGCGGGAAGTGCGCGGCGTAGAGGATCGTCGAGCCGCCGACCGCGTTGAACATCGAGACGGCGATCGGCGACTCGGCGTCGTTCACCGGGTAGTCCTCGCGCCGCCCGCGCACGTTGGGACTGAAGTTGAAGTCGCCGACCTGGCGGACCTCCCAGTCGGTCGACGTGCCGGGCGAGTCCGCGGGGCGCATCCAGTCGCCCTGCTCGAGGCACACGACGCGCATCCGCGTGTCGGCGAGGCTCCACGCGAGCGCCGCGCCGGAGGCGCCGGCGCCGACGATGAGGACGTCGGCGATCGCGTCGGCCATGCCCGCCGTCCCTACCGCGCCCGCGGGGAGGGCGGCAAACGAAAGCGCGGGGGACTACCCGGGCGCCCGGCCGGTGCGGTACGGAGGGGCATGCCGACGCCGCGCCGCGGGACGCCGATCGAGCTCTACTACTGGCCGGGGATCCAGGGACGCGGCGAGTTCGTGCGCCTGGCCCTCGAGGAGGCGGGCGCGCGCTGGGTCGACGTCGCGCGGACGAAGGGCGGCATGGCGGCGATGACGCGCTTCCTCGACGGCCGGGTGCCGGGCGCGCTGCCGTTCGCGCCGCCCTTCGTCCGCGTCGGGCGCATCGTGGTGTCGCAGACGGCGAACATCCTCGCCTTCCTCGGCCCCCGGCTCGGCCTCGTCCCCGCCGACGGCGCGCTCCGCGCCGAAACGGCGCAGATCCAGCTCACGATCGCGGACCTCGTCGCGGAGGTGCACGACACGCATCACCCGATCGACGTCGGGCTCTACTACGAGGACCAGAAGCCGCCGGCCCTGCGGCGGGCGCGTGCGTTCGTCGAGTCGCGGATGCCGAAGTACCTCGGCTGGCTCGAGCAGGTGCTCGCGCGGAACGCGCCCAGCCGCGGCCGCTGGCTCGTCGGGCGCGAGCGGACGTACGCGGACCTCTCCGCGTTCCAGGTCGTCGAGGGTCTCCGCTACGCCTTCCCGAACGCGATGGCGGGGCTCGAGCGGAAGCTGCCGCGGCTCGTGGCCCTCCGCGACCGCGTCGCGGAGCGCCCGCGCCTCGCCGCGTACCTCGCCTCCGACCGCCGGGTGCCCTTCAACGAAGAGGGGATCTTCCGCCACTACCCCGAGCTCGACCTCGCCTCACGAGCCGCCCGCGCCCGGTGACGGCTGGCCGGCGCGCTCAGCCGAGCGGACCCGGGTCAACCGAACGCCGCGAGCGTCCGAGCGGCGCGAGGGTCACGACGTACGCCGGCGCCGTACGAGGAACGCCTTCGCCTGGCTCCGCGCGAGTCGGACGAGGTCGCCCATCGTGACGTTCACGTCGATCAGGTGGAGGCCCCACTCCGGCGTCAAGTCGCCGCCGATGTCGTCGAGGCGCGCGTCCGCCGGATCGCCGTGGACGGTGAGCGCGAGATACGAGAAGCCGTTGTCCGCGCACGCGGCGTCGACGAAGTGAGGCAGGGTGACGAACGGCGTCCGGATCGTGACGCGCTTCGCCGGGTCCACCCACGCGGGCGGCGGCACGGTGAGGATCGGGAGCGACACGCCGTCGGTCGGGAAGTACGGGTGCAGCGTGCCGCTCCCCCCGTCGAGCGCCGCCGGGTTCGTGCACGCGGCCTTGCAGCCGGCCTGCGTGGAGCGGCCGAAGAGGGTGTTCGACGGCGGCGGCCGGTCCGCGCGGAAGGAGGCCCAGCTGATCGCGCAGCCGACCTGGCGTCGCGAGTGGCAGAGCGGGATGTGCTGGAAGTCGCAGCCGACCTCGCCGTTCGCCGGCACCTGGAGGCTCGTGCCGGGGAGGATCGCGGAGACGAGCCGCTCGCGCAGCACGGGATTGGGGTCGATCTCGTTCTTCACGAGCCGCACGAGGACGCTCGAGCCCTGGGAGTGGCCGAGGAGGATGACGCCGCGGCCCTGGTTGTCGTTCGCGATGTAGTGCTTCCAGGCGTCGAGCACGTCCGCGTAGGCGAGGTTCGGGTCGACGGGGATCGGGTGCCCGCCGAGCGCGGCGACGAGCGCGGTGAGCGTCACCTGCCGGTACACCGGCGCGAACACCCGGCACTCGAGCCCGAGCCGCGCCGCCTGCTGGCGGACGACGAACAGCTCCTGATCGGCGCCGGGAACGAGGTCGGAGTTGCCGCCGGGATCGGTCGAGATCGTCGGGTAGACGTAGAAGCAGTCGATGCGCGGATGGCGCGCGGGCTTGAAGCGCTCGACGCGCGTCCCGCCGTTCGGGCCGACGGCGGTCGCGTCGAGGTCGTGGTCGCAGACGTCGTCCGTGTCCGGGCGGCAGAGCCAGTGCGCGGGATCGGCGTACGTCGCGCTCGCGTAGCCGGGATAGGGGTTCGGGGGTGGCGTCGCGGCGCGGGCGGGCGGCGGCGCGACGAGGAGCACCGCGAACATGAGGGGAGCGAGGCGGTGGGGGTGCATGGCGGCTCCTTAGCAGAATCGCCCCGCGGTGGGGGAGGGGAGTCGCCTCACCCGGCGCGTTGACGCCGTGGCCGGGGCGCCGATAGAACGCGCGGCCATGGCCGCCCTCGCCGGCCTCCGGTTCGACCTCCGCGTGCCGGCCTTCGCCCGCACGACGCACGCCCGGCAGTACGCCGCCTGCCTCGACATGTGCGCCTTCGCCGACGCGCACGGCTTCGACGTCGTCGCGCTCTCCGAGCACCACGGCGTCGACGACGGCTTCATGTCGTCGCCCGTGACGCTCGCGGCCGCCATCGCCGCGCGCACCGCGCGCCTCGGGATCAACGTCGCCGCGGTTCTCGTCCCGCTCCACGACCCGATCCGGCTCGCCGAGCAGCTCGCGACTGCGGCGCTCGTCGCCGGCGGCCGGCTCTCGCTCGTCGCCGGCATGGGCTACCGCCCGGAGGAGTTCGCGATGGCGGGCGTCGACCGCGCCGCCCGCGCGCGGCTCTTCGAGGAGTACGTGGGCGTGCTCCGGCAGGCGTGGACCGGCGAGCCCTTCGGGTGGCGCGGGCGGACGGTGCGCGTCACGCCGGCTCCGGCCGTCCCGCCGCCGATCCTGGTGGGCGGCTCGACCGCGGCGGCCGCTCGCCGCGCCGCCCGGCTCCGCTGCGGCTTCTTCCCCGCGATCGGCGACCCGGCGCTCGAGCGCGTCTACCGCGCGGCGTGCGCGGCGGACGGCTTCGACGCGGGCTTCGTCGTCCTCCCGGGCGGCCCCGGCTTCGTGCACGTGACGCGCGATCCCGAGGCCGACTGGCGGCGCATCGCGCCGCACGCGCTGTGGGACGCGCAGACGTACGCCGCGTGGCAGCCGCCGGGACAGCGCTCGGCGGTGCACGTCGCCGCTTCGACCGCGGACGACCTCGGGCGAAGCGGCGTGTACCGCGTCGTCACGCCGGAGGAGTGCGTGGCGCTCGCCGCCGAGCACGGCCGCGTGCTGCTCCACCCGCTCATGGGCGGCCTCGAGCCCGAGCTCGGATGGGCGAGCCTCCGCCTGTTCGTCGATGAGGTGCTGCCCCGGATCCGCTGACGGGCGCGCCCCCACGCCGCTCACGGGCGTCCGTCGAGCTCGGCCACCCACGTCTCACCGGCGCCGAGCGTGCGTTCGCGGACGTCCGGCGCGTCCGGCCCGATCGTCCGGATCCGGCACACGCGCGGCGCGCGCCCTTCGTTCACGATCCGCACGACGCCGCTCCGCCCCGCCTCGAACACGAGCTCGCCGTCCCCGAACCTCACGGGAAACGTCTCCTCCAGCGAGACGCGGAGAGCCCCGTCGAGCGCCGCGACGGGCGTCGTCCACGCGAGCGTCGGGCGGTTCGCGACGACGGCCAGCACGGGACGGCCGTCGACGCCGGCTTCCGCGAGCGCGTGGAAGGCCCTCCCCGTCCGGAGCGCACGGCGGAGCCCGTCCACGTCGCCCGCGACGACGAACGCCGCCGCGTCGCCGTCGAGGAGCGACGCCGCGCGCGCGGCCGACACCGGGGCCCGCCGCTGGTTCAGGATCACCGCGAGCGCGAGCGGCACGGCCGAGCGCTTCGCCGTCGGCCCTGCCTCGTCGGCCACGTACGTGAGGGGGAAGCGGTCTCCCACCGCGTCGCGCACGCGGCGCGCGACCGCCGCGATCGCGGCGCTGCGCCGGACCTCGTCGTCCCGGCGCTCGTGCCGGTGGTAGCGAAGCGTCAAGGCGACGCCCGCGGCAAGGACGGCCGCCGCGGCGCCGGCCGCGAGCCGGCGGGCGCCCATCCTCGCGCTCCAGCGGGCGAGCTCGCGTCCGGCGAGGAGCGCGCCGGGCGGCAGGAGCGGGTAGAGCAGGCGCGCCGCCGTGTGGGGCGCCGCCGAGAACAGGAGGAGGCCCGCGAAGAACCAGCAGAAGAGGAAGCGCTCGAAGCGCCGGGGCACGTCCGCCGGATCGGGTGCCACGACGAGGCGGACGAACGCGACGCAGGCGACGACGCTCCACGGCGCCGCCATCGCGAGCCAGTCGCCGGGCGGCACCCAGACGCGCCGGAACGGCGCGTGCTCGACCGCGTGTCCCACGAGCTCGCCGACGAGCATGTCGTCGACGACGCGCCGGCCGGCGACGTGGAGCGCCGCGCCGAGCCAGCCGAAGACGAGGGCCGCCCACGCGAGGAGCCCGAACGCGTGTGATCCCGCGAGCGGGCGCGCCCGGCCCGAGCGTCGCTCCCAGGGGACGGCCAGGAGCCCGCCGGCGGCGAGGAGGACGCCGAGCGGGCCCTTCGTGAGCGTGCTCGCCGCTGCCGCGAGCCAGAACGGGGTCCAGGAGCCGCCGTCGTTCCAGGCGCGGAACGCCGCGAGCGCGGCGAGCGCGACCGTCGCCGAGAAGAGCGCGTCGAAGCGCGCGGTCGCGACCTGGCGCGCCGCCGCGTCCGAGAGGAGCAGGGCGAGCGCCGCGAGGACGGCCGCGCGCGTGTGAAACCACCGCCGCCCGGCGGCCCACACGAGGCACGCCGTGCCGAGCGTCGCGAGCGCGCTCGGGAGATAGAGCCCGACGCGCGTCACGCGCCCGGCCGGCAGCGACGCGAGCGCGGCGAACCAGGTGAGGAGCGGCGGCTTGTCCGTGTGACCGAGCGCGTCGCGCGGGCAGATCCAGTTGCCGGCCCGAAGCACGTCGAGGACGGCGGCGCCGAGACGGTACTCGTTGTCGAGCCAGTTCGGGGGCCCGGTCATGCGGATCGCGAAGAGCCCCGCCGTGAGCGCGCCGAGGAGGACGTACACGACCCACGCCGGCAGCACGTCCGCGCCGGGTCGCGTCAGGCCGTCGGGTCGATGCCGTGCGCCTCGATCCACAGCTCGAGCATCACGAGCGCCCAGAGCTCGCGCCGGTTGTCCCGGCGGCGCTCGACGTGGGCGGCGAAGAGGGCCTCGACCGCGTCGCGACGGACGAGCCGCGGGTGGAGGCGCGCGAGCACGTCGCGCGTCCACGGGCGGAGCGGGCCGGCGAGCCAGGCCGCGAGCGGCACGGTGAGACCGCGCTTCACGCGTCGGCGGACGGCGGCCGGGACGAGGTCCGCGACGGCCGCGCGCAGGACGCGCTTCCCGACCAGCCCGCGGAGCTTGAGCGGCGCCGGAAGGCGGCACGCGAGCGCGACGAGGCGGTGGTCGAGGAACGGCGCGCGCGACTCCAGCGACGCGGCCATCGACGCGCGGTCGATCTTCACGAGGAGGTTCTCCGGCAGGTACCCGCGCAGGTCGAGGGCGAGGAGCAGGTCGACCTCGCTGCGCGCCGGCGGCGCGGGAGGCGGCTCCGCATCGCGGAGGGGGCTGCCCAGGGCGGCGATCGCGGCGAGCGCGTCGGCCGACAGGCACCCCATCCAGGCGCGATGGCGGAGGGCGGGCGGCGCGTCGCCGGCTTCGAGAAAGCGCCGGAGGAGGTAGCGGAGCGTCGTGTTCCCCGTCGGCGCGCCGAGCGCCGGCGCCGCCGCGCGCAGCGCGCCCCGAAGGGCGCGCGGGAGCCGCCGATAGGCGGGGGCGGCGAGGCCGCCCAGGTACGCCGGGTAGCCGGCGAACAGCTCGTCCGCGCCCTCGCCGGTCAGCACGACCTTCACGTCCTCCCGCGCGAGCCGCGCCAGCAGGAAGGTCGGGACGAGCGCGGGATCGGCGAGCGGCTCGTCGAGCAGCGGGGCGAGCGTCTCGAGGGCCGTCCGGAAGAGCGCGGGTGTCACCGTGAGCGTGCGGTGCCGCGTGCCGAGGGCGCGTGCGACGAGCGTCGAGTACGGGCGCTCGTCGAAGCCCGGAACGTCGAACCCGAGCGAGAACGTCCGCAGGCCGCCCCCGAGCGCGCCCTGCGCGAGCGCGGCGACGGCGGCCGAATCGAGCCCGCCCGAGACGAAGACGCCGGGCGGCTCGTCGGCGAGGAGCGCCGCCCGGGTCGCGCGTGCGAGCCCGCGGCGGACCGCGCGCGCCGCGCCCGCGACGTCGACGTCGAGCGGCGGGGCGGCGAGGAGCCGGGCGACGTCCCAGTACCGGTCGGCGCAGACGGACTCGCCGGTGACGGCGAGCCGCCCCGCGGGCGGCAGCTTCGCGACGTGACGGAACGCGCTCGCCGGGCTTGCGACCCATCCGCTCCGGAGATAGGCGCCGAGCGCCGTCCAGTCGGGCGTCCGGTCGACCCCGGCGGCGAGGAGGGCCTTCGGCTCCGACGCGAAGAGGAAGCGGCCGCGTGACGTCGCCCAG
Source organism: Binatia bacterium (assembly GCA_035650655.1). Taxonomy (GTDB): domain Bacteria; phylum Desulfobacterota; class Binatia; order DP-6; family DP-6; genus DASRHG01. Next base: position 21,261 of record DASRHG010000084.1, on the reverse strand, counting down.
TAGAGCGGCTTCTCGCCGAGCCGGTCGCGCGCGAGGACGAGCCGTCCCGCCGCCGCGTCCCAGACCGCCGCTGCGAACATGCCGTCCACCGACGCGACGAAGTCCGCGCCGCGCTCCTCGTAGAGGTGCGGCAGCACCTCCGCGTCGCTCCGCGTCCGGAACGCGTGCCCGCGCGCACGAAGCGCAGCCCGGAGCGCCGGGGCGTTGTAGATCTCGCCGTTGCAGACGACGGTCACGTCGCCGCGCTCGTTCGCGAGCGGCTGGGCACCGCGGGCGACGTCGACGATCGCGAGCCGGCGGCAGCCGAGCGCCGCGCGGCCGTCGTCGGCGGCGCCGTCCCCGTCGGGGCCGCGGTGCGCGAGCGTCGCCGCCATGGCGGCGAGGACGCCGTCGCCATCCGACGCCGAGCTCCGGAGGACGCCGTAGATGCCACACATGGCTGCTCACGCCTCGCGGGCCGGCGGCGGTTGCGCGACCGCGGGCGACGGCCGGACGGCGCGCGCGGCGGCGAAGGCGAGGACGCGGGCGAGCTCGCGCGCGATCGGGAGCACGCGACCGCGGGTCGTGTACTTCGAGGTCCCGGCGCAGCGGGGATGGTGCGGCACCGGGCGCTGGACGACGCGGAAGCCGGCGAGCTGGAAGAGCGCCGGCAGCCACCGGTGCGCGCCGTCGAACAGCATCCCCTCGGCCTCGAGCCGCACGAGCGCGGCCCGCCGCATGACGCGGAGCGGGCAGGCGAGGTCCTCGAGCACGGGCGCGAGGACGAGCCGGCGGGCGCGGTTCGCGAGCGCCGAGGCGAGGCGGCGCGTCGCGGGGTCGTGCCGCTCGCGGCGGACGCCCGCCGCCATGTCGGCGCCGCCGAGCGCGTCGAGGAGCGCGGGGAGGTCGCGCGGATGGCACTGGAGGTCCGCGTCGAGCGTGGCGACGAGCGGCGTCGTCGCGAGGCGGAAGCCGGTGAGGAGCGCCGCCGTCTGTCCCCGGCGCGTCGGATGCCGGGAGGTGTGGAGCCGCGGCTCGGCGCGCGCGAGGTCGCGGAGCAGGGTGGGCGTGCCGTCCGTCGAGCCGTCGTCGACGACGACGATCGCGGCGAGGCGGCGGGGGTCGGGGAGGGCCGCGCCGAGCTCGCTCACGAGCCGGGCGAGGTTCTCGGCCTCGTCGTGTGCGGGGACGACGACGGTCGCAACCGTGGACCGCGTGCCGGGCGCCGATGATCCGCGTGTGCTGCTCGTGGGAATGGTCGGCAAGGTCACCGCGGGGCGGTGCGCTCGACCGCCCGGCCCTCCGCGAAAGGATCGTCCCACCTCGACGGGCGGCCCTCGCTACCACGAGGACGCGGAGCGCGGTAGGGGGTGGGCCGCCCCCGAGGGGTCTCCCGACCACCAGGGTCCGCGCGTGCGCCGGGGCCGTGCCGGCGCCGCCGGACGTCTCGCGCAACGTGCGCGGGTCGGGTCCGTGAACCGCCGGGATGCGCGGATCGGGCGCCCGACGCGGCGCGGCCCGAGATGCAGGAACCCCCGAAGCGAACGACGCCCTTCCCCCTGCCGGGCCGAGGGGAAGGGCGTCTCGTGCGGAGAGAAGGAGAGCTACTGCGCGATGATCTCGACGCGGCGGTTCTGGGCGCGGCCCGCCGCCGTCTCGTTGGTCGCGACCGGCTTCGACTCGCCCCACGCCTTCGTCGTGATGCGGGAGGCCGAGATGCCGTGGGCGACCATGTAGTCGCGGACGACGTTCGCGCGCCGCTGCGACAGCCTCGTGTTGTACTCGTCCGACCCGATCGAGTCGGTGTGCCCCTCGACCGAGACGTTCGTGCTCGGCTCGGCCTTGAGCACCTGGATGACGTGGTCGACGAGCTTCCGGCCCGAGGCGGTGAGCATCGACTTGTTGAAGTCGAAGTTCGGCCCCGTGAGCGTCGCCATCTTCTTCGGCGCGGGCGGCGGCGGCGGTGGCGGCGGCGGAGGCGGCGGTGCGGCCTCGGCCACCTGGCAGAAGTGCCGGCTGAGGAGATATCCGACGGCGCCGCCCAGGATGGCGCCGCCGGCGCCGGCGCCGGCGGCGGCGCTGCCGTCGTCGGTGCTCTCGCCGACGCCCACGCCAGCGCCGACGCCGCCGAGTACGGCGCCGAGAGCGGTGGATCCCACTATGCACGCGTTCTGGCTCTCGCGTGTCACCGTGCATCCCGCGAGCGCGAGCGCCGTCACGGTGCCGATCGTCGCCTTGGCGAGACGATTCATTCGCGTCCTCCTCTCGTCCGCGAGCCCCCAGCGACGACACCCCCGGCTCCGGACGAGGGCCCCTTTAGCGGAGGAATGCCTGGTGGGCAAGCGGGTAGGCCGGTAGACGCGTCGGCTTGTTAGCTCGCCATCACGCCGACGCCGCGCGCCGGCTCCGCGGCGGCCTCGATCGACTCCGTGGGTTCGAGCGCGACGACGTCCGCCGTCATGAGATCCGCGACGCGCAGCTCGGCATGGCCCGCGGGAAGGGCCGGCCGTCCGGCGGCGAGGGCGCCCGCCAACTCGGCCGCCGCGGCCTCCAAGTGGGCCGGGATCTCGGCCGCGTCCGGGACGAGATGCGGGTCGACGGAGGCGGAGATCGAGAGCCGTCCGCCGTAGCTCAGGACGGCGAACTCGAGGCCGAGGCCCTGGTAGAGCGGGACGATCGGATGGATCTCGAGGATGCGCCGGCCGAGGAGCCGGCACGTCTCCCGCGGGCCGGGCACGTTCGTGCACACCGTGTTGAACGGCGGCACCGTGGACCCGAAGAGCCGGCCGAGGAGCGCGTTCACCGGCGCCGGCAGCGCGCCGACGGCGCGCAGCGCGAGCCCCGCGGCGCGCGGCTGGCCCTCCTCCTTCAGCCGGCGCATCTCGCGCGCGATCGTCGCGAGGCGCTCGACGGGATCGGCGACGTCGACGGGCAGCCGCGGGAACAGGGACGTGACGAGGTTGCCGAGCGCCAGCTGGTCCTCCGGCCGCCGCACGCTGACGGGGACGAGCGCGCGCGGCCGCACGCCCCCGAGGGCGACGCGCGGCGCGAGGTAGCGCCGGAGGGCGCCCGCGATCACGGCGAGGACGACGTCGTTCACCTTGCAGCCGCCGGCGCCGCGCATGGCGAGGAAGTCGTCGAGCGGGAACGACGTCCACACGATGCGGCGGGCGTCGGTGATCGTGCCGTTGAACGGCAGCACGCGCACCGATTCGAGGAGGAACGAGGCGACGATCGCGGCCGCCTTTGCCGCGTCGCGCGCGGTCTGGAGGAGCGCCGCCGGCCGAAGCCCGTCGAGCCACGACGCCGGCGGCGCGGCGTGCGCGCTCGACGCCGGTACGGCGTGCGCCGTCGGATCGGAGATCGCCTCGAGGACCCGCGCGCCGCTCACCCCGTCGACCATCGCGTGGTGCACCTTCCAGAGCAGCGCGGCGGTGCGTCCGCCGGCGACGCCGTCGATGAGGTACGTCTCCCAGAGCGGGTGCTCCGGGTCGAACGGCGTTGCGAAGAGCTGGTCGACGAGCGCGTGCAGCTCGGCGTCGCCTCCCGGCGCCGGCACGGCGACGTGGCGGAGGTGGCGGCGCACGTCGAACGTCCGGTCGTCCTCCCAGCGCGGCCAGTCGAGGTCCAGCAGGGGCCGTACGGGCCGCTGGCGGTAGCGGGGAACGGCGGCGAGGCGCTCGCCCACCGCGGCGGCGAACGCGTCGAACGGAAGCGGGCTCTCGAGCAGCGCCACGCAGCCGACGTAGAGTCGTTGGCTCGGCTTCTCGAGGTAGAGGAAGCTCGCATCGAGCGGGAAAGCCTCTTCGGCCGTGGCATGGTGGCACCTCTCGCCCGGCGCCGGGCGTCAGCCGGCGACGGCGCGCCGGAAGCGGGCGATGACCGCGTCCACGACGCGGCGGGCGTCGGCGAGTGCGCGGTCAGCCGCGCGCTTCACGTCGCGCCACGAGCCGCCGGCCGCGCCGGAGAGCCGGTGCAGCGTCGCGGCCGCTTCCCGCCGCCGTCGCTCGAGGACCGCGATCTGCGCGCGGGTGTCCTTCCGGAGCCGCGCGATGCGGGCGCGGGCGTCGGCCTCGATCGCGCGCTCGGCCCGACGCAGATCGGCGCGCACCGCGCCGATCGAATGCCGGAGCGCCTCGATCCCCTTCGCGATCTCCCGCTCGGCCGAGCGCGCGTCGCGTGTTCGCATGGAGCGTGCCATGGGCCCCCCTTCCGTCTCGTCTCGACGGGCGCAAGAGGCGTGCCGGATGCCGGGTTCGTGCATCCGCGTCCCGGGCGGCGTCCTTTCCCGCATGCGCGAACGCCGGGGCGGGGACCGTACGAAAGCTGCGACGCGCGCCAGAGCAGCCGCGGAGACGCGGGACACCGCCCCGGAGCTCAGCGCAGGCGCTTCAGCGCCTCGAACCCGACGAGCGCCGCGAGCGCCGTCCCGGCGACGGCGACGACGTCCAGCGCCGACGGAACCGCGAACCCGAAGACGGCGCGCACGGGCGGCGTGACGAGCGCCAGCGCGAGGACGGCGAACGCCGCGCCGACGACGCGCCAGAGCGCGGCGTTCGGAACCCGCAGGGTCGCGAGCGTGCCGCGCGTCGTGGAGCGGTTCGTCAGGATGAGCGCCACGTTCGTGCCGACGAGCGCCGTGAACACGACGGCGCGCGCGCGGTCCGCGCCGTAGCCGGCGTGGACCGTTCCCCAGAGGAGGAGAGTGAGGAGCGCGAACGCGAGAGCGCCCTGCGCGAGCGCGACGCCGATCGTACGCCGCCCGAGGACGGGCTCGGCGGGCGGCCGCGGCGGGCGGTCCATCACGTCGAGCTCCTCCGGCTCCGCCTCGAAGACGATCGTGCACGCCGGGTCGATGATGAGCTCCAGGAAGAGGATGTGGACGGGGAACAGGACGAGGGGCCACGCGAGCGCGACCGGCATGAGCGCGAGCCCGGCGATCGGGACGTGCACCGCCATCACGTACGCCATGCCCTTGCGGATGTTGTCGTCCACGCGGCGCCCGAGCCGGATGGCCTGCGCGATCGACGAGAAGTCGTCGTCGAGGAGCACGAGATCCGCCGCCTCGCGCGCGACGTCCGTGCCGCGGGCGCCCATCGCGATCCCGACGTCGGCGGCGACGAGCGCCGGGGCGTCGTTGACGCCGTCGCCCGTCATGGCGACGACCTCGCCCCGCGCCTGGAGCGCGCCGACCAGGCGGAGCTTCTGCTCCGGGAGGATGCGGGCGTAGACGTCCACCGTCTCGACGCGCGCCGCGAGCGCCGCGTCATCGAGCGCCGCGAGCTCGTCGCCGGCGAGCACGGCGGCCGGCGCGGCGAGCCCCACCTGCGCCGCGATCGTCCGCGCGGTGCCGGGGTAGTCGCCCGTGAGCATGACCGTGCGGATGCCGGCGCGGCGGCACTCGGCGACGGCGGCCGGCGCCGTCGGGCGGACGGGGTCGGCAAAGCCGAGGAGCCCGAGGAGCTCGAAGGGGAAGTCGTGCTGCTCGGCGGGGAGCGCCCCCGGCCCGAACACGGCGGCCGCGACGGCGAGCACCCGGAGGCCGCGCGCGGCGAGGCCGGCGGTCTCCGCGGCGACCGCCTGCGTCCGCGCGGAGTCCAGGTGGCAGAGGTCGACGATCGCCTCGGGCGCGCCCTTCGCCGCGACGATCCAGCCCTCACCGCGCGGCGCTCGCCAGACGTGGGACATGGCGAGCAGCGCCGGCGAGAGCGGGTACTCGCGCTCGAGCCGCCACGTCTCGTGGAGATGCTCGGTGCCCGCGAGACGGCTGCGGGCGAGCGCGTCGATCGAGCGCTCCATCGGGTCGAAGGCGCTCCGCTGGCTCGCGAGCACCGCGAACTCGAGCAGCCGGTGGAAGCGCTCGGGGAGCGGCGCGGGGTCCCGGTCGTCGACCTCGTGGCGGGCGCCGGCGACGGTGAGGACGCGGAGCGCCATCCGATTCTCGGTGAGGGTGCCCGTCTTGTCGACGCAGAGGACGGTCGTCGCGCCGAGCGCTTCGAGCGCCGGCATCCGGCGTACGAGGACGTGCCGGCGCGCGATCCGCCAGGCACCGATCGCGAGGAAGAGCGTCAGAATGACCGGGAGCTCCTCCGGCATGACCGACATCGCGAGCGCGAGCCCGGCGAGGACGCCCTCGAGCCAGGCCCCGCGGGCGAACCCGTAGAGCACCGCGACGAGCGCGCAGAGCGCAAGGCCGACCGCCGCGAGGACGCGCACGAGGCCCCGGATCTCGCGCTCGAGCCGGGTGGCGCCGGTCGCGGGGCCGCGAAGCGGCTTTCCGATCCGCCCGAGCTCCGTCGCGAGCCCGGTCGCCGTGACGCACGCAAGTCCCTGCCCGCCGACGACGAGCGTGCCCGAGTAGACCGCGGGCGAGTCGTCGCCCCCGGGACGCCCGGGCACGGTCGCCGGATCGCCGGCGGCCTTGCGGACGGGCGCCGACTCGCCCGTGAGCAGCGACTCGTCGACGGTGAGGTTCAGGCACCAGAGCACGATGCCGTCGGCGGGGACGCGGTCCCCCTCGGACAGCACGACGAGGTCCCCGCGGACGACGTCGCGTCCGGCGATGCGGCGCTCGACCCCGTCGCGGAGCACGAGCGCGCGCGGGCTCGAGAGGTCGCGGAGGGCGTCGAGCGCGCGTTCGGTCCGCTGGTGCTGGTAGAGCGTGATCCCCGCCACGACGCCCACCGATGCGAGGAGGACGGCCGCCTCGCGCACGTCGCCGAGGAGGAGGTAGACGGCGCCGCACGCGACGAGCAGCGCGATCATCGGCTCGAAGAGCACCTCCGCGACGAGGCCGGCGAGCGAGCGGCGCTCCGCGGAGGGCAGCTCGTTCGGGCCCGCGGCCCGCAGGCGCGCCGCGGCCTCGTCCTCGGTGAGGCCGCGGAAGGCGCGCATCTCGGCCGTGATCGTCACGGGCGCATCTTGCCAAGGTGTCCCGGCGGCTGGTCAAGCGGCGGAGCGCAGCCGCGCTCCCACGGCGTCACTCGCGCTGCACGGAGGCGAGGTAGTCGGCGAGCAGCTCGTCGCGGCGGCGTGCCCAGAAGGACGCCACGTGCCCCGCGCCCGGTCCGAAGCGCTCGTTCCACACCGGCATCTCGCGCGTCCCGTGCGCCGCGAGCGGCGCCCGGCCCGTGATCACGTCGAGGACCCGCGCGCGCGGAAACGTGCCGGCGTTCCGCGCCGCGAGCCGTGTCAGGTCCGGCGGGGGCACGCGGAGCGCGGCGGCGACCGCTCCGTCGCCGCGCGCGTCGAGCCCGTGGCAGGAGGCGCACGCGCGCCGGTAGATCGCGCCCCCCGCCGCGGCCGGGTCGCCGCCGAGCCCGGCCGGCCGCCCCGACGCGCACGCGGCGAGCGCGACGAGCGGGACGAGGAGCGCGCGGCGCGCGATCGACTGCACCGCGATGAGCCGCCGCCGCGTCATCGTGCCATCTCGCGCGGGACCCGTACCTTGCGGTGCCGGGGATGACAAGGACGCGCGCGTGCGCTGCGAGGGCGCAACCGGCCCGCCACCCCGCGTGCGGCGCGTCCTGGAACTCGCCGCGTCCCGGCGATAAGCGCCCGCCGGGGGGAGGCGCCAGCGCGGCAAGCTAAGTAGCTCACCCCTTGCCCCCGGGCGCGCTCCCGGATCCACGGGAGTGGCAGCGACGGGCATCGTCGTCGATAAAACTCGCCGACCGACATCGAAGAAGGCGAAATGGGTCGGAGGCCGTCTTGCGGGCCTCGCCCGTGGGAGGCCTCGATGAACGCTCGGCTCTCGGCTCTCGTGCTGCTCGCCTCGGTCGTCGGCATCGCCGGCGTCGGCCGCGCCGCGTGCACGTCCGAGGAGGACCTCGCCGCCGTCGCCGAGGTCCGGGCGAGGATCGAGGCGACGTGCCCCTGCGCGACGGCGACGAGCCGCGCCGAGTACACGCGCTGCGCGTCGGCGGTGGCGGCGGACGCGGTCGCCGCCGGGCGGTTGACGTCCGGGTGCCGCAAAACCGTCCTCGCCTGCACGGCGAAGTCCACGTGCGGCCGCGCGGGCGCCCTCACGTGCTGCCGGACGACGTCCCGGGGTCGGACGTCGTGCTCGATCAAGTCGAGCCCGAGCGCGTGCCGGGCGCCGAAGAACGGCAGCGCCTGCGTCGGCATGTTCGCGAGCTGCTGCGACGCCTGCACCGCGTCGGGGTGCGCGACGCCCACGACGACGACCACGACGAGCACGACCACGACCTCGACCTCGACGACCACGACGACGCTCGTCACCCTCGCCTGCCCGACGCCGGCCGTGCCCCTCCTCGCGCCCGTCGACGTGCCGCTCACGATCGGCGCCGGGAGCGCGGACTGCGGCGGCGTGGCCTTCGCCACGCCGCCGAGCGCGCCCTTCGCGGGCGAGATCGACGACGGCAGCAACGCGAAGCTCTCGGACCTCGGCACCGGGTGTCTCAGCGTCGGGGGCGGATCGGCCACGTTCGTGCCCCCGGCGAAGGTCCCCGACGGCGCGCGGACGGTGCTCGCCGCGATCGGCCTCGACGGGACGGCGGCCGTGCTCGGGCCGAGCGGCGGCACGGGCCCGGCGGACTGCACGCGCGGGGCCGGGCCGGGCCGCCACTGCGTGAACGGCGCCGCCGGCACGGGCGGCGGCGCGTGCACGAGCGACGCGGACTGCGGCGGGCCGGGCTCCTGCGCGCTCGACGCGAACTGCTTCTTCGGGCCGCCCCTCCCGCTCGGTGGTCCGATCCCGACGTGCGTCCAGAACGTCGTCCTCGCCGACATGTGCGGCGACCTCGACCTCCTCGGCTTCGCGGCGAGCGTCGAGAGCGCGCTCTCGGCGCGCGTGTTCCTCACGAGCGACCCCGCGTCCCCGTGCCCGCGGTGCGTCGCGGGGCAGTGCACCGCGGGGCCCAACGCGGGCGGGGCGTGCACGCCCGTCGGCACGCTCGGCACCTCGCTCGACTGTCCGCCGAGCCCGGCGGGGTTCCAGGGCGCGATCACGGTCGTCATCGCGCCGCTCTCGACCGAGCCGCAGGCCACCGCGGCCGCGGACGGGCTCTTCTGTCCGGGCCAGGTGCACGCGGGCGCCTTCGGCGTCCCGGCCGTGCGCCGGATCGCGACCACGGGCAAGCGCCTCTCGCTCCTCGACCCGAGCCAGACGCTCGCGGCCCCGTTCTGCATCCCGCGGACGGGGAGCGTCGCCCTCGACACGATCTCGGACGTGGCCGGCCCGGGGGCCGTCTCGATCTCGGGCTCGCTCGACGTGGGCACGCTGCTCGGCCTCCTCCCGTAGCCTGACGTCGCCGGCCGCTTCGCGCTCAGCGGAGCGGGTGGCGGCGGAAGAAGCGCCACGCGACCCGCTGCCAGACGAACGCCGGCGCGTGGAGGAGCCAGCCGTTCCCGCCCTTCGCGATCGTGTAGAGCCGGACCTCGCTGCCGCCGCGGCACGGACGGGCGACCTCGACGGAGTACCGGGAATGATGGCGCGAGACCGTGGGCGCGGCGCAGCCGTCGATCGCGCGCCAGGCGTCGAACGTGTGCGCGACGGGCGGGAAGTCCCGGTTGCCGTCGTAGGGCACGACCTCGTCCTCGACGGCGTGGTAGAGGAGCACCGGGACCGGCCGCGCGGGGTGGTCGCACGGCACTTCGATCGCGCCCTCCGCGACCGTCACGGCGGCGATCACGTCGCCGGCCTCGCACGCGAGCCGGCTCGCCATGATGCCGCCCTCGGAGTGCCCGAAGGCGTAGATCCGCCGGGGGTCGATCGCGATCCGGGTGGCGAGGTCCACGAGCACCGCGCGCACGTAGCCGACGTCGTCGACCCCCGCGGCGTGCGCGGGCCCCCCGTGGTACGCCCGGCCGCCGCACGGCGCGCTCGGCCCGCCCGTGCACGCGCCCGCGTTCCAGCGGCCGCCGACGAAACCATCGTGCGGCTGACGGGTCGCGTCGAGGAAGACCGCGAGGAATCGGTCGTGATCGGAGAACTTCGAGAGCCCGGTCAGGAACGCCGCCTGGCGTGCCGTCATGCCTTCGGCCGGCAGGTAGAGGAAGACCGGGGCCCCTCGCCGGCGCTTGCGCGGGGGGAGCTTCGGGACGTGGACGATGTAGTCGCGCGTGCGGCCGTCGACGGCGAGCGTCACCCGGTTGTCACCGAGCTCGAGCGTCGCGGCCGCCGGGACGGCGGCGACCGCGGCCGCGAGCGCCGCGAGGAGGGCGATCTTCCTCACGCGGCGCACGTAGCACGGCGCCCGCACCTCGCGCGAGTCCGGCGGTTGCCTGCGGCGCCCGGCGGTGCTAGGCGCGCGGCATCACGCTCGCGTCCGCTCGCTCGCCGCGCCGGCTCGGCCTCGTGGCGGCCGGCGTCGCCGGCATCGCCGTGGCCGCGTTCGCGCCCGCGATCCGGAACGGGTTCATCGACCTCGACGACACCGCGAACCTGGTCGACAACGTCGCGTTCCGCGGCCTCGGTCTCGCGAACGTCCGCTGGGCGTTCACGACCGTGCTCCTCGGCCACTGGCAGCCCCTCGCGTGGCTCTCGTTCGGGCTCGACTGGACGCTCTGGGGGCTGCGTCCGGCCGGCTACCACCTGACGAACGTCCTGCTCCATGCGGCGAACGCGGTGCTCGTCCTGCTCCTCGCCCGGCGGCTCCTCGCGCGCGCGGGCGTGCCGGGGGCGCGCGTCGACGGCGGCGCGGCGCTCGCCGCGCTCCTCTGGGCCGTGCACCCGCTCCGCGTCGAGTCGGTCGCGTGGGCGACCGAGCGCCGCGACGTCCTCTCGGCGCTCTTCGTCCTCGCGGCTCTCCTCGCGTACGTCGGCGAGGGCCGCCGACGCGCGGCGCACGCCTTCGCGCTCACCGTGCCCGCGCTCCTCGCGAAGGCGAGTGCGATGGTCATGCCGGCGCTCCTCGTCGTGCTCGACGTCTACCCGCTCGGGCGCCTGGGCGGTCGGGTGGGGTGGACCGGACCGGCGGCGCGGCGCGTCTGGCGCGAGAAGATCCCGTTCCTCGCGGCCGCGCTCGTCGCGGCCGGGGTGGCGCTCGCCGCCCAGCACCGCGCCGGCGCGCTCCGCTCGCTCGCGGCCCTCGGCGTCGGTCCCCGGGTCGGGGCCGCCATGCACGGGCTCGGGTTCTACGTGTGGAAGCTCGTGCTCCCCGTCCGGCTCTCCCCGATGTACGGCTACTGGCCCGGCCTCGGTCCGGCCGACCCGGCGGCGCTCGCCGCCTTCGCGACCTTCCTCGCGCTCCTCGGCGCGGCGCTCGGGCTCCGCCGGCGCTGCCCCGCGCTCGGCGCCGCGCTCGCGTGGTACGCCGCCGCCGTCGCACCGACTCTCGGGCTTGCGCAGAGCGGCCCGCAGGTCGCGGCCGACCGCTACACCTACCTCGCGGCGATCGGCTGGTCGGTCCTCGCGGGCGGCGTGATCGCGACCGCGATCGGGCGGCCGCGCCGCCGGCTTGCCGTCGGAGCGCCCCTCGTCGTCGTGCTCGGCGTTCTCACCGTCGTGCAGACGACGCGGTGGCGGGACGCGCGCACGCTCTGGTCGCACGCGCTCGCCGTCGACCCGACGAGCGGCTTCGCGTGGTACCGGCTGGCGGACCAGGCGTGGCGCGCGGGCGACGTCGACGGCGCGATCGCCCGCTATCGGCGGGCGGCGGCGCTCGCGCCCGGATTCCCCGAGCTGGAGAACGACTTCGCCGCGGCGCTCGCGGCGAAGGGCGACTTCGACGCCGCCTTCACCCACTACCGGGCGGCGCTCGCGCTGAACCCCCGCTTCGCGCTCGCGCACACGAGCTACGGCGTCGCGCTCGCGCGTGCGGGCCGGCTCGCCGACGCGGTCGAGGCACACCACCGGGCGCTCGCAATCGACCCGCGCCTGATGGAGGCGCACGTGAACCTGGGTCTCGCGCTCGAGGAGCTCGGCCGGACGGACGAGGCGCTCGCGGAGTACCGGACGGCGCTCGCGATCCGCCCGTCGGCCGAGGCGTACTCGAACCTGGGCCTCCTCCTCGCGAGCACGGGTCGCCTGCCCGAGGCGATCGACGCCTTCCGCCGCGCGACCGCGCTGCGTCCCGACCTGGCCGTCGTCCGCGAGAACCTCGCGCGCGCGCTCGCCGCGCACGGCGAGCGCGAGGCCGCCCGCCGCGAGCTCGAGGAGGCGCTGCGCCGGGACCCCGACCGTGCGCCGGCGCGGCGGCTCCTCGCCGAGCTGGGCGACGACCCGGCGCGCTGAGCCGCCGCGTCCTAGCGCGACGTCGGCCGGAGGGCGACGACGGGAATCTCGCGCGCCGTGATCGCTTCGTACCGCGCGTAGAAGGGGTTCCGGCGCTCGAGGACGGGCCACAGCCGCGCGCGCTCCTCGGGCGTCGCGCGGCGCGCCTCGACCGCGAGCGTCCGCCCGCCCACCTGGACGCGGGCGCGCGGGTCGCGCTCGTGCCCCTCGCGTGTCTCCACGACGGCGAGGCGTTCGTACACGGGGCGGGTCCACGCCTGGCTCTGCCGCGCCACCGGCGGCCGCGTCGTCGCCCGGGGCCGGGGGCGAGCTCGAGCGGCCCGTTCCACGACCGGCGACCGCGCGGTCGCGGCCGGCCTCCCGATCTAGTACAAGCGAGGCCCCGTGAGCAGCGAGCGTCCCATCGCCTTCACCCGCGGCGTGCCCGCCGACGAGAGCTACCCGTTCGAGGAGATCGCGGAGTGCGCCGCGGCCGCCGTCGCCGGCGTCCACCGCCTGCGCGTCCAGCAGTACGGACCGAGCGCGGGCTTCCCGCCGCTCCGCGAATGGCTCGCCGCCCGTGACGGCGTCGCCCCCGAGGAGGTGGTCGTCGCGAACGGGTCGCTCCAGGTGATCGACCTCCTCGGCTGGGCGCTCCTCGAGCGGGGGGACACCGTGTTCGTCGAGGCCCCCACCTACGACCGGACGCTCACGCTGCTCCGCCGCCACGGCGCCGCGATCGTCGGCATCCCCATGCAGGCCGACGGCCCGGACATGGACGCGTTCGAGGCCGCGCTCGGGCGCCGCCGGCCGAAGCTCTTCTACACGATCCCGGACTTCCAGAACCCCTCGGGCGCGACCGCCGCGCTCGCGAAGCGGCGGCGGATCGTCGAGCTCGCCGCGCGGCACGGCTTCTGGGTGCTCGAGGACGCCCCGTATCGGGTGCTCCGCTACCGCGGCACCGCGCTCCCGACGCTGCGCGAGCTGGGCGGCGAGCGGGTGCTCCACATGTCGTCGTTCACGAAGCAGATCTCGCCCGGCGTGCGCGTCGGGTGGGTCGTCGGCGAGCGCACGCTCCTCGCCCGCATCGCAAGGGCCGCCGAGGACACGTACATCACCCCGAGCCTCGTCGGCGAGGCGACCGCGTTCGAGTTCTGCCGCCGCGGCCTGCTCGAGCCGCAGCTCGAGCGCCTGCGCGCGCTCTACCGGCCGCGTCTCGCCGCCGCCTGCGACGCCATGCGCCGCCACCTGCCGGGGACGAACTGGGTGGAGCCCGAGGGCGGCTTCTTCCTCTCCGTCACGCTGCCGGCCGGCGTGACGAACGAGACGCTCCGCGCCCGCGCGGCCGAGCGGGCGCTCGCGCTGAGCGACGGCCGCGGCTTCTTCCCGGACCCCGCCGACGGCGACCGCTTCCTGCGGCTCCCGTTCTGCGCCCTCGCGCCCGGCGACGTCGAGGAGGGCATCGCGCGACTCGCCGGGGTGGTCCGCGCGCTCACGGGCTGAGCGCCCGGACTACACCGGGAGCGTGATCCGGCACCGCGTGCCGCGGCCGGGCTCGCTCGCGACCGCGAGGCTGCCGCCGTGCCGCTCGACGACGGCGCGGGCGATCGCCATGCCGAGGCCCGTCCCGTTCTGCTTCGTCGTGAAGAAGAGCTCGTACATCCGTTCGAGCGTCTCCGCGTCCATGCCGCAGCCCGTGTCCTCGACCTCGATCTCGACGGCGCCGTCCACCCGGCGGGTCGCGACGCGGAGCATCCCCCCGGCGGAGAGCGCGTCGAGCGCGTTCACGATCAGGTTCATGAGCGCGCGGCCGAGCTCGCGCGGGTCGAGGGCGACGGGCTCGAGCGTCCGGTCGATCTCCGTCACGACGCGGACCTGCTTCGCGTCGATCCGGTCCTGGACGAGGGCGAGGTTGTCGAGCAGCGCGACGTTCACGTCGGTGGGCTCCCGGCGCAGCTCGGGCGGTCGCCCGAAGGCGGTGACGTCCTTCACGATCGCGGAGAGGCGGTCGACGGCGCGGCTCATCCGGCGCCCGAACTCGGCCCCCTGCGGGTCCCCGGCCCTCGTGAACCGGTCCTCGACCATGCGGGCGTAGAGCTTGAGACCCCCGAGCGGGTTGTTGATCTCGTGGGCGACCTGCGTCGCGACGCGGCCGAGGGCCTCGAGCGTCCCGCCGCGGAGCCGTGCGAGCTCGGCGGCGTTGCGGAGCGCCACGGAGGCCTGCGAGGCGAAGAGGGCGAGGAGCGCTTCATCCTCGGGCGTCGGCACCACGGTTCCCCGGCTCGCGACGACGAGCGCGCCCGTCGGCACGCCGCCGACGACGAGCGGCGCCGCGAGGACGAGCCGCCCGTCGACGTCCTCCCGGACGACGCACGTCGGCCGCGCGGCGATCGCCGCATCGGCGGCGGCGGCGAGGCGCGCGAGCGGGACCCGCGAGGCGCCGGCCGTCGCCCGTGCACGCGTCGTCCCGTCCTGCCGCAGAAAGAGGACCGCGTGCTCGGTCTCCGTCGCGGCCATCGTCGCCTGGGTGACGATCTCGGGGACCTCCTCGAGGGCGGAGGACGCGAGCGACTCGCCGACGGAGCGGAGGAGGACCAGGTCGCGCGCCCAGCGGCGCTCGGCGAGGGCGCGCCCGATCTTGCGCGACAGCTCTTCGGCGACGAAGGGCTTGGTGAGAAAGTCGAACGCGCCCTCCTTGATGGCGTCGACGGCGCTCTCGATCGTCCCGTGCGCCGTCATGATGAGGACGGGCAGGCGGGGCGCGGTCGCGTGCACGCGCCGCATGAGCGCCACGCCGTCGAGCGGCTGCATGCGGAGGTCGACGAGAACCACGTCGAAGTCGCGCGAGCCCGCGAGGCGAGCGGCCTCTTCGGGGTCGCCCGTCACGGTGACCTCGAAGCCCAGGGATTCGAGCCGCATGCCGAGCACTTCGAGGATGTGGGTGTCGTCGTCGACGACGAGGATGCGGGGCGCCATTCAGCGTCTCTCCATCTCCATGTCGAGCTGCTTCAGCCGTTCGAGATCGGCGCGAAGCCGCGCGCTCTCCGCTTCGAGGCGCTGCGTCTGAAGGAGCACGGCCCGCCACGCCCGGGCTTCGACCGCGTGCCGGTTCGAGGGGTAGTCGGCGAGGAGCCGGTCGAAGGCCGCGAGCGCGGCGCGATAATCGCGCAACGGGCCGTCCACGTCCACCAGGAGGAGCGCGAGCCCCCAGAGCGCGTCGCCCCCGACGGGCTCCTTCGGGTGCGCCTGGAGCACCCGCTGGTAGACGTCGCGGGCCGCGAGCGGGCGCCCGTGGGCGGCGAGGTCGTCGCCCCAGGTGACGTCGGCAGCGGGGTCGGCGACGGCGGCTGCGGGGGTGGCGGACCACGGCCGGCGCGCGCATCCGGCAGCGAGCGCGAAGAGGAGGGCGAGCGCGACGCGACCCGCGGTCATGCCTCCTCCCGCCCCGGCAGCGTCACGGTGAAGCGGCTTCCGGCCCCCTCGCGGGACGCGACCTCGATGCGGCCGCCGTGCGCCTCGACGATGCCCTTCACGATCGCGAGGCCGAGGCCCGACCCGCCCCCGGTCGCGTGCGCCTGGCGGTACGGCTCGAAGATGCGGGGGAGGGCGTCGGCGGGGATGCCGACGCCGTCGTCCTCGACCGTGAGCGCGACGCCGCCGTTCCGCTCGGCCACGCGGACCTCGACCTTCCCGCCCGTGGTCGTGAACTTGATCGCATTGCCGACGAGGTTGAGCGCCACCTGGAAGAGCCGCTCCTCGTCGCCGGTGACCGCGGCCGTCGGCGTCCCGTTCTGGTGGAGCGTCACGCCGCGCGCCTCGGCCTGCGGCCGGAGCTGCTCGAGCGCGCGCGCGACGAGCCGCGCGACGTCGACCGAACGGTGATCGATCGCGAGGAGGCCGGCGCGGAGCCGGGTGAGCTCGAGGATCTGGTTCACGAGCCGGAGCATCCGCTCGGTGCCGTCACCGATGATGTCCACGAGGCGGGCCTGCTTCGGCTCGAGCGGTCCGGCGACACGGTCGCGCAGCAGGTGGACCGCCTCGCGCACGGAGGTGAGCGGCGTCCGGAGCTCGTGCGAGATGTGCGAGAAGAACTCCTCCTTCATCCGGTCCGCTTCGCCGAGGCGGTCGGCCATGCGCGTGAAGGACCGCGCGAGCGCGCCGATCTCGTCCGCACGGCGGACGGGGAGCACGGCGCGGAACGTGCCGCGCTCGATCTCCGTCGTCGCGACCGAGAGCCGCCGGAGCGCGTGCGTCATGCGGAACGCGAGGAGGCTCGCGGCCGTGACGGCGAGGCCGAGGCTCGCGGCGAGCGAGAGACCGACGACGTGCCACGTGCGCCGTTCCACCGCCCGCGCATCGGCCTGCGCCGCGGCGAGCGCATCGCGCGTGGCCGCGCGGAGCTTCAGCAGGCAGAGCTGGGTCCGGGCCGACGCGATCCGGGTCGCGTCGGGACCGCGCGGTCCCCTCGGACGTCGCCGGGCGGCGAGCTGGCGGTACGTCTCGAACGCGGCGCGCGCCTTCCGATGGCGGCGGCGCTCGCGGGCCGTCGTGAGCAGCGCGCCGAGCCGCGCGAGCTGCTCGTCGGCCGCCGCCGCGCGCGCCGCCCAGAGCGCGTGGTACGCGGGGTCGCGAAAGACGGCGGCCCGGCTCTCCAGGTGGATCAGGTGGAGCAGGCTCTCCTCGGCGGCGAGCTCCAGCTCGAGTGCCGGCGTGCTCCGCGTGACGATGGCCCGGTTCACGTCGACGAGCCGGTTCACCGCGACGAGGCTCAGGAGCGCGGCGCCGAGGAGCACGAAGAGGCCGAGGAGCGAGGCGAGCAGGATCTTCGAGGCCAGGCGCACGGGAGGCTACATAGCCGTCGCCCGGGTGCCTGGGGAGAGGGTGGGGTACTAGCGGTCCCGTCGGGCGGCGCCGTGCGCGAGGGGCACCGCCCCCCGGCCGACGGGCGTCGCGGCCGCGAGCGCGCGTCCGACGAAGGCCTTCGCCTCGGCGACCGCCGCGAGGAGGTCGAGTCCCCGGGCGAGGCCGGCGGCGATGGCGGCCGAGAGCGTGCACCCGGTGCCGTGGGTCGGGGCGAGCGGGATCCGCGGCGCGACCAGGTCGTGGAAGGCCGCGCCGTCGAAGAGCACGTCGCACGGGTCGCCGGCGAGGTGGCCGCCGGTCACGAGGGCGGCGCGCGCGCCGCGGTCGACGAGTGCGCGCGCCGCGTCGCGCATGGCCGCAGGGGTCGTCGCGCGGAGGCCCGTCAGCGCCTCGGCCTCGGCGAGGTTCGGGGTGACGACGGTTGCGAGGGGGAGGAGGCGCTCGGCGAGGCGGGCCGCGAGGGCGGGCTCGGCGAGGGCGTCGCCGCTCGTCGCGACCAGGACGGGGTCGACGACGAGCGGGAGGCGGGGACGGCGCGCGCCGAGCCCCTCGGCGACGACGTCGACGACCGCCGCGCGCGCGAGCATCCCGGTCTTCACCGCGGCGACCGGGAGGTCGTCGAGCACGGCGTCGAGCTGCGCGCCGACGAAGGCGGGCGCGACGTCGGCGCAGGCGCGGACGCCGCACGTGTTCTGCGCGGTGAGCGCGGCGACGACCGCCGCGCCCCAGACGTCGAGCGCCGCGAACGTCTTCAGGTCGGCCTGGAGGCCGGCACCACCGCTCGGATCCGAGCCCGCGATCGTGAGCGCGACGGGAGGCGGCACGCGCGTCATGCTAGGCGTGCCGCGCGGCGGTGTACAGCGCGTCGCGCGGCGTCTCGCCGGCGTGGTAGGCTCGGGTCGCATGGAGCGGTCGCGGGGCGCGAATCAGCACGCGAGCGGGGGACCGTCGGCGCCGTCGCCCCCGGAGCCACCGTTCGCGGAGCAGGCCCGGACGCTTCTCCACCTCGCCCGCACGGGTACGCTCGCAACGCGCTCGCGCCGGCGTCCCGAGTTCCCGTTCGCGTCGCTCGCGCCGTACGCGGTCGACGCCTGCGGGCGCCCGAGCTTCCTCGTCAGCACGATGGCGATGCACACGCAGAACCTCGCCGCCGACCCGCACGCGAGCCTGCTCGTCGCGCAGCCGGGCTGGACGGGCGACCCGCTCGCCGGCGCGCGCGTCACGCTCCTCGGGCGCGTCGAGCCCGTGCCCGCGCCGGACGTCGCGGCCGTCCGCGCCGCCTATCTCGCCCGGCACGAGAACGCCCGCTACTGGGTCGACTTCGACGACTTCGCGTTCCACCGGATGGAGGTCGCCGACGTCTACTACGTGGCCGGCTTCGGCGCGATGGGCTGGGTCGACGCCGCGGAGTACGCGGCCGCCGCGCCCGATCCGCTGGCCGACGCCGCGGCCGGCATCCTCGCGCTCATGAACGCCGACCACGCCGACGCGCTCGCGCTCTGCTGCCGCGCGTTCGCGGGCGTCGAGGCGGAGTCGGCGACGATGACGGGCGTCGACCGGCTGGGCTTCCGGATGCGCGCGCGCGCCGGCGACCGGCTCCGGGGTGTCCGCGTCGCGTTCCCGCGCGAGGTGCGGACGCCGGGCGACGTCCGCGCCGTGCTGATCGAGATGCTCGGCGCCGCGCGCGCGGGGACGGCGGGCTGACGTCGCCCGCGCGCTTCGCTATAACTCCCCTCGCCATGGCGGCCGTCGTCTACTTCGTGCAGGACCTTCTCTTCACCTCGAAGATCCGCGAGGCGGCGTCCGCGCTCGGCGTGGAGGTCGCGGCGGCCCGCGATCCCGAGGCGCTCCGCGAGGCGGCGCGGGCGGCGCGGCTCGTGGTCGTCGACCTCCGGCTCCCCGCGGCGCTCCGTGCGCTGGACGCGCTCGCGGCGGACGGGGCGGGCGCGCGGTTGCGGGTCGTCGGATTCGTCGACCACGAGCGGACCGACGTGATGGACGCCGCCCGCGCGCGCGGCTGCGAGGCGCTCGCGAAGGGCCAGTTCGCGAGCATGCTGCCCGCGCTCGTCCGCGCGGCGGGGGAGGGGTCGTGATGGCCGAAGAACCGACGCCCGATCGGATCCTGGACCTCGGCTTCGCCTTCCTCGGCTCGAAGGCGTTCCTCTCGGCCGTCGAGCTCGGGCTCTTCACCGTGCTCGCGACGGAGGGACCGCTCGACCTCCCGGCGCTGCGCGACCGCCTGGGCCTCCACCCGCGCGCGGCGCGCGACTTCTTCGACGCGCTCGTGGCGCTCGGCATGCTCGAGCGGACCGACGGCCGCTACGCGAACACGTCGGAGACGGACCGCTTCCTCGACCGGACGAAGCCGTCCTACGTCGGCGGCCTCCTCGAGATGATGAACGCGCGCCACTTCGGCTTCTGGAGCGCGCTCACCGAGGCGCTCCGCACCGGCGAGCAGCAGAACGAGACGAAGGGCGGCGGCGCGTCGCCCTTCGACGCGCTCTACGCCGACCCGGCCCGGCTCCGGCAGTTCCTCGCCGCGATGACCGGCCTGAGCCTCGGGAGCGCGCGCGCGATCGCCGCGAGGTTCCCGTGGGCGCGCTACCGGACGTTCGCCGACGTCGGCTGCGCGCAGGGCGGGTTCCCGGTCGAGGTCGCGCTCGCGCATCCGCATCTCACCGGTACGGGCTTCGACCTCCCGGTCGTGCGCCCGATCTTCGAGGAGTACGTCGCGTCGTTCGGCCTGGCGGACCGGCTCCGCTTCCACGCCGGGAGCTTCTTCACGGATCCGCTCCCGTCCGCCGACGTCCTCGTGATGGGCCACATCCTCCACGACTGGAGCCTCGAGGAGAAGCGCGCGCTGCTCGCGAAGGCGTACGCGGCGCTGCCTCCGGGCGGCGCGCTCCTCGTCTACGAGATGCTGATCGACGACGAGCGCCGGACGAACGCGGCGGGGCTTCTCCTGAGCCTCAACATGCTGATCGACACCCCGGCCGGCTTCGACTACACGGGCGCCGACTGTCGCGGCTGGATGCACGAGGCCGGCTTCCGCGAGACGCGGGTCGAGCCGCTGGCGGGCCACGAGTCGATGGTCGTCGGCATCAAGTAGCCGGTGGACGCCTCCCATTGACGCTGCGAACCCGGCGCGGTACGCGTAACACTTCCCCGATTGGACAAGGAGGAGTGCCATGGCACTGCATCTCGGCGCCACCGCGCCCGACTTCACCGCCGATACGACCGAGGGACCGATCAAGTTCCACGAGTGGGTCGGAAACCAGTGGTGCTGCTTCTTCTCGCACCCGAAGGACTACACGCCCGTCTGCACGACGGAGCTCGGCATCGTCGGCCGGCTGAAGGGCGAGTTCGCGAAGCGGAACTGCAAGGTGATCGCGATCAGCGTCGATCCGGTCGACTCGCACAAGGGCTGGATCAAGGACATCGAGGAGACGCAGAGCGCACCGGTGAACTACCCCATCATCGCCGACCCCGAGCAGAAGGTCGCGAAGCTCTACGAGATGGTGCACCCGGAGCTGAACCCGGCCATCACGGTGCGCTCGGTCTTCATCATCGACAACAACAAGAAGATCCGCGCAATGATCACCTATCCGCCGAGCACCGGGCGGAACTTCGCGGAGATCCTCCGCCTGATCGACTCGCTCCAGCTGACCGACCAGTACCAGGTGGCGACGCCGGGCGACTGGAAGGACGGCGATGACTGCGTGATCGTGCCGTCGCTCACCGACCCGGCGGAGCTGAAGAAGAAGTTCCCGAAGGGGTGGCGGGAGCTGCGGCCGTACCTCCGGATGACGCCGCAGCCGAACAAGTAGCGCGCGGGCGCGCGGCGGCCGATGCGCCGCCGCGCGCTCACCAGTCGAGCACGCGTCCCCAGTCGGCGCTCGCGAGGGCCGCGGCCGCGAGCGCGCAGCCCATGAGGTACGTCCCCGCCGCGCCGGCCAGGCGGAGCGGGTGTGGGCGGGCGAGCGAGACGCTCATCAGCATGCCGGCCGCGTGCAGGTAGCGGCTGAGCGTCGCGAGCACCATGACCGCGACCGTCCACGTCGCCGGACTTCGCGCGCCGACGAGGAGGATCAGCACCGCCATCATCGGGGCGTACTCGGCGGCGTTCGCGTGCGCACGGACGCGCTTGTGGAGCACGTCGGTCGGATCGGCCGAGTGGCCGATGGCCGCGTTCGTCCGGCCGCGGGCCATCGAGACGAGGAGGCCGAGCCCGAAGACGAGGAGAC
>DASRHG010000083.1:0-27463 GCA_035650655.1 Binatia bacterium | reverse complement strand
GTAGTGGTAGGCCCCGCGCTTGATCGCGTCCACCGCGGTCGCGATCGACCCCTGGCCCGTCACCACGATCACCTCGACCGTCGGCCAGCTCCGCTTGACCGAGTCGAGCAGCTCGAGCCCGCTCACGCGCGGCAGCGAGAGATCGGCGAGCACGACGTCGAACTGCTGGCGCTCGAGCTCGGCCATCGCCTGGATCGCGTTCTCGGACGTGTGGACCGCGTGGCCGGCGCTCTCGAGCGTTGCACGCAGTGCGTCGCAAATCGACGGCTCGTCGTCGACCACGAGCAGACGTCCCTTCATGCTCATGAAACGGTGCCCCCAGAACTTCGGCGGTGGCTGGATCCGATACCATGGTAGCCGAGGTGTCAAGGGTGATGTCGCGCGCGCGGCACGATTCCGCTCGCGTCGCGCGAGAGATTTGATCAGCGAATGCAAGACGTTCGTCGTACGCGGCTCTCGCGCGCGACGCACCGTGCTCCCCGATTTTATTCTCGTGCGTCCCCTGATCCCGGGTTGAAGCGCGCGCGTCGGTTTGTCAGAGGTCCGTGCGATGACGCACGAAGGAGAAGGTCTCTTCGGACTCGGTGGCCGGCGGCTGCTGGTCGTCGAGGACAACTGCCTGTGCGCCGATGCCGTCCGGGGGTGGTTGGAGATCTGCGGTGCCTCGGTGGCGACCGTGGGATCGATCGACGCCGCGCTCGACCGGCTGCGCAACGAGACGCCGGACCTTCTGCTCGTCGATTTGCACCTTCCCGACGGCAGCGGCTGGGAGCTGATCGAGCGTGCGCGAGCGTCGGTTCCGGCCGTGCGCAGCGTTCCGGCCGTCGCGATCACCGGCTTCCCGCTCGACGTGACGACGGCCCGACGTCACGGCGTGCAGCACGTCATCACGAAGCCGATCGCGCCCGAAGCGCTCGCCGACGCGCTCTGCGACTGCCTCGCCGCGTAGGAGCGAGGTGAGGCGTCACACCCCGGGGACGAGGCGCCGCGCGAGACGCTTCACGCTCCGGAGGAAGAGCGTGACCGAGGGATGGGGGCCCGTCCAGCGGTAGAGCGCAATCGCACCCGCGAGGAGCGCGCAGGTGACGAGGAAGACCAGGACGGCGAGGAGGAGCCAGCGCCGGTCGCTCGCCGCGACCTCGTCCCGCACCGGAAGGTGCCGTCGGTGCTCGATCGACACGGGCGCGTCCATTACGTGATCGCGGCCTTTCGTGCCAGCGAGCGCCGCCCGGCCGCGGGGGCGGCGCCCCCCGGCCCGCTTGCCGCGGCGGCGCACGCAGCGGTAGAGCAGCCGCCCATGAGGCTCGAGCAGAAGGTCGCGATCATCACCGGGGCGGGGCAGGGGATCGGCGAGGCGTACGCCCGCCGGTTCGCGAGGGAGGGCGCGGTCGTCTGCGTCGCCGACGTGAACGCGGACAAGGGCAGCGCCGTCGCGAAGGCCATCGGTGGGAGCGCGTTCTTCGAGCGCGTCGACGTCTCGGACGAGAACGACACGCGGCGGCTCGCGCAGGCCGTCGTCGACCGCTGCGGGCGCATCGACGTGCTGCTGAACAACGCCGCGATCTTCTACGGCATCGAGAACCAGAACACGTCGTACGCGTACCTCCGGAAGATCTTCGACGTGAACTACTTCGGCGCCTGGCTGATGAGCCGGGCGGTGTTCCCGCACATGAAGGCAGGCGGCGGCGGCTCGATCATCAACCAGTCGTCGTCCGCGGCGTGGATGCACCCCGACATGCCGATCGAGAGCGACGAGCTGCCGTCGTTCCACTACAGCGTGACGAAGGCGGCGCTGAACGCGCTCACGCGCTTCATGGCCGGCTGCGTCGGCAAGTACGACATCCGCGTGAACACGATCGCGCCGGGGCCGACGCTCACCGAGGCGACGAAGCAGATCGTCGACGAGAACATGCTCGGCATGATCGTCGACTTCATGATGGCCATCCACCGCCCGCTCGAGCCCGACGACCTGACCGGCACCGCCGTCTGGCTCGCCTCCGACGACGCGAGGATGGTGACGGGGCAGTGCATCCCGGTCGACGGCGGGATGATCATGCTCGGCTGATCAGATCACCCCCTCCTCGCGGAGCCGGCCGACCTCCTCCCACGAGTAGCCGAGCAGGCCCGTCAGCACCTCCTCCGTGTGCTGCCCGAACTCCGGCGCCGGGAGGCGGACCTGGCCCGGCGTGTCGCTGAGCGCGACCGGGATCCCGACCACGCGCGTCGGGCCGAAGCTCGGGTGCTCGAACGTCTCGACGTAGCGGTTCGCCTGCATCTGGGGGTCGTCGGGGAGGTCGTCGACGGAGTTCACGATGGAGACGATGAAGTCGCCGCCCGCGGCGAGCCGCGCGAGCCACTCGGCGCGCGGCCGGCGCGCGAACACCTCGTCCAAGAGCGCGATGCACTCGGCGGCGTTCGCCATGCGGTCGAGCATGGTGGCGAAGCGCGGGTCGGTGGCGGCCTCGGGGATCTCGAGGACGCGGCAGAGGTCCGCCCAGTACCGGTCCGCCTGGAGCATGCTGAGCGCGATCCACTGGGCGTCCGCGCAGCGGTAGTGGTTCCAGAGGGGGTTCGTTGTCCAGCGCCGGGATTGCCGCGGAAGCGCGCGGCCCAGCATGAGCCGCGCCGAGAGGCCGAGCCCCTGGAGCCAGGCCATCGATCCGAGGTGCGACGCGTTCACCTCCTGCCCGCGCCCGGTCCGCTCGCGCGCGAGGAGCGCGGCGAGGATGCCGTACGCGAGCATGACGGCGCCCATCTGGTCGGCGATCCCGCCCGCGATGGCGAGCGGCGGGTCGTCGGGCTCGCCGGCCGCCAGCATGATCCCGGAGCGGGCGAGGCCGAGGTAGTCGAAGGAGGGGGCGCCGCTCTCCGGGCCCTCGGGTCCGTAGCCGGTCGCGCTCGCGTAGACGAGGCGCGGGTTGCGCGCCCGGAGGTCCGCCGGACCGAGCCCGAGCCGCTCGGCGACGCCCTTGCGGAAGTTCTGCACGAAGACGTCGGCGCGCTCGGCGAGGCGGCGGACGATCTCGACCCCGGCGGGCTTCTTCAGGTCGACGGTGAGGCTCTTCTTGTTGCGGTTGTTCGCCTCGAAGTAGAAGTTCGGGCGGTCGGAGAGGTCGAGACCCTGCGCCCGGAGCACGCCTCGGCCCGGGTCGCCGCCGATGCGTTCCTCCACCTTGATGACCTCGGCGCCGAGGTCGCCGAGCATCACCGAGGCGACGGGGCCCTGCTGCCAGATCGTCCAGTCGACGACGCGGATTCCTTCGAGGGGCATCGGCATCGCTCTCGTCCTCCGACGCCCGGCTCTCGCACGTCGCGCCCGGACGAGGCAAGCCGCGGCGGCAGGGCGCGTCAGCCGCGCCGCACGCGGCGCCGGAAGAGGAGGAGCCCCGCGGCGAGATAGAGGACGGCGAAGGCGGCGAGCGCGGCCGTCGCGCGGAGGACTGCCTGGGGCGGCTCCCGGCGGATCATCAGGTCGTTGTAGGCATCCATCGCCCACGTCGTCGGGAACGCGAGCGCCGCGCGCCGCATCCAGCGAGGCTCGAGGTCGATCGGCCACCAGCAGCCGCCCGCGGCGGCCATCGTCAGGATGACGATCGAGCCGACGGGGAGCACGGCTTCGCGGCTCGCGGTCGCGCCCGCGACGACGAGCCCGAAGGCCGTGCCGGCGGCGACGATGCCGGCGGTCGGCAGCACGAGCGCCCACGGCGCGCGCCCGAGCGACACGTCGAAGGCGAGCCGCCCGACGGCGAAGAGGAGCGCCATCTGCGCGAGCCCGACGGCGGCCCGCGCGACGAGCTTCGCGCCGAGCACGGCGCCGAGCGGCGTCCGCGTGGCGCGCAGGCGGTCGAGCGTCCCCCAGTCCCGCTCGTCGAGGAGCGCGAGCGACACCCCGAGGAGGACGCCGAGGAGGAGGAACGTGATCGCGAAACCGGGGACGTTCTGGTCGAACGGGTTCGGCGTTCGCGGCGCGCCGCTGACGCTCGTCTCCTCGGCCGCGAGCGCGCCGGGGAGGCGGACGTCGGGGGAGGCGGGAAGCTCGACGGCCGGCAGCCGCGGCGGCGGCGGGAGGTCGACGCGTGCGAGCGACGCGAGCGCGCCGTCGTCGGGAAGAAGACGCGCGAGGAGCGTGCGCTCGTCCGCGGCGGCGAGCGCTGCGACCTCGGGCGGCACGACGGGCGGCGCGGGCGGCGGGGGCACCCGGTCGGCGAAGCGGCCCGCCTGCTTGCGGACCTCGGCGAGCCAGGCGTCGAAGGTGGTGCGCCGCGCCTCGAGGTCGGCGAGGAACGTCCGGAGGGGTACGAGCCGGGCGGCGAGCCGCTTCCGCGCGGCGTCCACGCGCGCGGAGGCCTCGCGCTTCGCGGCGGCGCTCTGCGCCCGCGCCGCCGCGCGCGCCGCCGCGAGGCGGGCGACGTCCGCGCGGAGCCGGTCGAGCGTGCGGTCGAGGTCGGCGCGCGCCGCGTCCGCACGCGCGCGCGCGGCGTCGAGCTCCCCCGCCGCGGCGTCACGGAGCCCTGCCTGGACGGCGTGCCGCAGCTCCTCGACGAGGAGGCGCACGCGCGCGAGCTCGAACGTACGGACGGGGTCGGTGAAGACGACGAGCCGGGCCGGACGGCCGGCGGCGATGGCGTCCGTCGTGCCGGCGGGCACGACGAGCGCGGCCGCCGCCGCCTTCTCCCGGACCCGGCGGCGCGCGGCGTCCGCGTCCGCGACCGGCTCGGCGCGCACCGCCGGCTCGGCGGCGAGCCGCTCGGCGATCGCGCGGCCGACGCGCCCGCCGTCCGCGTCGACGAGCGGCAGCACGATCGGCGAGGCGCCGGCGTCCGGGCCGTAGAGGTTCGCGAGCGAGAGGCCCGCGACCGTGATCACGACGATCGGGGCGACGGTCAGGAACACGAGCCCGACGCCGTCGCGGACGAGGAGGCGGACGTCCTTGGCGAGCGCGGCGCGGAACCCGGCGAGCATCACGCGAGGTCGTCGTCGCGGAGCGCGTGTCCGGTGAGCGCGAGGAAGGCGTCGGCGAGGTTCGGCCGCACGACCTGAAACTCGACGAGGCGCCCGCCGCCGCGGTCGGCGGCGGCGAGGACCGCCGGCACTGCCGAGGCGTCCGCGAGCGCGACGTCGCAGGCGCCGTCGGCGAGGGTCACGACGCGCGCGCCCGCGACGCCGTCGAGCCAGCCGGGGCCGAGGGACCGAATCGTGCGGAGCCGGACGTGCGGGACGAGGCCGGTCGCGGCGACGAGCGCGGCCGGCGTTCCGGCGGCCCGCACCTCGCCACCGTCGAGCAGGACGATCCGTCCGCAGAGCCGTTCCGCTTCCTCCATCTGATGCGTGCTGTACACGACGGCGGCGCCGCCGCGGGCGAGCTCCTGCACGGCGGCGAAGATCCGCTCCCGCGACTGCGGGTCGACGCCGACGACCGGCTCGTCGAGGAGGACGATCGCCGGCGCGTGGAGGATGCCGCACGCGAGGTTGAGACGCCGTCGCATCCCGACCGACAGGCGGGCGATCGGCTCGCGCGCGCGTTCGGCGAGGCCGAAGCGCGCGAGCGCCGTCGCGGCCGCGACGGCCGCGGCGGCCGCGGTGAGCCCGGCCGCGCGGCCGAAGAAGCGCAAATTCTCCTCCGCGGACAGCGTCGGGTAGAGCGCGATCTGCTGCGGCACGAGGCCGACGACGCGGCGTGCGGCGCCGGCGTCCCTGGGGAGCTCCCGATCCGCGATGACGACGCGGCCCCGATCGAACGGAAGCTGCGTCGCGAGCACGCCGAGCGTCGTCGACTTCCCGGCGCCGTTCGGGCCGAGGAGCCCGACGATCTCGCCGCGCTCGACGGTGAACGAGACGCCGCGGAGCGCGACGCGCGCACCCCAGCGCTTCGTGAGCCCGTCGACGAGCACGGCCGGCACGCCCGCTCTCCTTATCACATCGCGAAACCCGCATTGACAGCGGCCGAGTCGGGGGCGATAGGCGCCGCATGCGGATCCTCCTCCTCGCCATGCCGGACACCGCGTCGTCGCTCGACCGCGTGATGAAGTTTCCGAACCTCGGACTCTGCTCGATCGCGGCGCAGGTCCCGGCGCACGAGGTGCGCATCCTCGACCTCGTGCTGCGCCCGCGCGCCGTCCGGCGGCAGGTCCTCGAGGAGGTGGCGCGGTTCGCACCGGACCTCGTCGGCTACTCGGCGATGTCGTTCCAGTACGCGACGGCGCGCGCGCTCGCGACGGCGGTCCGAGCCGCCGCGCCGCACGCGCTCCACGTGCTCGGCGGCTACCACGCGACCGTCCTCGCCGACCGCGTCGCCGCCGACGACCCCGGCGTCTTCGACTTCGTCGTGCGGGGCGAAGGCGAGGTCGCGTTCCGCGCCCTCGTCGACGGGCTGGCCGGCCCCCGCTTCGACCCCGACGGCGTCCCCGGGCTCTCCTTCCGCGGCCCGCGCGGCTGGCGGCACAACGCCCACGCGGAGCTCCTCGAGCTCGACTCGCTGCCGCTCCCGCGCCGCGAGGCGCGCACGTGGGACGGCGCTTTCTACTTCGACCGCAGCTTCGACGTCGCGGAGACGACGCGCGGCTGCCCGCTCCCGTGCACGTTCTGTTCGATCCGCCGCATGTACGGCCGGACGTTCCGGCGCTTCCCCATTCCGCGCGTCCTCGAAGACCTGCGGACGCTCGAGCGGCGCGGCGTCCGGGGCGTCTTCTTCGTCGACGACAACATCACGATCGACGTGCCCCGGTTCAAGGAGCTGTGCGACGAGATTCACGCGGCCGGCCTCGGGCACCTCCGCTACATCGTCCAGGCGTCCGTGCACGGCATCGCGAAGGATGCGGCGCTGGCGCCGAAGATGGCGCGAGCGGGGTTCGACACGGTGTTCATGGGCGTCGAGAACGCCGAGGACGCGAACGTGGCCGCGCTCGACATCGCGCCGAAGCGGGGGAAGACGGAGGACGAGACGCCGCGCGCCGTGCGGCTCCTCCGGGAGAACGGCATCAAGGCGGTCGGCGGCTTCATCGTCGGCAACCCCGACGACGACCGCGCCGCCATCCGGCGGACCTTCGCGTACGCGCGCCGGCTCGGCCTCGACTTCGCCATCGTGCAGTGCCTCACGCCGTATCCGCGGACGGAGATGCGGGAGGAGCTTCTCGCGGAGGGCCTGGTGACGAACCCCGACGACCTCACGCGCTACAACGGCTACATGGTGAACGTGCGGACGCGTCACCTGTCGAGCGACGCGATCGCGCGCGCGATGGTCTGGGAGGGCGTGAAGCTCTATTTCGACCCGCGCGCGGCCCGACGGAGCCGCTTCTTCCACGACTTCCCGGGCTTCCGGTCCGCGATGCTGCGGAACAACCTCGCGCTCTTCGGCGGGCTCACGAACCGCCTCTTCCGCTCGACGCACACCCTGTGACAGAACCGCCTCGTGCGGGTCCTGCTCACCGGGGGCACGGGGTTCATCGGACGGGCGCTCGCGGACGCGCTCGCCGCCGCCGGCCACACCGTGACGCTCGTGACGCGCGACCCCGGGCGCGCGCGGGGAGCCGCGGTCGGCTGGGACGAGGTCCCCGCGGCCGTCGCCGCGGCGGACGCCGTCGTGAACCTCGCCGGCGAGCCTCTCGCCGCCGGCCGCTGGACCGACGCCCGGAAGGCGGAGATCCGCGGGAGCCGCGTCGACGCGACCCGCCGGCTCGTCGCGGCCGTGGCGGCCGCGCCCTCGCGGCCGTCCGTGCTCGTGAGCGCGTCGGCCGTCGGGTACTACGGGCCCCACGGCGACGAGCCGCTCGACGAGACCGCGGCGCCGGGCGAGGGCTTCCTCGCGGAGGTGTGCCGCGCGTGGGAGGCGGAGGCGGCTCCGGCCGAGGCGCTCGGCCTCCGCGTCGTGCGGCTCCGCTTCGGGCTCGTGCTCGGGCGCGACGGCGGCGCGCTCGCCCGCATGCTCCCGCCGTTCCGCGCCTTCGTGGGCGGCGCGCTCGGGAGCGGAGCGCAGTGGATGTCGTGGATCCACCGCGACGACGTCGTGGGGCTCGTGCTCGAGGCGCTCGCGAAGGAGGCGTATCGCGGCCCGGTGAACGCGACCGCGCCGCACCCGGTCACGAACGCGGAGTTCACCCGCGTCCTCGGCCGGATCCTCGCGCGCCCGACCGTCGTCCGCGTTCCGGCCGCGGTGCTCCGGCTCGCCCTCGGCGAGACGGCCGACATGCTGCTCACCGGCCAGCGCGTCCTCCCCGCCGTCGCCGAGCGGCTCGGCTACCGCTGGCGGTACGCGGACCTCGTCCCCGCGCTCCGCGCGAGCGTCGCCCGCTGACTGCCGTGGTCAGCGCTTTCGCGCGAGCGTGAGCCCGTCGGCGACGGGGAGCATCACGACGTCCACGCGCGGGTCGGTCACGAGGAAGTCGTTCAGCGCGCGGAGGGCGCGCGTGCTCTCGCTCGTGTCGGCGGAGTCGATCACGGCGCCCGCCCAGAGCACGTTGTCGAAGACGAAGAGGCCGTTCGGCCGCATGCGCGGGAGCAGCGCCTCGTAGTAGCCGCGGTAGCCCGTCTTGTCGGCGTCGATGAAGACGAGGTCGACCTCGGGGGTCTCGGGGAGCGCGCGGATCGTCTCGAGCGCGGGAGCCACGCGGAGGGTGATGCGGTCGTCGAGCCCCGCACGGGCGAAGTAGCGCCGCGCGACCGCGGTCCACTCCTCGCTCACGTCGCAGCAGAGGAGCGTGCCGCCGGGGGCGAGACCCCGGGCGATCGAGATCGCGCTGTACCCGGTGAAGGTGCCGATCTCGATCGCGCGCCGCACGCCGAGGAGGCGGGCGAGCAGCGTCAAGAACGCCCCCTGCTCGACGGACACCTGCATCATGCTGATCGGACCGAGCGCCGCCGTTTCCTTCGCGAGGTCGGCGAGGACGTCGTCGGGCGGCGGGTTGTGGGCGAGGACGTAGGCGTAGAGCTCCGGCGTGAGGCGAGTGAACTTCTCCTGCATCCGGAAACCATAGGGCCGGCGCGCGACGCGAGGCAAGGTGGGCGGCCCGCGTTGACTTCTCGCGCGCGCCCCGCCATGACTCGCGCCGATGCCCCGCGTGCGGGTGGGGGAGCACGAGCTCTGGTACGAGACCGAGGGGACGGGCGACCCGGTCCTGCTCCTCATGGGGCTCGGCGGCGACCACCACGGCTGGGCGCTCCAGCGGCCGGCGCTCGCCGCGCGCCATCGCGTCGTCCTCCTCGACAGCCGCGACGCCGGCGCGAGCGACGAGGCGCGCGCGCCCTACGGGATCGCCGACCTCGCGGGCGACGCGCTCGGCGTGATGGACCACCTGGGGATCCAGCGCTTTCACGTCGTCGGGGCGTCCATGGGCGGCGCGATCGCGCAGCACCTGGCGCTCCAGGCGCCGACGCGGGTCGCGAGCCTCGTCCTGGTCGCGACGTGGGGACGGACCGATGCGTTCCTGCGCGCGGTCCTCGCGAGCTGGCGTCTCCTCGTCGAGCGGCTCGCCCCCGCCGAGCTCCTGGCCGTGCTGGCGCCCTGGGCCTTCACGTCGCGCTTCTTCGCGGCGCCGCCGCCCGACGTCCTGGCGCTCCAGGCGGCGCTCGCGGAGCGGGGGCCGCTCAAGTCCGTCGCCGCGTACCAGCGGCAGGTCGACGCGTGCCTCGCGCACGACGTGCTCGACCTCCTTCCGCTGCTCACGACGCCGACGCTCGTCCTGGTCGGCGAGGAGGACATTCTCACGCCGCCGCGCTACGCGCGGGCGATCGCCGCCTCGCTCTTCGCGAGCGAGGTCGCGGTGGTCGCGGCCGCGGGGCACGCGTGCTTCCTCGAGACGCCGAAGCCCGTGACCGACCGGATCGTCCACTTCCTGGCGAAGCGGCCGCTCTGGACTTGAGGGCGACGCGGCGTCCCGGCCGACCCGCGCGCAGCGCGGTCGAGGGGGCCGTCCGCGGCGGCTGGACAGCCGGCGTCCGGCCGGGGCAGACTACCGGCCATGCTCGACCTCGCGTTCGCGCCCGCGCACGTGCTGGCCGCCGCCGTGCGGTGCGGCGAGCTCTCGCCCGTCGACCTCATGCAGGCGACGCTCGACCGGCTCGCGGCGCTGAACCCGGTGCTGAACGCGTTCGTCGCGCTCCGCGAGGACGACGCGCTCGCCGAGGCCCGCGCCCTCGCCGAGCGCATCGCGCGCGGCGAGGACCCGGGCCCGCTCGCCGGGCTCCCGTTCGGCGTGAAGGACGAGGAGGACCTCGCCGGCCTGCCGACGACGCGCGGCTCGCGCGTGTTCAAGGACCACGTGCCGGCGCGCGACTCGACGCAGGTCGCGCGCCTCCGCGCGGCGGGCGCGGTCCCGATCGGCAAGACGAACATGCCGGAGTTCGGCTACACCGCCTTCACGACGAACCGGCTCTTCGGCACGACCCGCAATCCGTGGGACCTCACGCGGACCCCGGGCGGATCGAGCGGCGGCTCGGCCGCGGCCGTGGCCGCCGGCATCGTACCCCTCGCGACCGGCTTCGACGGCGGCGGCTCCGTCCGCATCCCCGCGTCGTACACGGGTCTCTTCGGTCTCAAGCCGACGTACGGCCGCATCTCGCGCGGCCCGTTCCAGTTCTTCGACTGGATCGACACGATCTCGCCCGGGCCGATGACGCGCGCCGTGGCCGACGCGGCGCTCTTCCTCGACGCCGTCGTCGGCTACGATCCGCACGACCGCGACTCGCTCCCGCACCCCGGCTATTCCTACCTCGCACGGCTCGACGACGTGCCGCGCGGGCTCCGCCTCGGCTACAGTCCCACCCTCGGCTACGCGCGCGTCGACGCCGACGTGCGGCGCACGGTCGAGGACGCCGTCGAGACCCTCGCGCGCGCGCTCGACCGCCCCGTCGACGTCGTGCCCGGCGCGTTGACCGACGTCGGCCTCGCGTGGGCGATGATCAACTGCTTCGAGCGCCACGCGTGGGTGGCGTCGCTCATCGAGCCGCACCGCGACGACTGGGAGCCCGACTTCCTCCACGGGCTCGAGCTCGGCGGCAAGGTGGGGGCGGTCGAGATGGGCTTTGCGATGAACCTCCGGCGCCAGCTCATCGACGAGGTGAACGCGCTCTTCGCCCGCTACGACGTGCTCTTGACGCCGACGCTCCCGACCGTCGCCTTCGCCGCGGCCGGCCCGCTGCCCCGCGGCGCCGACGGCGGCGACTTCGACTCCCCGATCCACGCGGTGGCGTTCACGTACCCGTTCAACATGACCGGCCACCCGGCGGCGACCGTCCGCGCGGGGTTCGGCGGGGGCGGGCTGCCGGTCGGCCTCCAGCTCGTCGCGGAGCGCGGGCGCGAGGACCTGCTCCTCCAGGTCGCGCGCGCGTTCGAGCGGGTGCGGCCGATGGACGAGTGGCCGCGCGTGCCCCGGGGCCGGGCCGCGTAGCGATCGCGGTCGTGGACGCGCCCGCGACGCTCCCGGCGCTGCTCGACGCGGCCGCGGCGCGGCACGGCGCGCGGGAGGCGCTCGTGTCGCGGCGCCGCCGGGTGACGTACGCGGAGCTCGCCGCGGAGTCCGCCGCGATCGCGCGGGGCCTCGTCGCGCGCGGGGTGGGGAAGGGGACGCGCGTCGGGCTCCTCCTGCCGAACTGGCCCGAGTGGATCGCTGCGGCCTTCGGCGTGTGGCGCTGCGGCGGGCTCCTCGTCCCGCTCTCGACGCTCGCGCGGCCGCGCGAGCTCGGCCACGCACTCCGGCACGCGGACGTGTCGCTGCTCGTCGCCGTGCGGGGATTCCTCCGGCACGACTACGCGGGCGCGCTCGACGCGGTCGCGCCCGGCGTCGCCGCCGCGCCCGCGCCGCTCCGTCACGCCGCGCTGCCCGCGCTCCGCGACGTCGTGTGGATCGACGCGCCACCGGACGGCGCCCGCGTCGACCTCGCCCCGCTCCTCGCGGGCGGCGAGGCGCTGCCCGCGGGCTGGCCGGCGCCGCTCGCGGCGGCCGTCGCGCCCGTCGACCCCGCGACCGTCGGCTTCACCTCGGGCACGACGGCCGATCCGAAGGGCGTCGTGCACTCGCACGCCGCGCTCGCGCGCGCCGCGGACGACGTCGCCTGGGTGCTCGGACTCGAGGCCGACGACCGGACCTGGGGCTACCTGCCGTTCTTCTTCACGGGCGGGCTCGTCGCCGTGGCCCTCGCCACGATCGCGCGCGGCGGCGCCGTCGTCCTCCAGGACGCGTTCGATCCGGGCGAGACGCTCGCGCTGCTCGAGGCGGAACGCTGCACGGTCTTCTTCGCCTGGCCGCATCAGGCGGAGGCGCTGCTCGCCCACCCCCGCTTCCCCGCGACGCGGCTCTGCCTCCGCAAAGGCGTCGGCGCGAACACGAAGTGGGCGCGGCACCTCTACCCGCCCGACCATCGGGCCGTCGGCACGTGGGGCATGACGGAGACGGCGCCGCTCTGCACGGCGTGGCCGTGGGACGCGCCGCTCGCGCTGCGCGCCGGGAGCCACGGCCCGCCCGTGCGCGGCAAGGAGATCCGGATCGTCGACCCGGAGAGCGGCGTGCCGCTCGCGCCCGGCCGGGAGGGCGAGATCTGCGTTCGCGGTCCGACGCTCTTCGCGCACTACTACGGCCGGTCGCCCGCCGAGTGCTTCGACGCGGACGGCTTCTTCCACACCGGCGACCTCGGCCGCGTGGACGCGGCGGGCGCGCTCACGTTCCTCGGGCGCCTGAAGGACGTGGTGAAGACGGCGGGCGTCAACGTGGCGGCGGCCGAGGTCGAGAGCGTGCTGCTCGCCCATCCCGCGGTCGCAGGCGCGCACGTCGTCGGCGTCGCGAACGCGGCGCGGGGCGAGAACGTCGCCGCCTTCGTGGTCGCGACCGCGCCCGTCACCGTCGACGCCCTGCTCGCGCACTGCCGCGCCGAGCTCGCCAGCTACAAGGTCCCGCGCCACCTCTGGCTCGTCCGCGACGACGAGCTGCCGCAGAAGGGCAGCGGCAAGGTCGACAAGGCCGCGCTGCGCGCCGAAGCGGAGCGCCGCGCGGCGGCCGTCAGAGACGGTGGCGACCCGCCGCGATCGCGGCCCGGAGCGCCGGGGTGAGCGGGACGTAGGTCCGCCGGGCGTCGTCGCGCACGAGGAGCGCCGGCACCTCCTCGCCCCACCCCTCGGCCACGAGCGCGAGCTTGCGCTGCTTCAGCGTCCCGGTGACGTCCATCTCCGGGACGAGGCGGACGAAGGCCGGGCGCGCGTACGGCGGGAGCCCGCGCTCCGCGTGTGCCCAGAAAGCCGCCGCGTCGAACGTCGAGCCGGGCGAGACGACCACCGCCGCCATCCCGGCGCGGCCGTCCTCCCCCGGCACGACGACGCCGTAGACGTTCGTCTCGCTCACGCCAGGCGCGCGGTTCAAGACGTCGGCGACCTCCTGCGTCGCGACGTTCTCGCCCTTCCACCGGAACGTGTCGCCGATGCGGTCGACGAACCAGTACCAGCCGTCGCGGTCGCGGCGGAGGAGGTCGCCCGAGCGGAACCACGCGTCCCCGGGCGCGAAGGCGCCGCGCACGAGCTTCTTCTCGGTGGCGGCGCGGTCGGTGTAGCCGTCGTACTCCATCGCCGCGGCGCGACCGGAGACGAGCCCCAACAGCTCGCCGGGCTCGTCCGGCTCGCAGGGGACGCAGAAGCCGTCGGGTCCGCGCACGAGCTCGCCGCGGACGGGGTCGAAGCGCGCGAGCCGCACGGTGTCCTCGAGGAGCGGGTTCGGCCGGCCGACCGAGCCCGGCGGGCCGCCCAGGTTCTGGAGCGACACGTTGCCCTCCGTCGCACCGTACATCTCGACGATGCGCGGGACGCCGAAGCGCTCCTGGAACGCGGTCCACACGTCGGGGCGGAGCCCCGCGCCGGCGGCGACGCGGAGGCGGTGGTCGCGGTCGCGCGGCGTCGGCGGCTGGCGCAGGAGGTAGCGGCAGAGCTCGCCGACGTACACGAACGCGACCGCCTCGTGGCGGCGGACGTCGTCCAGGAACTCGGACGCGCTGAACCGCCGTCGCGTGGCGAACGCGCCGCCCGCGCGGAACGCCGGCGCGAAGCCGACGAAGAGGCTCTCGCCGTGGTAGAGCGGCAGGGGCGCGTAGACCGTCTCGCCCGGCTCGATCCCGAGGAGCTGAGAGAGGTGGATGCCGCCCATCGTGAAGCGGAGGTGGCGGACGATCGCGGGCTTCGGGTAGCCCGTCGTGCCCGACGTATATATGTAGAGGAACACGTCGCCCCCGCGCAGATCCGGGATGTTCGGCTCCGCGACGGGCCCCGCGGCCAGGACGTCGCCGAGCGGCCGGACGCCCGGGGGGAGGGGGTGGGTCGGGCCGACGTCGGCGAGGAACGCGACCGGGTGCCGCTCCGCCACGTCGGCGAGCGCCGGCACGGCCTCGGCGTCGGCGACGCCGACCCCGGCACCGGACGCGGCGAGCACGTGCACGAGCCCGTCGCCCGTGACGTGGGTGTTGACGAGTGCGCCGATCGCCCCGAGCTTCGCCACCGCGCCGAGCGCCGTCAGGAAGAGCGGGCCGTTCCGAGCGAGGATCGCGACGGGTGTCGCGCGCGCGACCCCGCGGCGCGCGAGGCCGTCGGCGAGGCGGTTGACGGCGGCGTCGTAGGCGCCGTACGTGATCGTCCCGTCCTCGAAGCGGAGGGCGACGCGGTCGGGTATCGCGCTCGCCTGCTGCCGGATGAAGGGCCCGAGCGTGTCCGGCGAGCGCCTGATCTCGCGGAGGAGTGCGTCGAAATCCATGCCGGGCGGATCGGCCGCGGTCACGCCCGAGCCGAGCGGCCCGCGTCGCTCGCGAGGAGGGGGAGCGCGATCACGATCGACGTCCCCCCGCCGGCCGGCGAGGACGCCTCCATGTGCCCGCCGTGGAGCGCGACGAGCGAGCGCGCGATCGCGAGGCCGACGCCGAGGCCGCTGCGCGCGCCGTGGCTGGGCGCGAACGGGGCGAACAGCTCGGGCAGGGTTTCGCGGTCGATCCCGGGGCCCTCGTCCGCGACCGTGACCTCCGCGGTCGCGGAGCGCGCGACGACGCGGACGCGGACCGTTCCGTCGGGCGGCGAGAACTTGATCGCGTTGTCGAGGACCGCGCCGATCGCGCGCGCGAGGCGCGCCGCGTCCCCCTCGACGGGTACCGGCTCCGGCGGCACCGTGGTCGCGACGCGGATTCGCGCGCGCGGGCCGACCTCGCGACGATCCGCCTCCTCGGCGACGAGCCGTGCGAGGTCGATCGGCCGGCGCTCGAGCTCGACCCGGCCGCTCTCGAGCCGCCGGATCCAGGCGAGGTCGTCGAGGACTCCGCGCGCGACTTCGATCGCCTGTTCGATCGCATCGGCCGCACGGGCGACGTCGCGGTCCTCGGGCCGGAGGCGGCGGAGCGTCGTCGTCCACATCAGGATGGGCGCGAGCGGATTGCGGAGCTCGTGTGAGACCGACCCGAGGAGGCGCTCGCGCACCGCGACCGCCTCGCGGCGCTCCGTCGCGAGCCGCCGGCGCAGGAGCCCGTTCGCGAAGGCGAGGCGCAGCCCGGGCGCGCGCTCGGCGAGCGCGCGCTCGTCGCGCGTCGTCCACGGGGCACCCGCCGCGCGGCCGAGCGCGAGGCACCAGCGGCCCGCCTCGGCGAGGTCGAGCCCGATCGCCAGGAGCCGCTCGCTCTCCCGCCCGTGGAGCGCGACGGGCTCGCCCTGGCCGAAGGCCGCCGCGAGGAGGTCCGCGTCGGGCTCGAGCGCGGCCGCCGCCGGCGCGCGGTCGACGAATGCGCCGGCCGCCCCGTCGCAGGCCGCGAGGACGGCCACGTCGGCGTCGAAGTCGTGCCGGACGCGTTCGAGCACGCGGCGGCATGCGTCCTCCGGAGGCGCGGCCAGCGCGCACGCGGCCACGCTCTCGAGCGCCGTCGGCACAGGCGGGGGGATAGCGGGGGGCGGTGGCGCGGTCAACGGGGCGTCGCATTGCCGCTCGCTCCCGCGCCGGGTTAGAACCGCGCCGGGATGGACAAGGTCGTGGCGAGCGCCGCCGCCGCGGTCGCCGACGTGCCCGACGGTGCGAGCATCCTCTTCGGAGGCTTCGGCGTCGTCCAGGGATGGCCGAACAGCCTCCTCCTCGCGCTGCGGGACCGCGGGCCGCGTGACCTCACCCTCATCTTCAACACACCGGGCGTCGGACCGCTCTCGGCGCAGATCCTCGCCGAGGCGGGGCTCGTCCGGAAGGTGATCGCGTCCTTCGCGGCGTACCCCACGCGGGCGACGGCGATCGAGGAGCAGCTGAAGCAGGGCGCGATCGAGGTCGAGCTCGTCCCTCAGGGCACGCTCGCCGAGCGCGTGCGCGCGGGCGGCGCCGGCCTGGCCGCGTTCTACACGCCGACCGGCGTCGGCACGCTCGTCGCGGAGGGGAAGGAGCGGCGGACGTTCGCGGGGCGCGAGTACCTGCTCGAGACCGCGATCCGTGCCGACTACGCGCTCGTGCGCGCGCATCGCGCCGACCGGCACGGGAACCTCGTCTACCGGCGGGGCGCCCGGAACTTCCATCCGGCGTTCGCCACCGGCGCGCGCGTGACGCTCGCTGAAGTCGACGACGTCGTCGCGCCGGGCGCGATCGACCCCGAGTGCGTCGTCACGCCGGGCATCTGGGTGGACCGGGTCGTGCGGACGGAGCATCCGCTCGACGTCGCGGAGATCCGCCGTCTCTCGCGCCGCTACGGGCGCGCGGTCCACGTCGACCCCCGCCCCGACGTCGGCGGCATCCCGGCCGACCTGATGGCGCGCCGGGCGGCGCTCCTCCTCCGGCCGGGCGAGTACGTGAACCTCGGGCTCGGTCTCCCGACGCTGGTCTCGAACCACGTGACGCCGGAGCGCGACGTCGTCTTCCACTCCGAGAACGGCATGCTCGGCTTCGGGCCGCTCGTCGACGAAGGCGAAGAGGACGTCGACCTGTACAACGCGAGCGGCCAGCTCGTGTCGATGCTGCCCGGCGCGAGCTTCTTCGACAGCGTCGACGCGCACGGCATGGCACGGGGTGGGCGGGTGTCGACCGTCGTGCTCGGGGCGTTTCAGGTCTCCGAGCGCGGCGACCTCGCGAACTGGAACGTCCCGGGGACGGGGAAGGGCGGGATCGGCGGCGCGATGGATCTCGTGGCGGGCGGGGCGCGCGTCGTCGTGCTCACGTATCACACGACCCGCGACCTCCGGCCGAAGCTCGTGCGCGACTGCACGTATCCGCTCACGGCGGTCGGGTGCGTGCGCGAGATCGTGACGGACCTCGCGTACATCACGGTCGAACCGACGGGCTTCGTCGTGCGCGAGCTGGCGCCCGGGGTGACGCTCGAACGGGTGCGGGCCTTCACCGACGCGCCGCTGCGCGTCGCCCCCGACCTTCGGGAAATGGAATTCGACTGATTCTCACGACATTTCGGGACGGAAAATCCAGCTTTCATCCGATTGTTCCCGCACCCGCGATTGGGTGAGGTGGCAAGCCATGCCGATCCGGAGAGCTGGTCGCACCGCTGCCGCGCTGTTGGCGAGAACGTCGAGCCCGATTCCCGAGCCCGGCCATCCCGCGGGACACACGACGCGCCGTCGCGCGGCGCTCGCGCACACCGGACACCGCATCGTGGACGTGACCGGATACGATGGGGACGTGTGCGTGCGCTACGAGGCGGTCTACCGCCGAGCGGAGCCGGCGTCGGGGGAACGGCGGCTCCTCCTGGCCGTGCTCGAGGACGGCATCCGCACGCTCCTCAAATACGCGCGCGCCACACACGGCCGGGCGTTCAATCTCCGACGGGAGGCGCTCACCTGGCTCACCAGCCAGGAGCGCGGAGACGTGTTCGCCTTCGAGAACATCTGCGAAGCGCTCGGCATCGACCCGGATCGCCTGCGGCTGCGCGTGCTCACCGAAGCGCGAACCGAATCGGTCCGACCGTCCGTCCACTGACGCCGGGCACGCCGGCGTCGCCGCTCAGCGGCTCGACATGCGCCGGCCGCCCCGAACGGAGCTCTTGCGGAGCTTCTCTTCGAGGGCGGTCGCCACGAACTCCATGACGGAAATGCCGTTGTGCACGCAGAAGAGCTTGATTTCCCGGTGAAGCCCCTTGGGGATGCGGGTTGCCAGCTGGATGAGGACGTCGTCGTCTTTGGCCATCGTAGGCTACTCCTTCGTTGCCCACCCCGGGGAGGGAAGCGAGGAGCTACTTAACTTATTAAGACAGCGACGGCAACGGGGGTGCGACAACCCGTCAGTCCGCCTCACGTAAATGTTTTCTAGTCGCGCGAGGCGGGGGCCTGGCGGATGGTGGAGAGGTTCTTCTCCACGCTTTCGAGCTGACGCGCCAGCTCCAGGATGTGCAGCTGCGCGCGCACGCGGGCGAAGAGCTCGCGCTTGTTGATCGGCTTGGTGAGGAACTCGCTCACCCCGTGGTGTATCCCCTCGAGGCGCGTGTCCGTATCGTCCTTCGCCGTGAGGAGGATGACCGGGATGCGGCGGCCCATCTCCCGGAGCGCGGCGCAGACGGCGAAGCCGTCCATGCCGGGCATCATGATGTCGAGCAGGATCAGATCCACCGGCTCGCGCTCGACGATGGCGAGGCATTCCTCGCCGCAGCTCGCGGCGCGGATCCGATAGCCCTCGAGCTGGAGGAGCCGGCCCGCGATGTCCCGGCAGCTCGAATCGTCGTCGACGACGAGGATCGTCGGCTTCGCGTTCGCTTCGCTCATTCTGCGACCTCGTGATCCGGCTCGTCGTCGGCGACTTCGACGCCCTTGCGCCGCCGAAGCTTCGCGACGAGCGTCGTGCGCTTCAAGCCGAGGAGCCGCGCCGCCGCCTGCTTGTTGCCCTTCGTGCGACGAAGCGCTTCCTCGATGAGGCGGTTCTCGAACTCCTCGACCGCGGTGTTGAGGTCGAGGCCCTCCTCGCCGAGCGTGGGACGGGGGATCTTCTTCTCGGAGATGAACGATCGGATTGCGGGCGGCAGGTGCTCGACGCCGATGTGCCCGTCCTCGGAGAGGATCACGAGGCGCTCGAGCAGGTTCTCGAGCTCGCGCACGTTGCCCGGCCAGTCGTACTCCCAGAGATGTACCATCGCCTCTTCGCCGATGCGGGCGGGGACGCCCGGGCGCTTGCGGTTGTGCTTCTCGAGGAAGTGCTGAACGAGGAGCGGGATGTCCGAGCGCCGCTCGCGGAGCGGCGGCATGACGATCGGGATCACCTGGAGGCGGTAGAAGAGGTCCTCGCGGAAGCGGCCGCCGTCCACCTCGGCCGCGAGGTCCTTGTTCGAGGCCGCGATCACGCGGACATCGACCTTGAACGACCGGTCCGCGCCCACGGGGCGCACCTCGCGGTCCTGGAGCACGCGAAGGAGCTTCACCTGAAGCGTGGCGCTCATCTCCCCGACCTCGTCGAGGAAGATCGTGCCGCCGTTCGCGAGCTGGAACATGCCCGCCCGGGCGCCGACGGCGCCCGTGAAGGCGCCGCGCTCGTGCCCGAACATCTCGGACTCGAGCAGCTCGGCCGGGATAGCGCCGCAGTTGACGGGGATGAAGGGGCGGTCGACGCGGGTGCTGTAGGCGTGGATCGCGCGGGCGACCAGCTCCTTCCCCGTGCCGCTCTCGCCCGTGATGAGGATCGTCGCGTCGGTCACCGCGACCTTCTTCACGAGCTGGGTGATCTTCTGGATGAGCAAATGCTCGCCGACGAGCTGCGGATACGTCTCGGCCGACCCGTTTGCCGTGCTCACGTTGACCTGCCGTCCTCCGTCAAAACGGTAACAGTCGCCCCTTGGCCTCTCAATCGGAAATGGCACGCGTCGGAGCCGCGTGCTATGCGGGCCGCCGTGCGGAAGGCCCGACGGGACCTATATCGGCGGGAAGGTCGAAATGGTTGAGCCCGCGAGAAAGCGCCGCGCGGACGGGCGCCGGCCCGACGAGCTGCGGCCCGTCCGGATCGTGCCGGGCTTCCTGCCCCCGGCCGAAGGGTCGGTGCTGATCGAGACGGGGTCGACCCGCGTCGCCTGCTCCGCCACCGTCCAGGAGACGGTGCCGCCCTTCCTCCGCGGCCAGGGGCGGGGCTGGGTGACGGCCGAGTACGCGATGCTGCCCCGCAGCTCCCCCGAGCGGATCGAGCGCGAGCGGCGGGGCCCGGGCGGCCGCACGCACGAGATCCAGCGCCTCATCGGGCGGAGCCTGCGCGCGGTCGTCGACATGGAGGCGCTCGGCGAACGCTCCGTGCTCGTCGACTGCGACGTGCTGCAGGCGGACGCCGGGACCCGGACCGCCTCGATCACGGGCGGCTTCGTCGCGCTCGTCCTCGCCCTCGAGAAGCTCCGCGCCGCCGGCACCGTCCGGCGGCTGCCGATCACGGGGACCGTCGCGGCGGTGAGCGCGGGGGTCTGCGGAGGGCGCGTCCTCCTCGACCTCGACTACGCCGAGGATTCGACCGCCGAGGTCGACCTGAACGTCGTCATGACCGGGGCCGGCCGCTTCGTCGAGGTGCAGGGCACGGCCGAGCGGGAGCCCTTCACGCCGGGGCAGCTCGACCGCCTGCTCGCGACGGCGCGCGAGGGCATCCGCGCCCTCACCCGGCTCCAGCACGACGTCCTCCGCGAAGCGGGCGTCGAGCTCCGCGCCCGATGATCCCCGCCCGCCTCGTCGTCGCGAGCTGGAACCCGGGCAAGGTCGCGGAGCTCGTCGCGCTCGTCCGGGAATGGGGGGGCGTCGAGTGCGTCCCGCTCGCCGCCGTTCCCGGCGCCCCGCGCGTCCCGGAGGGCGGGGGGACGTACGGGGAGAACGCGATCGCGAAGGCGCGCGCCGCGGCACGCGCGAGCGGACTTCCGGCGCTCGCGGACGACTCGGGGCTCGAGGTCGACGCGCTCGGCGGCGCGCCGGGCGTCCGCTCCGCGCGCTGGGCCGGTGACGACGCGAGCGACGCGGATCGGAACGCGCGGCTCCTCGCGGCGCTCGCCGACGTCCCCGACGCGCGGCGGACCGCGCGTTTTCGGTGCGTCGTCGCGCTCGCGTGGCCCGACGGACGGGTCGAGACGGCGGAGGGCGTATGCGAGGGCCGTATCGCGCGGGCGCCGCGCGGCGCGCGCGGGTTCGGCTACGATCCCGTGTTCGTCGCGGACGACCTCGGCGTGACCTTCGCGGAGGTGCCCGCGGGGGAGAAGCGGCGGGTCGACTTCCGCGCCCGCGCGATGCGCGCCCTCGGGGCGGCGCTTCGCCGCCGCGCGTTGCGCGTGCCCGCGGGTCCATGTTAGGGATTCGCGTGGTTCCTCGGGGTGTAGCGCAGCCTGGCAGCGCACCTGCCTTGGGAGCAGGTGGTCGGCCGTTCAAATCGGCTCACCCCGACCAATACCAGGACGTCCGCGCCAGTAGCTCAGCTGGATAGAGCAACGGCCTTCTAAGCCGTGGGTCAGGGGTTCGAATCCCTTCTGGCGCACGTCCGTGGAGGTCGTGACCGGTAGACGAGAAGAGACGAACGAAGACGACGACGATGGTGAGTGTAGCTCAGCTGGCAGAGCACCGGGTTGTGGCCCCGGGGGTCGAGGGTTCAAATCCCTTCACTCACCCCATGCTACTCCGCTTCCACGGTACGGGCCGCTAGCTCAGTTGGTAGAGCAGCTGACTCTTAATCAGCGGGTCCGGAGTTCGAGTCTCCGGCGGCCCACTCGCAGAATCAACGACTTGCAGCTTGACGGACGAACGCGCGGCGGCGCCAGCTACCCCACAGCTACCCCAGACGATGGCGCTGCCGGCGCTCTCCATGCGCTACGCCCTGCGCGCCGCCTTCCGGCCATCGTGCCACGCGACCACCTCGCGAAGCGACCATCCCACCGCACGGCTGCGCGAACCGGATAGCCGCGGTACGCGCTTCGGGAAGTCGCCCGCACGTTCGAGCTTCCAGATCGTGGTGCGCCCGAGGCCGGTGATGTGCATGACCTCGGCGATGCGGATGGTGCGGTCGACGCGCGGGCGGCTCGCGGCGCTCGCCTCCGCGTCCTTCCGCCCGAAGGACTTCCCGCTCTCGAAGCCCCGGCGGAACGCCGTCCATTCACGCGACCCCCACTTCGGCAACCGCGCCTGAAGCTCAGCCCGCTCGCGTCGCGCCGCCACGCTCTCGTTGTACCGGGCGCACTGGCCGGTCTCCAGCTCGCAGGCGCCCGGCGACGCCGCTACCGCCCGGGGGGCTGCCGCCGCTTCTTCCGCGTGGCGCGCGCTCGGGACGGGGGAAGGCGCGGTCCTCGGGCCCATGTCGTCGCGCCATGTACGTCGCCGCCGTCCGAGGAGCCGAGCGAACCCGGCGATGGCCCAGGCGGCGAGGTGCTGCCGGGTCGTGAGCGTCCGCGGCGGGCGTCCTCGGGTACGCCAGTAGAAGGCAGGCGCGAGTCCCTCGCGGACGAGGCGCTGGACCGCCTTCCGCCACTGGTCCGGCCGGTAGTTTCCGTTCCCGAGTCGCGTCAGTCCCAGTTCCCGTGCTTCGAGGTACATCTGCCGCCACTCCATGATGACCGGCGCGTCGGGCTGGAGCGTGAGGCGCAGCCAAAGCTGGTAGAGCTGCCGCTCGCTCAGCGCGCCGGGACGATCCGACCGCGGCAATCGTGGCGCGACCGGCACCTCGGTGTCCGCCGGGATCACGGCGGGCTCCGCTTCGGTGCTTGCGGGCTCCTCTTCCCCATCATCGGCGACGGGGATCGCACCGACCCGTGCGGGCTCGGTCTCCGTCTCGCGCTCGGGCTGCGGGTCGAAGGCGGAAGCCGGCATCGAGTACACGGGTCGATGAGGTCGCGACGCGGGCTTGTGCGTCGCCGGGACGGCGCTCGCGCGCTTCAACAGCTCCGCCAGTGTGACGCCGGCGCTCATCCTCGCGCCTTCTCGTTCGTGTCCATGTTCCCCTTCTTCTTGAGCGCGCTCGCGACGAGAGCGTGAGGACCGCCGACGCAGGCGATCCCCGTGGCCCCGATCCACAGGTTCCCCACGCCCTCGTCGTGAGCGCACTCGACCGGCTCGCCTACGAGACCTCGCTGTCCTCCAGGCCGAGCTTCCACTTCTTGCTCGTCGGGTCCTGCACGACGAGGAGGTGCCTCTTGAGCCAGTCGAGGCGTCGCGTGAGCGTGCTCTTGCCCGTGATCCCTCGGGACTTCACGGCGCGGAGCAGGTCGTTCATCCCGATCTCGCCGGCCTCTCGGATCGCCGCGAGGATCGCCTGGTCCTTCGTGTTCTGCGACTTGAGCTGCGCGCGCTCGTCGTCGTCGATCTCCTTCTCGGTGAACCGCAGTCGCTCGCCGTCGACAGCGTAGCGGAGGTACACGTCCGCCGGCCTCGCGACGCCCTTGATCTTCCGCGTGAGCGCCATCCCGCCCGCGACCTCCTCAATGATCCAGCGCGTGTCGAACGAGGCGTTGAACAAGCTGCTCCCGTACGTCGCGGCATCGGTCCCCTGGCGCTCGGCATCCTTGCCGACGTGATGCACCACGGCGACGGCGCACGAGCCGATGTCCCGCTGGAGCTGTCGAAGGCGCGGCAGTCGCTCGACGAAGCTCGCGAAGAACTTCTCCAGCGCCTTCCCGTCCACGAGGTCCTTGAGGGGATC
Source organism: Binatia bacterium (assembly GCA_035650655.1). Taxonomy (GTDB): domain Bacteria; phylum Desulfobacterota; class Binatia; order DP-6; family DP-6; genus DASRHG01. Next base: position 3,914 of record DASRHG010000083.1, on the reverse strand, counting down.
GAGGACGATGAGCCGCGGCTTCAACTCTCGCGCCCGCGCGAGGAACTCGTCTTCCGTCTGCGGCGTCCCGAACCGCAGGCCGTTCCCCGCATGCACGTGGAGCGGGATACCTTCGGGGAACTCCGGGATGTACTCGAAGGTTGCGCTCGTCCCGTCCGGCGTCGGGGGCGGCGGAGCGTCGGGAGAGACCTTCGCGAACCACGAGTAGTAGACGCGCCGCCCGAGGAGCTTCTCGTCGTCCTCGGCCGCCACGAAGACGACCGAGCCCTGCTTCACGTCGTGCCGCCCGAGGAACGGCAGACCCGTCGCGACGCTCACGGCGAGGTCCGTCATCAGCCAGGTCTTCCCGACGTGCGACGGTCCCGCCACGAGCAGGAGCGCGTTCTCCGGGAGCCATCCCTCGCAGAGCCATACGCGCTCGTCCCCCTGTTCGTGGGCCCGACGAACGACCTCGGCGACGGGGACCGTCTCGAACTTCCTCACCGGGCGACGTTCGCGATCGCGCCGCAGGAGGTCGTCGACCAGCTCGCGGACATGCGCCTCCATCCACGGGTCCTCGGCGCGCTGCGGCCATGTCCTCACCCGAGGCCAGAGCGTCGCGACGATGATATCCACGGGGAGGCGCTGCTTGATGAAGTACCCCGCGAGCTTCACGAGTACCTCGCGCTGCACGCCGAGGGGCACCGGCTCGCTCAACGCCTTCGCGATCCATGGCTCGGTCGCGACCGCGGTCTGCTTCACCTCCGCGTTCGGCGCGACGACGTGCGCCACGGACGAGAACGCCGGCAGGCGGTCGACGTTGAGCAGGGCGACGAGCGCGGCGGGCTCGAAGCGGTAGTCCTTCGACGGCCAGACCGCGACATAGCCGTCATCGGCCCGCATATCGACGCCGGCCCGTACGCCGGCGCGCGACGGGATCGGCACGTCGCTGTCCCGGCGGTAGAAGAAGTGCCAGCCGCCCGATGGCGTCCGCGCCACTGCGGGCGTCGTCCCGACGAAGGGCGCCGGTTCTCCCGGCGTGGCGCTCTTCACGTCGACATCGACCACGACGAGCCGCGACTCCTCCGTCGCGAGCCCGATCTGCGTCCCGTCGTTCCACTCCGCGAGGAGGCGCTCGAAGCTCGGCCTGCGGCTCGGGTCGTTCCACGCCTTGATGGTCGGCGCCTTCCGCCCATTCACCGCCCGCCAGGGGATCGGAACCAGGTGGTGGGCCTGGTAAAGGCGCGCGGCGTCGCGAGCGGTGAACGACTTCCCGTCGCCGTTCGCGCGCAGTGTTTCCTGTCCGGCCTGCGTCGGGGCCGGCATCGTCTCGGGGCTCATTTCCGCTTCCTCCTACCTCACCGACCGGCACTCGCCTGCGCCGCCAGGTAGGCATCAATCGCCTCCTGGAACAGCGCCGCGAGCGGGCGGTCCTGCTCCAGCGCGAGCCGCTTCATCGCCTTGTGGGCCGCGCGGGTGATCGTGACCGCCGTGCTCCGCCGTTCGCCGTCGGCTTGCTTCCTCTCGCTCATCGTGACCTCCGTCAGAGACCGAGTAATCTCGCCCTCTACCTTCCTATTATACAACGCCGCTCGCTCTCGACGGACCCTCGGCGCCCGGCCCCAGGTCCTTCGACACGATCTGCCTGCGGGAAGGGCTCACGCTCATGGTGCCCGGCTGCCGTCGAGGTCTCGAACCCTCGCACTCCTGGACAGGACCGGACCGCTCTCCAGATGATCTAAGTGCAGGAAATCGTTGGGGAATGTAGCGGTCCAGGAGCGGTCCTGTGCTGGACCGCCTCGCAGATCGCAAGCGGTCCTGCCCTGGACCGCCACAGGACCGCACGTAAGTGGCTGTTCTGCCGGTGGAATCCGCGAGCGGTCCTGCGGTCCTGTTGTACGCGCGGGACGGGCAGAAGCTTAAGGCGCCGCGCTCGAACGCCTCCTACGCGGCTCCTGGGCGCCGTGGCGGCGGTTCTCGCCTGCGTCCGTGACCTGGAACGGCCCCGAGCGCCGTGCGGCAAGATCTCCGGCGAGATCCTCGGCTCCTGCGACCTGGATCCCGGTCCCGCCGGCCGGTACGCTCGACCCTGCGATGTCGAGCCTGATCGACTCCACGACCGCGCGCGGCGAGGTGCTCGATCACCTCAACGCCTGCCGGCCGTGCGCGGCGCTGTACGCCTTCGCTCGCGACCGCTCGGACTTCGACGCGCTCGGCGCCTGGAGACATCAGCTTGCGGATCACCTCGCGAACGAGCGCGCGTCGAGGGCGTGGGCGGATCAGGTACGGCGCCTGCTCGGTCTGTACCAGGCGACGAAAACCATCGGCGTATCCGCGTCACTTTCCGCGCGGAGTGAAACGAGGAGGGCAACATGACCGTTCGCGTGTACCGCGTCATCGTCGCCGCTCGATCCACGGTCGGGCTCTGCGAGGGCGCTGTCCTCGATGACGACGGCCGCGAGCTGGACGACCAGATCAGCTTCGGCGCCGATCATCGAGCCGCCCGCGAGCTGGGCGCCGCCATCGAGGCCGCCGACGACATCTCCGAGCTGCCCGTCGTCGAGATCGAGGACTGGCAGGTGCTCGGCGTCGAGGAGGTGCGCGCGTGAAGCTGGTGGCGGGCCTGCGCTGGCTCGGCGAGCTACTGCGCGACCTCCAATGCCCGGACTGGCGCGCCCGTCGCCGCGTACGTCGAGACCTTGACCGGCGGCTCGCCGCCTGGCGTGCCCTCCCGGACGGAGGAGCGACGGCGCTGGGTGCATCCCGCATCGCCCTCGAAGCTGCCGGGCTGGACCGCCGACGAGTATCGCGCCACCAGAGGACGCCGGCACGACGTCTGAGCGCGGCAGGCAGCAGAGTTCAAGTTCTCGCGCGAGCGCGCCGAGACGCCGATAAGGTCCTCGCCGTGAACCAGGTTCTGGCCGCGACCGTCCTCGCGCTCGCCCTTGTCGTCGCCGCCTGGCTGCATGCGACCCGCAGCGTCATCATCGGCGGCCCGGCCGCGTACGTCTACGAGCCCCGCAGCGGGAAGCTCCTCTACTGCGACGCCGGCGAGTACTACGCCGTCCCACCCGCTCGGAATTGGAACGCGCGCTACCGGACTACGAGGAGGCGAGCATGAGCGCCGAGCGTCTTCCTGAGTGCGAACGGGGACGGCACGACGACTGCCCGGAGATCCTGCTCCGCGACGGGGCGCCTGGATCGCTTTGCCTTTGCGAGTGCCACGACACGCCGGATGACGACCCCGACCACTTCATCCCGCGGCCGAATTGAACTCGTCTAGTTCTTGCCCCGCACGCGGAGCGCGGGACGCTTTGCCCGCGGCGCCTTGCGAGCTTTCGGCTCCGGCTTCGCGGTTTCGACGGTCGTCTCGCTGACGAGCGGCGGCGTCGGCCACTTAGATGGCACGCTGCACCGGCTGCACGGCGTCGTATAGACGGAGTATCCAGCGACCGGACAAAATCCGTCCTGGCCGAACACCACGCGACCGTATCCCTTCAGACATTCCACCACCCCGACAAACGGATCGTATCCGTTATTCTTCCCGTTCTGCGCCGCCGTGTCAGGGTCGGTCGGTACAGCGAGATGCTGCACTTGGGGCTTCTGGAAGACGAACAGGTACTCATGCTCCAGGCGGGTGAAGGTATCCTTTCGCTTCCAGAACTCCGCCATCGCCGTCTTGTGTTGTTCCTTCACGTTGACCTCCAGCAGCCCGAACCCGGATCGGATGAAGACGGACATCACCAGAAAACCGAGCGGGACGAACCGCCCTTTGCGGCGAACATCGCCGATCAGCAACCCGCAGAATCCTCCGGGACGAAGCACGCGGAGCATCTCCTGCGCGATGCGCTCCATCTCTCGGCAGAACTGATGCGCGTCGTAGATCGTCGATAGGTCCGTCCTGACGCGCTTGGTGTACTGCACCATGTCGAGGT